>FR887813.1:9165-18080 GCA_000432735.1 Bacteroides sp. CAG:443
TTCCTGCTGTTCTGATTGGAACCGCATTTGCACTATTTGCCAGCAACCGCCTATTGGAATTGTTTGCGTTCAAAATCAACCTCACAGGGTATATCTTCGGAGGATGTATCCTAGTAGTACTCATAATCATGTTGATTCTCAGCACTTCTATGATATGGAAAGCAGCACGCAGTAATCCAATCAATAATTTAAGAACAGAATAAAATAACAAGTGTAAGCACTTTTGACTAAGAGGTTTTCCCAACTATCAGGACGGGATAACCTCTTTTTTATCAAATCATAAAGCAACCGAAAAGCCACAGCATAAAAGAACTCCTTCCTGTTTTTGAAAATCAGGAAAAAATGAAGGAATGAAAACAAGCTGCATATACAACTTCTTTCATATAACAAAAATACAAGGGAATATATTATCGAATCATAAAAGCGGAAAGAGTGGGATTCAAACCCACGGAACGGACAAAGCCGTTCACCGGATTTCGAGTCCGGCCCATTCGGTCACTCTGGCATCTTTCCTTATCCGTCGCGAATATACAACCTTTTCTGTTTCGTTGTCATCGTGAAAGGCAATTTTTTATACATTACTCCTTTAAAAAGCCGGCCGATAGGTACGCAACTCCTTGCGCAACGTCAATGCCTCTCCATCGGTCATCCGGTTCAATAAATCCCAGAACCTCGGACCGTGATTCATCTCACGGGTATGTGCCAGCTCATGTAAAATAACATAATCCATTAAATGTGCCGGCAAAAGCATCAGGTAAAACGACAGACTGATATCTTTCTTCGAAGAGCAGCTTCCCCAGCGGGAACGAGCTTTAGAAATACTCACCTTATGATAAGGCAGCTCAAACTGACGAGACCAATATTGTACCAACGGAGGAAGATATTCTTCTGCCTTCTTCCTCATGGCTCGCATTACAGCATTTTTCACCAGAGTCTGCACTCTCTCCGTTGTAAAATCGGCAGTAACGGGGCAAGCTATCACGACAGTTTCATCCTTCAGACTCACCGTGAAATTTTTCAAGGGAGAAGGTTCCAGCCTTAACCGAAAGCATTCGGCTTCGATCGTAAAGTTTAAGTCGAATGGTTTTGGCTTGATTTCCGCACAAGTATGAAGCAATTTTTCTCGAAAAGGCGCAATGGCGTTGAGTAAAGCCGTCACGCTCCGGTAAGGAGGAGTGGTAACATGCAATCCATCTTCTTTTACCCGCATCGTAATATTGCGTGCCGAACGACGGACTGTAAAATGTATCTGCCCGAAATCTTTATCGGAAATTGTCTGTTTTTTGCTTATCATACAGCAAACTTACATAAAAAACGGCATATCTCCTCTGCCGTAACCTTCTTTTCCCAATTAACTTTAACAGAAAACATTCATTCCTATCTACCCATACCAAACACTCACTTAACCTTTTTGCTGTAGATTTTTCGTGTCTTTCACATACCCAGCTCTACAAATTCGAGGAATAATTCCTCATACATCATAACACCAGCAAAAACAAAGTGTATATATTTAAAAGATAATCAACAACTTATAGAAAACTTATTTTTTGGCACACCGCTTGTCCTTACATTTACAGAAACATTTGTATAACTATAAAAAACAACCATTATGAAAAAGATTTTAGTAGCAATAGCATTAGTAGCGAGTTTAGGAACATCTGTATCATTTGCAGCAACCAGTACAACTAACGTAACTCCTATCGAATTGAGTGCATCTGATTACACACCTATTGCAATTAAAGATTTGCCCCAAGCTATACAAGATACCTTGGCCAAAAACCTCAGTGAATACACCGTTAAAAGTGCAGCCTATCAGGAAGACGAAGACGGAGTAAAAACTTATCTTATAACCCTCGTAGACGCGGAAGGTGCAGAAGCCAACGTATTGTTTACCGAAAACGGTGAAATTATCGAATAAGGATTCGTCGTTCATTTCATACTATTATTAGTGAGTATCACAAGAAAAGGATTACTGCTCACGCGGTAATCCTTTTTTATTGAGTTAGTAAATTTTAATGTGAGAGAATTGAAACTTCACAGCCTCATCAATGATTTTTCTTAAATAAGCACTAACTATTTATATAAAAGCAAATGAAAATGTCAATTTATTGTTTCTCTACGACAGGTCGCTCTGAAACCTTCATCGGTGCCTTGACCGAATCCACTTTATAAGCTACCTGCGGATCGTGTGTGTTATTCTCAAACTGATCGTAAACATACACAACTCCCGCTTTGTTTCCATCCATGGAATGTTTCACCACTCCGCCTACCGTAAACAAAAGAGCCATCACAGCAGCTGCCTTAAACAAAGGCATAAAGCGTGTATGTAAAGTGAGGCGTCTAGCCTTCACTACTGGTCTTTCTATCTCAGCCAGAATACGTGAATCAAAGTCATCACCCAACTTTACCTCTTTCTCTGCTTCCTGATAAGCGAATAAAGGCTTATAACGAAGCAAATGTGCCGGAACTTCTTTCTGGTGGAAGAAAGAACGCAGAATCTGTTCCTCTTCTATGGAAGTCTCGCAGTTCCAGTACTTTTCTAAAAGTTGTTCAATGTACTTATAGTCCATAGTTGTCTATCTCGCTATATTTTAATTTAATCCGTTGCCTTGCTCTAAACAGATTCACTTTAACTTGTTCCTCTGTCAATTGTAAGACATCGGCAATTTCTTTATAACTTTTCCCTTCTATATCCCGAAGTTGTACGATAGTCCGTTGCTTTTCCGGGAGCTCGTTTATTAAACGATGTACCAGCTTAAGTTGTTCGTCCTGCTCATACTTTTTATCGGGTGTCAATGCGTCAGGCATTTCCTGTGTTTCGGGAGTCAGCTCCATGTTCTGTGCTTCCTGCTTCTGGCTTCGGTCGATTGCAAGATTTCTCGCCACTGTCAGACAATAGGCTTCAATCGAATCGAACTGTGACCATTCATCCCGCCTGTTCCATACCCTGATCATAGTATCCTGCACGATATCCTCCGCTTCGGCACTATCGAAAGTAATCCGGAGTGCCAGCCTGTAAAGTTTGTCTTTCAGTGGCAAAATATCATTTCGGAAACTAATTTCTCGCATTGCTTTCTATAATAATGACGGGTGAGTTACACAAAAGTTACACCCACCCGCCTATTTTTTTGAATTATTTTTTTATAATCGTGCCCGACTTACCGTCGATAGCTGATGCTAAGGTTATTACAACTTGGGAGACCCCGGCCTCTACAGCTGAAAAAGAATTTTCTAGCTTCGGAATCATACCACCTTGTATGATCCCTTCGGCTACATATTTCTGAAAAAGTTCTGGAGTGATAACCGGAATGACGCTTTCATCATCGTCTGCATCACGCAAAACTCCCTTCTTTTCGAAACAATAAATCAAGGTAACATCAAATGCTTCGGCAAGAGCCTTTGCTGTTTCACCCGCTATCGTATCAGCATTGGTGTTAAGCATATTCCCTTCACCATCGTGGGTGAGCGGAGCCATGACAGGAACGACTCCCTGGCTAATCAGGGATACAAGTACCTCAGCATTAACATGCTTTACATCTCCAACGAAACCATAATCGACTTCCTTAACGGGACGTTTTACCGAACGGATCACATCCATATCAGCCCCCGTCAGTCCAATAGCATTTACACCTTTTGCCTGAAGGCCGGCTACAATATTCTTGTTGACCAGTCCGCCGTAGACCATTGTGACCACTTTCAATGTTTCAGCATCGGTAATACGGCGTCCATCTACCATTTTACTTTCGATACCCAACTGTGCCGCAATTTTTGTAGCCGAACGTCCGCCGCCGTGTACCAGCAGCTTATAACCCGGTATCGCCGAAAAATCGGAAAGCAACTGGTTCAGTGTAGCAGCTTCCTCCACAATTTTTCCACCTACTTTTACAATAGTCAGTTTCTCTTTCATTGTATGCTTATTTTGTATTATTCCAAATATGTATATCCGTATAATCCGGAACGATAATTTGCCAGGAATTCTTTTCCTTCTTCCAATGAAATCTTACCCTCTTTCACAGACTTAGTAACCCATGTTTCGAGCGTACGAACGAGTTTCTTCGGATTATATTGTACATAATCCAGTACTTCTGCTACAGTCTCACCGTCAATCACCTGATCGATTGTGTATCCTTTTTCATTGACAGTAACATGCACAGCATTGGTATCACCAAACAAATTATGCATATCGCCCAGAATCTCCTGATAAGCTCCTACCAGGAAAACACCGATATAATAAGATTCTTTTGCCTTAACAGTATGTACCGGCAAGTCGTGTGATACATTTCGCGTAGACACGAAATTGGCAATCTTTCCATCCGAGTCGCAGGTAATATCCTGTAATGTAGCCGTACGGTCCGGACGCTCATCCAGACGCTGGATAGGCATAATCGGGAAAATCTGGTCTATCGCCCATGAGTCCGGCAACGACTGGAACAGAGAGAAATTACAGAAATACTTATCTGCCAGCAGCTTGTCCAAGTTGCGGAATTCATCGGGAGCATGTTTCAATCCCGATACGATATGATTGATCTCGCGACAAACCGACCAGTATAACCGTTCAATCTGCGCACGGGTCTTCAAGTCGACAATGCCATGACTAAACAAATCCAATGTTTCCTCACGAATCTGCTGTGCATCGTGCCATGCCTCCAGCATACGACTCTGATTCAGATTATCCCATATCTGATACATTTCCTGTACCAGTTCATGGTCATTGGGACTTACTTCGAAGTCCTCATCCATTTCCGGCAAAGAAGCTGTTTCAAGCACTTCAAAAATCAAGACCGAATGATGGGCAGTCAGCGAACGTCCGCTTTCGGTTATGATATTCGGATGCGGAATATTATTCTTGTTGCTGGCATCCACCATGATAGAAATAGAATCGTTTACATATTCCTGAATGGAATAGTTCACGCTACTTTCACTGTATGAGGAACGCGTACCGTCGTAATCAACGCCCAATCCGCCACCTATATCGACAAACTCAACCGGGAAACCCAATTGATGCAACTGCACATAGAACTGAGAAGCCTCGCGCAAAGCTGTCTTAATACGGCGAATCTTGGTAACCTGGCTTCCGATATGGAAATGAATCAGTTTAAGGCAATCCTTCAGCTCCTTCTTTTCGATAAAATCGAGGGCTTCGAGCAGTTCACTGGATGTCAGACCGAACTTGCTGGCATCACCCCCACTCTCTTCCCATTTACCGCTTCCTGAAGAAGCCAGCTTGATGCGGATACCGATATTAGGCCGTACATTCAACTGCTTGGCAATCTTGGCAATCAGACGAAGTTCATTCAACTTCTCCACTACCAGAAAGATGCGCTTACCCATTTTCTGTGCCAGCAAAGCAAGCTCAATATAACTTTCGTCCTTATATCCGTTACAAATGATCAGCGAATCTGAATCCGTATTAATGGCAATCACGGCATGCAATTCCGGCTTGGAACCAGCCTCCAGTCCTAAGTTGAACTTTTTCCCGTGACTGATGATTTCCTCCACAACCGGTCGCATCTGGTTCACCTTAATCGGATAAATAATAAAGTTTTGAGCCTGATATCCATATTCTTCGGCAGCGATAGCAAAGCAATTGGATATTTTTTCGATACGGTTATCCAGAATATCAGGGAAACGAACCAGCATCGGAGCTGTGACATCCCTTAACTGAAGTTCATCGACCAGTTCTTTCAGGTCGACGGCCACACCGTCTTTACGCGGAGTTACTACTACATGACCCTTGTCATTAATACCAAAGTATGAAACACCCCACCCAGTAATGTTGTAGAGTTCTTCAGAATCTTCAATACGCCATTTTCTCATTTCACAACATAAAGTCTACGTTTATAATCTATTTGTCTAATAATAATTTCAGTTGCTCTACTGATTCGCCGATTTGTTTATGGCTTTCCAGCCTTTCGGCATTAAATTTATATTTAGCTTGCGCGTAAAAATACATACGCTTCTGCAAAGCAGTCTTTATAACCTCCATCAGTTCGTCGTCCGTCTTATCGGCCAGCAGCGGACGCTTCGCCTTGGCAATTTTCAAGCGGCGGAACAAGACGTCAGGACAGACATCCAGGAAAACGGTATCACCCACACGATTCATATAATCTATATTATCGAAAAAGCAGGGTGTACCTCCTCCAGCTGCAATCACGACGTTTTCAAACTCTCCAGCCTCGTGCAACATGTTTCTTTCCACCTCACGAAAGCCTTCTTCGCCCCGTTCGGCAAACAACTCCTGCACCGTTTTGTGAAAACGCTCCTCGATATACCAGTCCAAATCAATGAACTGGAGTTGCATGGCTCGGGCAAACGCCTTACCCAGTGTGGTCTTGCCCGATCCCATATAACCTATCAAAAAGATTCTTTTCATTATTTCTTCTTTATGCCGCCGCGAACTTTACGCACCTCAGCCTTTTCCTTTTGCAATTCGATGACTTTGAAACAAGCATCCAATGTCAAATCGGCCGCCTCCACATTTTCAGGAATCTTATAATTCTTTTTCTGATATGCGATATACGGTCCGTAACGGCCATTCAAAATCTGCATATCCGGATCGGCATCAAAAGTCTTGATAACCTTTTTGGCTGCTGCATCCTGCTTTTCACGAATCAACGTTATCGCTTCATCCAGCGTGACAGCCATCGGATCCATACTCTTAGGTATAGAAACGAACGTATTGTTATAACGTATATATGGTCCGAAACGTCCTGTTCCCACCGTTACAACAGCTCCTTCCCATTCGCCCAATGTACGAGGAAGTTTAAACAGATCGAGTGCTTCTTCCAATGTAATGGTTTCCAGCGAATATTCTTTCTTCAGCTGAGCGAAACGAGGTTTCTCTTCATCGTCTGCCGTACCAATCTGCACAACCGGTCCATAGCGTCCGATTTTCACAGAAACAGGCTTTCCGCTTACCGGGTCTACCCCCAGCATACGTTCTCCTACCTTATGTTCTGACTTGGCAGCCATCGTATCTTCTACCAACGGATGGAAACCTTCATAAAAATGTTCCATCACATCCGTCCATTTTTTATCTCCCTCTGCTATTTCATCGAACTCCTTCTCCACACTTGCCGTGAAGTTATAATCCATAATCTGCGGGAAATATTCTTTCAGGAAGTCATTGACCACAATACCCACATCCGTAGGAATCAGTTTTGCCTTTTCACTTCCGGTTATTTCTGTTTTCGTACTTTCTGTAATCTTATTTCCCTTCAGTTGCAGGATTTCATAACTACGTTCTACGCCTTCACGATTTCCTTTCTCTACATAGCCTCGCTGCTGAATAGTCGAAATTGTAGGAGCATACGTAGAAGGACGTCCGATACCCAGTTCTTCCAGTTTACGAACCAGACTGGCTTCCGTATAGCGCGGAGGAGCTTGTGTAAAACGTTCCATTGCAATGATTTCCTTACAATCGAGCGACTGTCCGACTTCCAAAGCGGGAAGCAGACGACTTTCATCTTCCTGCTCCATATCCTCATCGAAAGATTCCTTGTACACACGCAAGAAACCGTCGAAGGTAACCACTTCACCTACTGCAATAAATTTATCGGTATGTCCGCTGATTGCAATGGTAGCAGTCGTCTTTTCCAGTTCAGCATCTGCCATCTGTGAAGCCAAGGTACGTTTCCAGATCAAGTCATACAAACGTTTTTCCTGAGAAGTTCCCTCAATGGTTTCATTCGACATATAAGTCGGACGGATAGCTTCATGCGCTTCCTGAGCACCCTTCGTTTTCGTTGTAAAATGACGCGTATGCACATATTTTTCACCCATCAGTGAAAGGATGGTATCGCGGCTCGTACTCAGTGCCAGATCCGACAAGTTTACAGAGTCGGTACGCATATAAGTAATCTGTCCGTTTTCATACAACCGCTGTGCCAGCATCATGGTCTGTGCCACGGTATAGCCCAACTTACGCGCAGCTTCCTGCTGCAAGGTAGAAGTTGTAAACGGAGCAGCGGGTGATTTCTTTATCGGACGAGTAGTAATATCTTCTATTTTGAATCCAGCATTCTTGCAACTTTCCAAAAATGCCTTTGCCTCCTCCTTGGTTTTAAAGCGCTTTCCTAAATCAGCCTTGATTTCAGCTCCTTTGTCATCGGTAAAAATAGCGGTGACCTTATAGGAAGCCTCACTTACAAACGCATGTACCTCACGCTCACGCTCCACAATCAGACGCACGGCGACCGACTGTACACGTCCAGCCGACAAAGAAGGCTTGATTTTCTTCCACAATACCGGTGATAGTTCGAAGCCCACAATACGGTCGAGTACACGACGCGCCTGTTGAGCATTCACCAAGTCGACATTAATGTCACGCGGATGTTCAATGGCTTTCAGAATAGCAGTCTTGGTAATTTCATGGAATACAATACGCTTTGTCTTTGCCGGGTCGAGTTCCAGCACCTCAAACAAATGCCACGATATAGCTTCTCCCTCACGGTCCTCATCGGATGCGAGCCATACCATATCGGCCTTTTTCGCTTCCTTTTTCAATTCAGTTACCAGTTTCTTCTTGTCTTCCGGCACTTCGTATATCGGGGCGAAATGATTCTTGATATCGATACTGAACGCCTTCTGTTTCAAATCGCGGATATGTCCGTAACTTGAAAGTACCTTATATCCCTCTCCCAAGAACTTTTCAATAGTTTTTGCCTTTGCGGGGGACTCAACTATTACCAGATTATTTTGCATAATTTCTGTAATCCATTTAGTGATTTTGGGACAAATGTATGAAAAAACCTGAAGTACACCATATAATAAGGTGCGTTTTTCTAAAATTCTTCCTTTTTTAGAGTATACAACTCACAAAATACGAAAAAGAGAATACATTTACCTCGAAACGATTTTCACAGCCTACCATAAAAAAAGAGGCTGTCTCAAATTGAAATATAATTTGAGATGGC
>FR887814.1 GCA_000432735.1 Bacteroides sp. CAG:443
GCTACTTCTTGTACTACATCTTCGTTTGTTTATCTAAAGTCTCTCAAAGAACTATTTCTTTTTTGTGGCTTCCGTTCGTTGTCGAAAGCGTTTGCAAAGTTAAGAGCTTTTTTCGAAACCGCCAAACTTTTTCGAAAGTTTTTTTTCAAAAAGTTTTTTTTGGCGGCGGAAGCTGACTTCGTCCGGCTGCCGTTCTCGCTCCCTTAACGCCGTTAAGGTAAGATACTTGGACCGCCGCAGAACCGCTGCTTCCTGCTCCGTTTCCTTTCAGATTGTCATCTCTTCAACGTCTTTCCCTCTCGAAAGCGGGTGCAAAATTACGCACTTTTTCGCTTTCTCCAACTTTTACGAACACTTTTTTTCAAAATTTTTGCAAGAAAATTCATAAATCGCTGTATCTCAGGTATGTTTTACGACAGGTTTTCCGGAAGAAGGAAAAGGGAGCCGGGAAAGATACTCAATATATTATTACGCGCGTGCAGGTGCGCGCGCGTCTGGACCGTGCAAAAATGAGCCGGAAAGGTGAAAAAATATCCCGAATACATGGAAATCATTGCCGGATGGAATGGAAAAAATCTGAAAAGACTCCACGAGAAAAGGAAAAATGGTTCATCCGCAAGGGAAATTCATGCTGAAAAAAGCAGATTTTTCTTTTGAAAAAATTCAGGAGAAGCATAAAAATACGGGGACGAAATGGAAAAATTTCTCAGTTTCCCCACGAAAAAAACTTGAAAAATATCCGGATTGTCAGGAAAGACATGCCTGAAAACCGATGACAGAAACAAAATAAAACAGATTCTTCTTTTAAAAAAGTTCCAAGAAAGCAAAAAAATTATGGAAACAGACAGAAAATTTTCTCAGCCCCACATAAAAAAGGCAGGGAAAATTATTCCGACGAAGCGAAAAAGGTCTCAAAAAACGGACAAAAAATATGAAAATACCCAGACGAAAAGAGAAAAGATGCATATCCGGAAGGATGGTTCATTCTGAAAAAAATGGATTTTTTATCAAAAGAATACGGAAAAAAGACAGACTGATGGAAAAGAAACAAGAGAATCATAACCGACAAGGTAGAAAACACTCTTAAAAAACGGATAGGTAAACGAGAAAACCGGACTCTTTCACTCAAAAAAGCAGGGAACGCCCAAAAAAAATCCGGAAGCCTGAATAAAAAATACGGGAGATCCAGAAAAAACATGCCGGAATTCCCTCCGGTTTTTGTACAAAAAATATTTTGTTTTGTACAAATTCCAGAAAGTTTTGTACAAAAACATGAAACAACAGCGGGAGAAACCGAAGGAAATACGAAAGAAATTTTCCTAGACACCGCGTAATAGTACGGTCTGGAACAGAAAAATGATGAAATTTTATGCGGAAAAGAAAAGATACAGGTACAATGCAGAAGAAAGAAACGGGGAAAAATACCGGATATGCTCTGCAGAACAGATAAGCGAACAAACAAGTTTTTTTAAGCTCACCACCCCACTATGCAAAAAAAATGTATGGATGATAAAGTCAAAACGAACCAGAATGTAGTAACAGATTCCAAACTATCCCAGCAGATACATTCTGGAAAAGCAACAAAAAGTGTGTATTCTAAATCATAAGTATGATGCCGATTTCTAAAAAAGATTCCACCTATAAACGACGAGTTATCACACAAGTGAAGGGCGTGAAAGGGTAATCCTGTACCGAAACATCTAATAGTTTCTAATATATGCTGGAAGCCAAAAACCGCCTCCAGCATATCTCTCAAGATCTTTCGTCAGGATAATAGTAAGAATTACAACTGCTCACACTCCTGCAACCATAAAGCCGAACTTGCATCACTCGGCATACGCCAGTCGCCACGGGGACTCAAAGATACAGAACCAACCTTAGGACCATCGGGCAGACAAGAACGTTTGAATTGCTGATTGAAGAAACGGCGGCAGAAGTTCGTAAGCCATTTTTTAATTGTTTCTTTATCGTATACATCACGGAAAGCAATTTCTGCCAGATAAAAAATCTTAGCCGGACGAAAACCGAAGCGCAAGAAATGGAACAGGAAGAAATCGTGCAACTCGTATGGACCTACCAAATCTTCCGTTTTCTGCTTGATGTTTCCGTTTTCATCAGCAGGAATCAATTCGGGACTAATAGGTGTATCAATAATATCGAGCAGTGTAGCACGTGATTCTTCGTCCACTCCCGTTTCTGCCACCCAAGTAACCAGATAGCGGACCAGTGTTTTCGGAATACTTGCATTGACTCCGTACATCGACATATGGTCGCCATTGTATGTAGCCCAGCCCAGCGCCAGTTCAGAAAGATCTCCCGTACCAATAACCAGTCCCCCGACTTTATTGGCATAATCCATCAGAATCTGAGTGCGTTCTCGCGCCTGACCGTTTTCATACGTTACATCGTGTACAGACATATCATGATCGATATCTTTAAAATGCTGAATGCACGCATCTCGTATGCTGATTTCGCGGGTCGTGACCTGCAAAGAGCGCATCAAGTCCAATGCATTGTGATACGTACGGTCGGTCGTACCGAATCCCGGCATGGTTATGCCGACAATCCCTTCACGCGACAATCCTAATTTATCGAACGTCTTTACACATACCAGCAGTGCAAGCGTAGAGTCCAGTCCTCCGGAAATTCCGACAACCACTGTCTTACATCCAGTATGCACCAGACGTTTTGCCAGTCCGGCTACCTGAATGGAAAAAATTTCCTCACAGCGCTCATCGAGCAACTTTCCACCTTCCGGAACAAACGGATGAGGTTCAACCGGACGAGTCAGCGTACACTCCTCTCCTGTTTGAGCAAGTTCTACCGGAATGCGCTTCACCGGACAATCCTTGTAAGCCCGCACACTGGCAGAGAATGTAGTATTCAGCATACGCTCGTTCCGCAAACGCTCTACATCAATTTCACTGACAATCAGCTGCTCCTCGAAAGAAAACCGTTCGGAAGCCGCCAGCAATGTACCATTCTCATAGATAAAAGCATTCCCTGCAAAAACAACATCGGTTGTTGATTCCCCGAAACCAGAAGAAGCAAACACATATCCTGCCAGACAACGTGCCGACTGCTGAGCAATAAGCGAGCGCAGATACTGATGTTTGCAGATATTTTCCGTATCGGCCGACATGTTGAAAATCACATCTGCTCCCTGAAGGGCCAGTTTTGAACTTGGAGGAATGGTAGCCCATACGTCTTCGCAGATTTCTATACCGAAACATAGATCCACAGACTCAAAAATCAAATTCGCACTGACCGGCACCTGCTGACCGCACAAACGTACCATTGTATTATCAACATGCGCACTCGAAGGGGCAAACCAGCGTTGCTCATAAAATTCCTTATAGTTAGGCAAATATGTTTTAGGAACCACTCCTAGTATTTTTCCGCGCTGTAAAACAACTGCACAATTCATTAATGTTGAATTGACAGTTACAGGCATTCCTACTATAGATATTATATCCAACTGGCGAGTTTCGTTCATCACCTGCATCAAAGCCATTTCGGCCTGTTCTAGCAACAAAGACTGTCCGAACAAATCACCACATGAATATCCCGTAAGATTCAATTCCGGAAAAATGATTACCTGAACTCCTTTCGAATCAGCCTCACTAATCAGTCTGCCTGCCTGCTGTGCATTGAACTGGCAGTCGGCAACCTTCACCAAAGGTATAGCTGCTGCCACTTTTACAAAACCATATTTCATATAAATTGTTATATAAATAATGTAACTTTGCAAAGATAGGAATTATTTACGGACCGAAAGGAGAAAAATAAAAAAACTAACTTTGCTTTGATATTTAAGAAAATGTTTATATCTTTGCCAAAGAATTAAAATTGTAACAATTACAAAAATATAAAGAATAACATGAACGCATACGAATATTTGCTTAGTTACAACATCAAGCCGTCTGTACAGCGTATTGCCATTATGGACTACTTGCTGAAGCATCATACTCATCCGTGTATCGACGAGATATACCTTGCATTATGTAAAGATATACCTACCCTATCGAAAACAACCGTGTATAATACACTGAAATTGTTTATCGAACATGGAGCAGCGCGCATGTTAACCATCGACGAACGTAATGCCTGTTTCGACGGTGACACATCGATGCATGCACATTTTCAATGCAAGGCCTGCGGAAAAATATACGATATCCCGATGGAACCGGAAAGTGAAGAGATAGAATCGTTGAGCAAAAACGGATTCCAGATAGAAGAAACTCATCACTATTACAAAGGCATCTGTCCGGAATGCCGGGAAAAGAAACATGAAAATTAATAGCCCACAAGGCTAAATAAAATATTAACTAATAATTAAAACTTTTTTGACTTATGAAAAAATTTATCTGTACTGTATGTGGTTACATCTATGAAGGTGAAACAGCTCCTGAAAAATGCCCTATGTGTAAAGCTCCTGCTTCTAAATTCAAAGAACTGGAAGAATCAGCAGAAGGCGGTTTGCAGTTCGTTGACGAACATGTAATCGGTGTAGCTAAAGGTTGCGACGACGAAATGATCAAAGACCTGAACAACCACTTCATGGGTGAATGTACAGAAGTTGGTATGTACCTGGCTATGAGCCGTCAGGCAGACCGCGAAGGCTATCCTGAAGTTGCTGAAGCTTTCAAACGCTATGCATGGGAAGAAGCAGAACACGCTGCTAAATTCGCTGAACTGCTGGGTGACTGCGTATGGGATACCAAGACTAACCTGGAAAAACGTATGAACGCAGAATGCGGTGCTTGCGAAGACAAGAAGCGTATCGCTACTCGTGCAAAACAGCTGAATCTGGATGCAATCCACGATACAGTTCACGAAATGGCTAAAGACGAAGCTCGTCACGGTAAAGGTTTCGAAGGTCTGTACAACAGATATTTCAAGAAATAATCATTCAAAACATTAACTTGAAAAGATCACTCTGGCAACAGAGTGGTCTTTTTTATTGTCATTTCCGAACCAAAGTAAACGGTTATTTATACTAAAAAAGTGATGTAACAAAAGCTGTGCGAAGAAATGAATATGCTTCAGATAAAGATTCTACACAGCAGACTACAGCCATAGGAAACTGGCTAAAGGGAAACGTAAAATAGACGTGAGTTCGACGAATTCCAAACAATGCAAGCCGTGAGTCAATAGTTCTCGTAACATTGATACACGGTTTCTTTGGGAAACAGCAATATGCTGCAATTGCGCTCAATAGGTTGACAATAAAATTATTCGGTAAAATAGTTATAAGAGAAACCTTTGGGAAAAGATGGTGTATATGTTCACAAATCTTTTCCGGATAGAAATGTATCGGACAAGGGTATTCCAAGCCATGAAACGGTAATACGTGCACTTTACGGTGGATTTAAGTGTATAATTTTTTCATTATACCATTAAAAAAACTTACAAAAACCATCTGCTATACAAAATAATTCTATAACTTCGCTTTTGGTCACCATAGCGATTATTGTTCGTAATTTTTATTTTGCACCCTTTATAAAGATACGATAATTTTCACTAATTACTAATTTACATTTACAATTCGTCGAACTCACGTTAAAATATTAAAGATATGAACAGAATTATGAAATGTCTATCTGCGCTTTGGATTAAAAGTGGGATGTTGTATTTGTGTCTTTTATTTGTTTTTCCTTTATCTGTAAGGAGTCAATCAACGGGAATGATCAATGGCCATGAGTATGTAGATTTAGGATTGCCAAGTGGTTTGAAATGGGCAACCTGTAATGTTTTTGCATCAACTACAGATGATTGTGGCATGGGTTATGCCTGGGGTGAGAAAACTATGAAATATAAGTTTACCCAAAAAAATTCTAAGACGAATAAAAAGAAAATAGGTGATATTTCTGGAAACTCACGTTATGATGTGGCTTGTGTTGAATGGGGTGCTACCTGGCGTATTCCAAGAGAGTCGGAATTTGAAGAACTTCTCGAATATGGTAAATGGACGTGGACAGAATCAAATGCAAGTAAAGGTTTTTTAATTACTGGTCCTAATGGGAATTCTATTTATCTTCCGGCAACCGATTTTTACGCAACGGGATCGGATGAAATGTATGGGTGTTATTGGACTGCTACTCCTGTTGAAGGAGATAATCAGAAGGCCGTATATTTATATTTTAGCAGGAATCATCATAATCTGGATTATTTTTATCGTTATCAGGGGTATTATATTCGTCCGGTTTCCGATTGATTTTTAGTTCAGATATTGTGTGTAATAAATTTATTAGAGGTATTTTTGCATAATAAAAAATATTCTGAAAGATAATTCTTTGTTAATAAATCTATTACCAAGCGATTATTCTTTATGTGGGAAGTCATACGTATAATTGACACGGTTTTAGGTTAGGGTACCATTGGCATTACTTATCCGTCTAAGCCCCATGTGAAAGTACCCGATGCTTTAAGTGAAATAATATCAACAGCTGTTGCGATTCTACGCTAACCTGTAGCAATGACATGGTCTCTATCCTGATTATAAGCGTAAATCGCCCGTAGAGCCACGAACCTGAGCCTATAAAGTATCCCGGCAAGGATTTCCTGATGGCGATGGAGTCTATGCGTTGAGCACTACTCTTTTCAAGATGTTGTCCGGAATCCGTCCTCCGGAAGCCTCCGAGCTTTTGAATGAAAACCTTCCTGCTTATGAGCTGCAACAGAAGGGAGTATGTGATGGGGTGATTACCTACATCTCCATAGCGATGTTTTTCTAATGGAAATTCTATATTTCCTCCTGCTGCCGGTTATCATTTGGGTACGAGTGTCTACTATCAGAGCTCGAACGGTTGATCTTGATCAGGTACGCTCAGTGTGAGCTATAGCTAACTTCCTAAGACTTCAACGATGGCTATACGAACTGGGACGAAGACGATCGCTTCTATGGTCATTCTGTCCGTCCCGTCTCAGAATAAAAGGAGCCTTAGCTCCTTGTTGGATTTATTTAAAGAGGTCTTGTTTCACTTATTTATTAAAAAGAATGTACAATAGGTCGAAATTCTTACAGAAAAATGACGACATGAAAATGGAATTAACACAGTAAATATCCTTCTTCAAGGGAGCAAATACCGCATTTCCGTTATATCAGCAGCGGTGGTTTTGGTTGCCGGTTGCAACCATGAAACGAAGCATGTGCTGTTAGGTAAGCGCATGGCTATCAAAAATCTCTACAATCAGGATGATGAGCATACCTGCCGGGCAACTATCGGCACAGGAAATAAAAAACGGCTGGTGGAAAAGTTCCGTCAGGTATATACAGTTTTAGAGATTCGTAATAAGATAAAATAATTGCAATACATTTGTGGACGTTAAGACTATATAATAGAGAATTAATCATTTAAAATATGAACGAAATTATGAAATGTTTATCTATGCTTTGCATAAAAAGCGAGATAACAGATTGAAAACCAATGATATTAATACAATGAACAGCAAGAAATGATAATAGATAATATTAAAAAATATATTTTGAGCATTTTGGGCAAGGTGCACAAACCCCAAAATGACAACGTGATACAAACCAAAAGTGAAATAGAGGATAAAACGCATGAAGTTACAGAAAAGCGTAATAACATTCCTGTATTTTACGATGTTGATGTGTCCATCAATCTTATAGATGACGATTTGGTAGATGAGCGTATTCCATGCGTATATGGTCCCCCTTCGTGGTATAAAGAGAACGGTCGCTTAGACAGAGAAAATCCAGATGTCAAAGAATTTATGCATGAGGCGCATGAGATTGAAAGGAGAAACCAACAACGTAAAGAATTGCGTAATAGACTTCAGTATTTTATAGATGAGCCTATACCAGATGTGAATGGGCCAGATCCACGGATAAATTGATGAATATGAATATACAGGATTTTATCAATATAAGGACAGAACGCAGACTTTTACAACAGATATTTTGGGAGTGTACGTTACGATGCAATCTCAACTGTTTGCATTGTGGCAGTGATTGTCGGAAAGATGATATGCCGCGAGATATGCCGTTCGAAGATTTTTCAAAGGTACTTGATGAGGTGGCGGCAGAAAAGGATCCTACCAAGATCATGATAGTTACTACAGGTGGAGAACCTTTGATGAGGCATGACATTGTAGCATGTGGACGTGAAATAACACGTCGTGGGTTTGTTTGGGGAATGGTTACTAATGGCATGCTTTTGGACAAGAGCAAACTTCAGGAACTGATAGATGCCGGACTGAAATCGATCTCTGTCAGTCTTGACGGTCTACAAAGTGAGCATAATTGGATGAGAGGAAACGAGCAAAGTTTCCAGCGTGCGGTCCGTGCTATTGAAGCTTTGAAAGAGTCATCTTTGACCTGGGATGTTATAACCTGTGTCAATACCAGAAACTTTTATACTCTTGGCTCGTTCCTAGGTTTTCTTCGCTTATTGGGTGTAAAGAAATGGCGTATTTTCACGGTATTTCCTATGGGGAGGGCTTCTGGTAATCAGGAGCTACAGCTTTCTTCAAGTCAATTCAGGCAGCTTATGGAGTTTATCAAGCAGGTAAGGTACAAGAAGAGAATTGCCCTTTCTTATTCTTGTGAGGGTTATCTTGGACCGTATGAGATGATTGTCCGTGATTTTCCGTTTTTCTGCGGAGCAGGTATTAATATAGCTTCTGTCCGTTATGATGGTGCTATCACTGGGTGTTTGAGTATTCGGAGCAATCATGACCAGGGAAATATCTATACGGATAATTTTATGGAGGTATGGAATAACCGTTTTGAACCTTTTAGAAATCGGAAATGGATGAAACACGGAGCATGTCTTGACTGCAAAGCATGGAAGGTATGCCGAGGTGGTGCCATGCATTTAAGGGAGGAAACTGGAAATATGCTCGGATGTTCCTTCCTTAAATTACAGGAAGAATAAAAGAATCGTCTGATAATTTGCGCGAAGTGCGCCCCAAAAGTTAGACAGAAAACTTTGGGAATGCACTTCAGTATTCAACTTTAGGAATTATCCCCAAAAGGAACGGACAGACAATAAAAAAGAGGCTGTCTCAAATTGAAATATAATTTGAGATGGCCTTTTTTGTGGATAAATCTAGATTCACACAGGGAAAAGACAAAGCTATCGGAAAAATAAAATAATAAACAGGAATTAGAACAGAATAAAATTAGTCAAAAACGACAAAACATCCCCTTAAAGCTATTCAAATAAACTGAGAAATTCATAACTTCCCTATCTGCAATAATCCCCATATTTCAAAATAAATTCAGAAAAGTGCGATAGAGTTGGATGATATAAACAAGCGTAATCGCACCCTATTATCCTTTATGAAACGAGGATTAATAAGATACGATTACTCATTAAGTTACTGATGATTATTTATCCTTTAAATTTGATAGAAAGGAAAAAATCTAAAAAATCACAACTACATCGGTTAACCCGTTCCTACACAGACAAATCAATTCACCGTCTTTTTACCTTTATGCCAAATGCACAATACATTAAGTAAGCTACACAAAGTAGAATAACAAATAGTCCTGCTGTAATACCTCCCATATCTATAGCCAATCCTAACATAGGAGTTATAACCCCACCTCCAGCAACAGCCGTTATCATCAGACCAGAAATCTGATTCATCTTTGAGGGACATTCTTGAAAAGCCAAAGAATATATAATAGAGAATACCGAAGAGGCAAAAAATCCAATACCACCTATACATAATAAATTCATTGTAACTCCATCGACGAACATTAAAAGCAATAAACAGATGGCACATACGACAATATTTATACGAAAATAACGTATTCCTGAAATCCGTGCCAGTAAAAACGTTCCGAGCAATGCGCCAATCGTTCGACTCAAAAAATATATTTGAGGGGCAAACTTAACCTGTTCCGCTGTCCAGTCATAACGGGCTGCCATAAGTTTCGAACTAATATAGTTTGTAGCAACATCTACTCCTACAATAAAAAAGATGCCTAAAAACAAGACCAAAATAACTTTATTCTTCAGTAAAGAAAAGGAATCAGACATTGAAACTACTTCCGAAACACTCTGTTCACGCTGGATAGGTGTAAACATTAACCAAAGTGCAAAAAATAAAGTGATCAATCCTAACATTGGGAAACAATAATACCAATACTCCGAACCAAAGCGTAAGGTGGCAAACAAAACAATTTCCGGACCAACCAAAGAAGATACAGCCTTAATAACCTGCCCTGCTGTCAGACTACTTGTCAGCATATGTTGATTAGATATTACATTATTAAGCAATGGATTAAGTGATATTTGCAGTATAGCATTCCCGATTCCAAGCAAAATATAGGCAATAATACAAGTCAGACTGCTATAAACAATTAAAGGCAAGAACATACCCACTATTGTCACCGCCATACTTATCAGTACAGTATTCTTCCGGCCCCATTTATTCATTTTATTACCAATGGGTATTCCCAAGAAAAGAAACCAGATAAAAACCATAGACGGAACAAATCCTGTCATTGTAGACGACCAGCCGAAACTTGCCTGCATGTAATCGGAAGAAATACCCACAATATCACAAAACCCCATGACGAAAAAGGCAGCAAGTACCGGAATTACTTTTATTATCGAATTGTTTTTCATAAGTTAACGAACAAAAGTTTACATAGCCGGTTCAGAATGAACCAGCTATGCAAGCAAAACAATGTTTTATTTACCATAGTACGGAAGTACGTCTGTTCCCCACTTAACGTTAGGGGTACTTCCCATTTTCAATTTCAGGGTTCCTCCTTTGAGGAAATCTTCACGATATATCCAACAATTATTTAGTGGTTTTCCATTAAATTCAGCAGACTGGATATAATAAGCATCGGGAGTATTGTTCTCCACCTCTATCACAAAGGATTCACCTTTTGCATATTGAGGATCCAGCTTTATTTCGATTTTATCGAACAATGGACTTCCTATCTGGAAGGTTGGCTTATCACACGCACCCCCTTGAACATCAAACAATCCCATGCCAGCCAATACATACCATGCACCAAGCTGCCCCTGATCTTCATCCTGTCCATATCCATAGCCATGTTCTCCAGTAACTCCATAAAATTCATCACATATCAAACGAGTCCACTTTTGTGTAAGATAAGGTTTACCCGAGAAATTGAAGAGCCATGAAATATGAAGATTAGGCTGATTACCATGATTGTAAGGACTTTGCAAGCCAGAAAAGGCATAAGTAACTTTTCCTCCTCCAAAGACCGATTTACGAGCTTCTGTAAAGATAGAATCCAAACGATTATTGAACAAGTCAACACCAACACGTTTGATTAATCCTTCCGGATCTTGAGGAACAAAGAAGGTATACTGCACAGCATTTCCTTCCTGGAATCCTCTCCAAGGCTCCAATGGATTGAACTTATCTATAAATTCTCCGTTTTCCAAACGAGGACGAATAACTTTATTTGTATCATCAAAAAGTTTTGCCCATCCAGTAGACAATTCCATTAAACGCTTATAATCGTCTGTCTTTCCCAAAACCTTAGCCCATTGTGCAACCGCATAAGCACTGAAGCTATACTCTAATGTATGTGAAGCAGAGAAAGAAGAACCTTTATCGTGAGTACCAAAATAAACTTCATCATTATAAGGAACATATCCTTTTTCGACGAATTGTCTGACATCCATTTTTCCGGCTCCTTCAATACGTCCTCTCCATTCCAGTTCATTTTTCAAAGCTGCCTGATAACCTGCTTCTACATCAAAATTACGAATGCCGCTATTATAAGCACCAGAAAGAGCAATACTAACCATATTGGTTCCAACACCCGACACATATTTACTTGCAGCAATACCGTCGCCCAGCCAGCCGGCATCCTTATACATCAAAATTTGACTTTGTACCCAGTCTTTATAATATTCAGGATAAGCCATAGCCCAAAGATTGGTCAGATTCCAATAGGCTCCCCAAATTGCATCTGTATTATAATAATTGAATGCAGGAGCTCCATCTTGCTTAAGTTGGATTTTTCCTATTGATCCATCATTTTTAGGATATGCACCGTTTACATCGCTTGCCAGCCCTCGTCCCAACAAAGCATGGTACAAGCCCGTATAAAACTTAATTCGGCTATCTTCTGTACCCCCAGAAACGACAATACGATTTAAAGCATCATTCCATCTTTTCTTGGCTAAATCCTTAGCCTCATCGAAAGTCAAGTCGGCAGCTTCCTTTTCTAAATTCAACTTCGCATTATCTATAGAAGTATAAGACAATCCTATTTTAACATCTACAACCTGGTCTTTAGAAGTTTTATAGTTCAATACCATCATGGCTCCAGCTCCCTTTATCTCGGTACTATCCATGACATCTTTTCCTCTATATAACACATTTACAGAATTAGGCGATTGGCTTAGTTTAGCATAAAAATACATAGGTACAGTTGCCCCTGCCTGATATTTTTTCACATATTCAGGCTCAGTCACTACGTATCCTTCTATTGTCTGTCCGTCTACCTGCTTAATGTAAGCATCTCGTACACTTCCACTTTCTCCCAACTTATTACCAATATCCATTATAACGTGTGAACTATCTGATTGAGGGAAAGTGTATCTTTGGAATCCCACTCTGTCGGTTGCAGTAAGTTCTACTTTTATCTGATAATCTTTCAGTAAAACAGTATAATATCCAGGAGCCGCATATTCGTCCTTCTTATCAAAGCGTGAACGATATCCTTCATCTGGTGTTTCCAGTTTACCCGGAACATTTTTGATAGTTCCCACTGTAGGCATTAACAAAAATCCCCCTATCTGAAACTCATGCATACAAGGAAATCCATCGATAGATGTATGCGTTTCATCGTATCCAACGGCTTCCCATCCCTGTTCATTGCCATATGTACCATTAGTAGATGCACCCAGTTTGGCCATTCCAAACGGAACGGCAGCTGGCGTGTAAAAGAACCAACGACTGTGTACTGTTCCGATATTGGGACGCACATACTGCGTTAAATCTTCTTCCTGCACAACAGGCGTACGTGAAGCACAAGATGCCATACAAAGTGCTCCAATTCCAATCCATAAACTTTTTAATAAATCCATATTATTATTTTTTTACTTCACCTTTAATTAAAGCGATTCGAGTATAAAGTTCAATCATACACGATTCATCCAACAACCATTTAGGTTTATCTGCTTCTTCCGCATTTCCGGTCCAGTCATTATATATCAATCCGGCTTTATCACGAGCATGCTTCCATGCCCAGTCGGCCGATGCGATGATAGCATCAATATATTTCGAGTTTCCAGTTACCTCGTATAATTCTTGATATCCCCGGAATAATACAACGACAAACCAAGGTAAATCTTTTATGTAAGGAACACCATTATCCGTATACTTTACATAGAATGCAAAACTGCCTTCAGCTAATCTTTCTGCATCATTGAGATAATGTTTATCGCCCGTAGCCTTATACAGACGAACTGCCGACTGAATCATTGTTCCTGTATTATACGTATAGGCATGCTTTTGCACTTCACCTTTCTCCGTCAACCATGAATTCCAAATAATATGCAATGAGTCATCTTCCAGATGTCCTAACATCCAATTATAAAAGCGTTTGCCTTGCGCTAGATACATGGTATCTTTTGTCGCTTCATATAATTTTAAGGAGAGAACGGTTGCCTTTCCATTAGAGCAAGCAGGCTTCTGGTCTCGATATCCCTCCAACCAAGGAACAGCTCCTCCCCAGTCATCGCTCCATCCACTCATTATAAAAGTCATGACCTCTTTAGCCTTATTCAAATAGGCAACCTTTCCGGAAGAGAAATAGGCATCTATATAATCTATACCAACCAACCCATTATCATCATAATAACGATCGACCTTTTTAAACTGAACCGGATAAGCCTGATATCCTGCAGGGACACGCTTGTTATCATAATATTTTTCAACAGCTATAACCATTGAATCCTGATAAGCGGCATATTTTTGAGGATCACATTCGACCAAAAGATTGACAGCAGAAAATATTCCACTCATCGGCCATAAATAAGATGTTTCTTGTGCTTTATGGGTAGAATCCTGAAAATAGGTCAAATCGGGTTTGTAAGTATTAGGATAGTATTCAGCAAAAAGTCCATACTGTGGTACCCGATACTTGCTCCATACGCTCTGAAACAGCTCTTCAGCCCTATCTATATAAGGAGTCTCCTTAGGTTGCTTTTGGCTACAAGCAGCCAAAAACAATAACACAAATACCAAAGGAACAGGATAATATATTATTCTCATAACTGACCATTATAATATAAAGCCAATACGGCATAAGATTCGATAACTGCATCTTGCATTAATAGCTGATATGATCTCTTAGGATCTTTACCTGTCCAATCTTCATAGAAGAAACCTTCTTGAGTACGAGCATGCTCATAGGCGTAATTAATGTAGTTAGCATATACATCTATGTATTGTTTCACATTCGAATCATATGGAGCAATATCAATATATGCTCTCAGCAACTTCGTATTAAACCACGGATCATGATCGGGATAAGCCAATCCGATTCCATTTACAGAACGGACAAAAACGCCATAAGATCCTTGAGCTGAAGCTTTTGCATCATTTAAATAATTTTCATCATTTGTTATTTCATACAGACATACCCCATTCTGAATCATTACCCCAACATTATAAGTCCATTTTGTCTTGTTGATGGAACCTGACGCATCTTTACTATTCCAGTAACAATGATCTGTACTATCTTCCAAATTTGTTTTAACCCATTCATAAAGTTCCTTTGCAAAAGCTAAAACTTCTTCTTTACGATCTTGCGGACAAACTTCATAATACTTCAAAAGGAACTGTATGGCATATCCATTGGCACAAGCAGGCTTGTTCGAACTCTCATTGCCCGGTACATTTTTCAAAGATTCATTCCACCAAATTCCGCCACCGAAAATATCATCTTTTCCTGATTTCAAGAAATCGACTATCTGACCGGCACGATTAAGATATGCCTCATCATTTAAACGTTCATAGGCTTCCAACAGACTAAGTCCGACAATTGAATTATCATCGTAAAAGCGATCAGAGTTACCTGACGTTCCATCAGTACCGGACCCATATCCAGCAATCTGATGAGTTCCATTACTTTCCATCCAATAACATGACAGTCCATCAATCAGTGTTTGATAATCGACATCATATTCCAAATCGCTCAGGAAAGCAGCTCCCGTGGTTAAACAATTATAAGGCCACAAAAAAGAATACGTACCGTCCCCCGCTTGTGCAGGAAAGTTCTCACGGTACAAATTACCCGTCTTATAATACTCTTGAACCAATTTGAAAACTTCATATCCCCTTGCACCATAATCCACTACTTCCTGAGTAGGAGGTGGTGTTTGAGGTCCTGTAGGAGTCCATTCTTCAACCCCTGTTTCACAAGAACAAAACAATGAAATAGCTAAGGCACTTGTATATATAAATCTTTTCATACTATTTTTCTACTATAATTATTTTTCATATCTCGAAGGAATGCTTTTATACCTTCGAGATACGTAACTTTTTATCTATTACTTGACGTCTGAGAACGAATGAATCATCATACCGTCTGCATTGGTATCGATCGTCACTGTACAAGTTTTCTGGTTTAATGAATGACTCATCTTCCACAAATGATCCCATTGACTCCATGTAAATTCATGCAGTTCGTAGAAAGTTGCCGGTTCATTTTCCCCTGGCTGTTCTGCTGAGATAGCATCTCCTCTTCCCCAGCAAACATCGGAACCATTGATCGTTGCAATGAAATAATAACGTTCTTCAACCCAAGTAAGCCAAGATGGAGGGTTTGTAGTAGGATCATTCGGATCGACAAATCGAATATTAACGCTTTCTTTCTTATATATTCCATTACCAACATACTGCATATCTGCAATTACATCAAAAGTAGCCCCCCATATCATTCTTACTCCAGAAATAACATCCTTCGCAATAGTTTTGGTATTAAAATTCAAAATCAGTCTAACAACATTATCTTCAGCCTCTACATTATAAGCCTCATCTCCTTCTATTAACTTTCCTGAATTGTCAACCGTATAGTTTACACCATTTTCTAACGCATCGGTAAAATAAATATTTCCAGCATTCAACTTAGTATAAATAACAAAGATACCGTCACTTTCTTTACGGAAAGGAAGCGGTTCCATTCCTTGATTTTCTGAAGCTGATCCCAGTAAGAACAATTGTTCCGGAATTTCTTCAGCAGGGCGTGTTACTTGAATTTCACCGCATTCTTGTGAACGTCTCACTATCCCACCTCGAGAAGCTTCCACAGTCCACTTAATTTTACCGGTTTCCGCTGTTTTTAATCCGGCCTCCCGAGCTATTTTATTTAATATGACATGGGTCAATGTAAGCTGACGGTAAGCCCCAAAGTCACTTTGAGAAGAATATATAGGGTCTGAAAAATCTCCATCGGCTTTATCGAATAAGACAGAGTATAGCAGAACTCCTCCATCATTAGCCCCTCCATTCCATGTTAAGACTATATTTTCAGAAGATTGCAAATCAATGGCAACCTCCTTCGGGCCAGACAGTTCATTTGGTAAAGTAAAACCTTCATCGAGTTTATAATCTTTGGAACATCCAGCCAAAAACAATATTGAGAATAAAAAAATATATATCGCTTTCATATTTATCACCAATTAGGATTTTGTGTTAAATTATGATTTAAATCTCTTTCACTTTGAGGTATAGGCCATAAATAATGCTTATTGGCGTCGAAAACTCTATTTTCAACTCTTACATAACCATCATCCGTTCCAACCGCATCACCTGTATAAAGACCGTGACAATAGCCATTCATCACTTTATCAGCTATACGCCAACGTACAATATCTTTCAAACGCAATCCTTCCAATGCAAGTTCAGAACGACGTTCACGTCTTACTATTTCTCTCAAATTAGCAGATGTACCCGGGAACTTCAAAGCTTGTTCATCCGTAAAGCCAGCTCTTTCACGAAGTGGACGAATGGTATTATTCCAATCAGTTTCTGAGAATTCACCTAATTCAACCAAAGCCTCAGCATTCATAAGTAAAACATCGGCATAGCGAATCAAAATAATATTTAATCCAGAATATAAGTTATCTCTATATGTACGGTCCCAATATTTCTTGATATAATATCCTGTCGGTGAGCAATTGGAACTAAATCCATAACCATCCGGATTACTGCCTTTATCACAATTAATTACTTGGGTAGTTCCATCTGGCAGTATATAACTATTACCCGTATAACAGATGGTAGCAGCCAAACGAGGATCACGATGCTCAAAAGGTTTAGACGAATCATAATTGGCACCAGCTTCATCTATAGCCTTGCCATTATCTGTAATATATGATTGTACCAGTTCATTCAAAGGAGCAAGCTGAGCATAACCTTTCAATGTTGGAGGCAAGAACTGATATTGAATTTGCTGTTCACGATCGGGTGATAGATATTGTAAATCCAAAATAACCTCTTCATTATTCTCATTAGCGACTTCAAACAGCCCTGCATAATTAGGGAACAAGCTAAAACCACCTTGAGTCATTATAGTAGATGTTACAGCTTTAAGTTCTTCCCAACGCCCCTCGAAAAGTAATATACGAGCTTTCAACGCCATTGCAGCCCATTTAGTGATTCGTCCTTTATCTTCGGTTGAGCTATAAGAAGCTGGCAAATAGTTATTATCTATAACTTGATCCAACTCTGCTAAAATATTTGTCACAACTTCAGCTTTGCTGGTCCTAGGGAGCTGTTGAGATTCTTCAATCGTTATAACATTTGTAAAGTAAGGTACATCGCCAAATCGGGAATACAATTCAAAATAATGAAAAGCACGAATTACCATAGCTTCAGCGCAATATCTATTCCGAAGTTCATCACTTAGTCCTGGGACTTTATTAATATTGTTGATTAATTCATTACATGCACGAATTCCAGCATAACGACTATCCCAAACAGATTCAACATAAGGATAAGCAGTAGAGTAACTACCATTTCCGATTGACTGATTAAATCCTGTCTGAACTTTCGTATATGCATTATCAGTCATGGCATCAGCATATAATACTTCCTCAGCGCTGTATAAAGTAGGATAACAAGCATTTAAAGCATACAATGCAGAACCTTCCTTATTCCAAAAGCTCAAATCAGTTTCCCTATCGTACGGTTCCGTATCAAGAGGAACACACGCCACTACAGAATTGAGAAGTATCCCTCCCAATATATATTTCATCATATTAAATGTTCTCATAGTTCTATTAAAATTTAATGTTCAACCCCATTGATATCACGCGAGAAACAGGATAAATACGTCCTCCACCATCTGTGGTTTCAGGATCCCATCCACCTTTTATGTGACTCAATGTAAACAAGTTCTGACCACTCAAATAAATTCTCAGGTTCTTCACGTATACTTTTTTCAACCATTCTTTCGGGAAAGTATAACCAATCTGGGCATTTTTCAATCTCAAATAAGAACCATCCTGAATCCAGAAATTTGATTTAGCAGCATTATTAGTAGATTCTGCACCTACAGTCAAACGTGGATAAGAAGCATCCGGATTATTCGGAGTCCAACGATCTAAATGGAAATCAAAGACCGGCCCTTCATTATTGTTATGGAAAGCTTCAACAGATTCACCACGTAACCAAACATTACGTCTGCCTACCCCCTGCCAGAACATTGAGAAATCGAAGCCTTTCCACGTAAATCCGTAGCTAAATCCATAAGTATAATGAGGAAAGTTATCTCCAAGGATGAAACGGTCGTCGCTTTCTTTAACCAGCCCATCATTATTTTTATCAACATAGCGCAAATCTCCAGGTTTTGGAGTGATACCGTCTAACCACGGTCCTTGTGCAACTTCTTCATCGTTTTGGAAGATACCATTAACCCTATAAGCATAATAAGAATTTATAGGATATCCCTCCTTTATAATTGTATTAACATCAGCTCCATTAATCCATTCAACGCCACGAGTATCTACTACTTCATTAGCAGCATCAGAAACGTTTCCTGAAATAAAATGCTCTACTTGTCCGGTTTTAAAACGGTAATTCAAATTTACTTCCCAACCACGGTTTCTTACTTTTCCAGCATTTTGTACAGGACTACCTCCACCAAACATACCAGGAACAGGCAGACCTATCAAAATATCACGAGTCACATTATTGAAATAATCTGCTGTAATGTTCAATGCATTATCAAAGAATCCCACATCTATACCTAAATCGAACATAGAGGTTGTTTCCCATTTTATATCCGTATTAACAGCTGCAAACGATGCTCCATTTACTACGACATTTCCAAAATTATATTTTGGAGAAACTGTAACAGAAGACAAATACTGATAATTATCAATTCTGTTATTACCAACAAGTCCCCAAGAAGTTCTTAACTTCAAAGAAGAAATATGTTCTTTAAGCTTCTCAAAAAATTTCTCTTCAGAAATTCTCCAGCCTAAAGAGAATGAAGGGAAGAGAGCGGACCGATTACCTTTTGCAAATTTAGAAGAAGCATCATTACGTAAATTGGCTTCAAACAAGTATCTTTCATCGTAATTATAATTCAGACGTGCAAATTCTGAATAAATAGACCAGTCACTTCCACTACCCGAGTTTCCTACATTCGAGGTTTGAGTACCAACCATTATGTCAAAATCAGAAGTTTCTGTCACACGGTAAGTATCATACCCCTTATCGCTACCACCTTCATAAGAATATCCAACCATTGCACCAATCGTATGCTTACCAAAAGACTTATCATAAGTCAACATTACGTTAGTGGTAAGATTCAACGAACGAGCGAACTGTTCTGTCATTCGGTTTTCAGTATCACCAGAAGCAGGAGCAACAATCGCCTTTCTATTTTCATGAGTACGATTATTATACAACTGTCCACCAATCATTCCCTTTAACTTTAAGCCATCCCAAATCTTCAACTCAGCATTCAATGTTGCAGAAAAGTCATCGTTTGAATTTTGACGATAACCTCCCTGCTCCAATCTTGCCAAAGCATTCGAGTTACTACCGCTCGGGAAAGTATATGCTCCATTTTCATCTACTATTGGATAGATAGCCGGCATACGAGTAGCCTGTTCAATAATCCATTCTGTCCAATAAGCATGATCCTTAACCTCATTGCGAGCATAAGCCACAGTTGTTGTAAAATTAAAACGATCAGAAACTTTATGACTTAAATTTAAACGACCATTATATCTTTGTTGACCATAGTCAGGTCCTTTAAACATACTATTTTGATCCATGTAACCCAATGAAACCAAAAAGGTTGTTTTGTCATTGCCACCAGAGAAAGACAAGTTATGACTTTGTTGAGGAGCATTCTTCTTGTAAATTTCTTCAATCCATTTACAGTTAGGACCGCCATTACGATAATAAGCAATCTGTTCGGGAGTAAAAGCAGCTGGTTGACCTGAATTGATCAAAGCTTCATTTCTCATTTCTGCATAGATCCATGAGTCCACTACTTTCGGCAAACAAGTAGGAGTCTGCCATCCATACTGCATTTCATAGGTCACCTCATTTTTCTGAGCAGAACCTTTTTTTGTTGTAATCAAAATAACACCATTCGATGCACGTGAACCATAAATAGCTGTAGAAGAAGCATCCTTCAAGACTGATATATTCTCTATATCCGAAGGATTTACATTCTGAATATCACCAATAATTCCATCAATCAATACCATCGGATCATTATTGTTCATCGTATTCAATCCACGAATATTGATACTTGGACGAGCACCTGGAGCAGAGTTAGACTGCTGAATAACCAATCCGGAAGTAGTACCCTGCAACGCCTCAACCAGATTTGTTACAGGCTTCCCTTCAATTTCGGATGTCGAAACAGAAGCAACAGCTCCTGTAAGATTCACTTTTTTCTGTGTACCATAACCAACGACAACCAATTCATCGATCATTTCTGTATTCGATTTCAATACAATTATCATATCCTTTTTCAACGCCTTTCCAGATATGACCTGATCTTTATATCCCACAAACGAGATATGTAACTTAGAAGAAGGTGTTACCTCCAAAGAAAACTTACCATCCATATCGGCAATAGTACCTTGTTTGGTAGAAGTATCCAAAATACTAGCACCAATCATCGGTTCACCCGATTCATCTTTTACAACACCAGATACGAGCCGTGACTGTTGTTGTGCCGACATTGGTATTGCCAATAAAAGCAACAAACTGGCCACAAAGCACATTATTACATGTTTCATAAATTAATTAAGATTAAAAAGTTAATAATTTTCATATTTATATGCACCTATCGAAAACCCGTGACCTAAAGAAAACTAAGCTTCCAATTGTGACAATGCATAGGCATAAGCCCCTCTCATAATAGAGCTACTTGCTCCATCACGACTACACATCACAGCAATGCGCTTCGTATTGTTGTACGGTACTTTAATAGATGTTCCAGGAATCAAAACTTCACAGTGCTGATAATCCAGAAATTTTTTTCTCTCCACTTCATCTTCCCAATTGTAAACTTCCATCTGTAAACACGGGAATTGTTCTCCTGAAAACATTGATAATGTATTGCGCAATTCATTCACCAAAGCAGGTAAAATGTAACGAGCGGCCCCAGTAAGCCCACCCCCTATAACTACTAATCCGTCAACAATATTAAGTGCAGAAGCAATTGCGCTTCCTGCCATTTCCCCCAATTCCTGAAAACTGGCTATCGCAGCCTTCCTATTACCTTCCTTAATACCTTCTGCAATCTCACAAATATCCTTAGGTGTCAAATTGTTATCCTCTATACCCGACAATTCACGATACACTCTTTTTACCGCCCTAATACTGACACTTTCTTCTGCAATCATCGAAGGATACTTTTTATTGCGCATCAACCAAACATCTCCCCCGCATCCATTATCTCCTGTCAACAATCTATTATCTATTACAACCCCAGCTCCAAAACCTGTTCCTAATGTGATTCCTAATAAATTTTTATATTTACGTTTGTGTCCCATTGCTTCCAGTTCAGCATTTACCATAGGAAGTGCTCCCGATAAAGCCTCACCATAAGCAAACAAATTCCCATCATTTTCTATATATACCGGGATACCATAATGATGTTGCAGAAAAGGTCCAAGAGCTACCCCCTGACGGAAAGACGGGAAGTTGGGCAGATTTCCACCTATCACTCCATTTCTATAGTCGGCAGGACCTGGAAAAGCAAAACTGATGGCAACAGGTGAAGAGCCTAATTCCTCCAACTTACTCTTTACTATATCAAATCCTGCTATCAACGTAGCCAAGCATCTATCCAAATTGTCCGAACAAGAAGGCATACAAACAGGAGAAACAATCTGAATATTCCCCCTAATAGCAGAAAAAACAAAATTTGTTCCTCCTGCATCAAGGGTCAATACGGTTCTTTTGTCATTCTCATACATATTTTTAAGGCTTCTTTAAAGGTTTATACTCAGTCACAATCGTTTAGAAACGTACATAAGCTTTGACTGTCACACATTCTTTCCCTTCCGACAATCCGTAAGGACGAATAGTATATTCTCCTACACAAGCAGGGATAATAAAGGTTTCAGCATAATGTACTACAAACGGTTCAAACGAATGAGTCGGACTTTCTACAATAGCTTCTTCACCTTCCAACAGATTCAGCACGTTGACACTATTATTGGTATGATGCAATACAGGAACAGAAAAATAATGACGACGAGTTTCGATAAACTCATTCTCATGCAAGCCTGTACGTTCTTCCTTCCATCCTTCGCCTTCACCCATCAAGGTTACATGGTTACGGAGTCTCTCGTAAACGTAGTCTGTATTTCTATTCCAGTTGATGACACATTTTCCACGCTCCACATTTATTGGACGAGGCTTACCATCAAGTCCCAGACGCTGCCAGTCCCACAACTTGAAAGTAAACAAATTGGGGGTCGAGCTGATTTCAAGTACCATACTGTTTGCACCCGAACAATGAATTGTTCCACCAGGTATCAAGAAATGGTCGTGCTTTTTAGCCGGTATCTTATTTACATACTTTTCGGCATCGAATACAATTTCACCACGTTGCGCTTTACGCAAATCTTCTATCATAGCGTTGCGGTCTACTCCATTCTTTACCCCCAAGTAAACAACTGCATCCTCTTCTGCGTCGAGCAAATAGTAGCTTTCATCCTGAGTATAGTACATACCAAAACTTTCACGAATAAACTGAGTAGTAGGATGTACTTGCAGACTTAGATTTCCACCACCTATCGTATCGAGGAAATCGAAGCGGATTGGAAAATCTTTTCCAAAACGTGCTTCAACAGGTTCTCCAAGCAATTCTGTACTCTTCAGCAACACAAGATCAACCGAAGGCAACTCGAATCTTACACCATTTACTTCAAGATAAAGACTGTTCTCTTCGGGCACACAGTCGAAACACCATCCGTAATTTTGTTTGCTTCGATCCAAATCACACACTTCTTTCATCCATTGTCCACCCCATGGAGCCGGATCGAAGAAAGGTACGACACGGAAAGGCTTTGCCGATGTTTTCTCAATACCTTTGAAAAATGTTTCACGATCGATCATTTTAGGTTGCCCTGCAATATGAGTATCCAACCAAAAATCCACCTTACGGAATAAAGTATCTTTATAACGATCGCATACACGCCAGTCATTAAAATATCCTCTTTTATACTGAAGTGAAACAGCATCATTCCGATTATCTATACCTAAAGCTTTCACTTCATGCCGGCGGAAGCGTTGCTGGATTTCCCAACGAGCCATATCCACATACACAAGTGTAGCATCTGGAGCAACCATTGATGCCCCTGTACCTATTACGATAACAGGAGTATCGATTTCCTGAATCATCTTTTGAGCAGCTGCCAGCTTCTCGCAGTCGAAATAATCTGCCAGACACAAATTGGTGACATAACCAAACAATACATCGTCTGTCATAAAACGCTCCGTCATCCGAAGCAAGGTTTCCTCATCCTTATATAAATCACTTACAAGAATGATTTTCGCAGAAGGGATCAATGAAAACTCCTTCACCAATTCCTGCTCATACACCCCGGTATAACAGTCAACAGCCAGAATGTTTTTTCCCTTCAGTCTATCTGCCAAAACATTGCGTATACTATCCCATCCCTGAAAAATAGTACCACAAATCTTCGTACTAGGATATTTATCGTAATTTGATTTTCTCATATGCCTACATAGTTTGTTCATACATATTATTAGTTTGTGCAAATATAGAAATAATATTTTATAACCAAATAAAGTTTAAGAAAAAATTTTTCTATTATATTTGTAACTGTAATATAAATCCATCCAATATATGAAGATAGATCACGACAGCAACAAGCCATTACACCTACAGGCAGAGGAAATTTTACGAAATCTCATTGATTCAGAAGAATATAAAAATGGGAAATTCCTCCCTAATGAAGTAGAATTATCACAGACATTGAATATTTCAAGGAATACTTTAAGACAAGCCATCAATAAATTAGTATTCGAAGGTTTGTTGGTACGTAAAAAAGGTGTAGGTACAAAGGTTGCCCAGAAAGGAATTGTAGGAGGAGTAAAAAACTGGTTGAGTTTCTCTCAAGAAATGAAAATGCTGGGAATCGAAATACGAAATTTCGAACTACATATCAGCTGGAAAAAGCCATCGGAAGAAATATGCAATTTTTTCAATATCGACCCTCAAAACCCTGTTAAATGCATTGTACTAGAAAGAGTTAGAGGTAAAAAAGAATATCCATTTGTCTATTTCATTTCTTACTTTAATCCTAAAATTCCCCTTACAGGAGAAGAAGACTATACGCGTCCATTATATGAACTATTAGAAAAGGATTATAACATTATTGTAAAAACCAGCAAAGAAAAAATATCAGCGAACTTGGCAGGAGAACGTATTGCGGAAAAACTGGATATAAAATCAACAGATCCTATATTAATCCGTGAACGTTTTGTGTACGACATCAATCAAGTTCCCATTGAATACAATATAGGCTACTATCGAGCCGACAGCTTTACCTACACCATAGAAGCAGAAAGGTAACCTTTGCTATCCATATTATATAGGATAGATTTATTATTATAAGTATAGGCTTTTTAGGGAATCCAATATGTACCTACAAAACCTATACTTGTTTATATATTCAACTTATATTTATCATGCTTTAATCAATGTTCTCAAACTCCGTCAATTTACCGGTCTGCGAATCAATGATAAAGCCACGCACAACGATATCTTTGGGAACTAACGGATGGTGTTTTACCAAATGCACACTACCTCTGACTGACTGCTCCACATTATCGAATCCACTCAACCAAGAGTGCAGATCAACATTACAATATTGCATCATTTCCAGTTGTTCATCGGTAACTCCATGTTCCTTGATATGTTGAAGCATAACCTTGCTATCCATGTGCTGTGCACCGCAATCAGTATGTCCAATTATCATAACCTCCTCTACACCAAGCTCATATATACCGACTAGTAAACTACGCATAACACTACCAAACGGATGAGTAATTGTCCCTCCTGCGTTCTTAATCATCTTCACATCTCCGTTCTTTATACCCAATGCAGCCGGAATTAATTCAACCAAACGAGTATCCATACAAGTAACAATAGCAATCTTTTTATCAGGATATTTGTTTGTCAGATACTTTTCATAGCCTTTCTGTTCTACAAAAGCACGATTGTATTCCAATAGTTCGTCTATCATAATTCTTGATTTTTATTGTTGTCATCGCAAAAATAATGAAAAAAGGTTCAGAGAAGACGGTGATATCGTTAGAAAGTTTGTACAAAAGTTTTTATTTTTTGTACAAATTCTAAAAAAACGTCGAGACGTTTTTGGGAAGAGTCTATGGTATTTACTCAAAAAATCAATCATCTCATTATTTTTATTCGGCAAGCCTTTTCATTCATAATCCGATAATACACAAAAATTCCATCATAATCAGAAAAGAACAATTAATTGCTTTTTGAATATTCCTTGCAAAAAGAGTACTAAATTCCGCCACATTTTAAGATTCGTTCTGAACAAGCTCTGTCACAAACGGCAAAGCTTTCACAAAAAAACTAAAAACTTGAAGAGAATCTATACCCTAAGAGGCACCAGATTTCACCGCATCTTAAGATTCAAGCAAAACAAATCTTGCCATAAACGGCAGAACTTTCACAATAAAACTAAAAACTTGAAGAGAATCTATACCCTAAGAGGTACCAGATTTCATCGAATCTTAAGATTCAAACCGAACAAATCTTGCCATAAACGGCAGAGTTCCCACAAAAAAGCTAAAAACTTGAAGAAAATCCACACCCAAAGAAGCACCTGATTTCACCGCATCTAAAGATTCCGACCGAACAAACTTTGCCACAAACGGCAGAGGTTGTTACTGAAGTAACAAAAATATTAAATCAAATCCTGGAAAATTAAGATAAACAATGTTCTATAACACCTCCAAACGCCCTAATTAAAGAGTAAATAATTTCTCTAAAAAAACGCTTTTCACTAACTTTGTTATTGGAACAATTTAATCACGAGACACTCTTTACAAAAGTTAAGAACAAAGCAATACAGAAAAGACAGATTCACGCAGAGCCTATAAAAATTATTACAGCATCAGAAAGAAATATCATACAATCAACTTAATATCCCCCATCTCGAATTTAAACTAATACTCAATATGAACATGAAGTATGCATTAAGTAGTATGCTACTATGTTTCAGCCTGTTCTGCTTGCCAGGCTGCAACGACAATGAAACTCCCTCCAACACTCCCGACGGAGAGGGAATAGAAGAGATTATCAAAAGTTACGACTGGCAACTAGAGGGTAAGTGGAAATATGCTTCGGGTAATGACAGTGATTTTTCCCAGACACTCGTTTTCGAAAAAAACGGCAAAGGGTCTTATGATGATGGTACACTGAAATGGTACTGTTCCAACAATCAATTGTACATTGATTTTGACAACGGCAAATCCATAAAAGATTGTAACTATTCGTTTTATGGAGCAACTCTTCAGTTGAAAAATCCCCAACTGTCGTATATCCTCGATTGTCCTTTTATCGGTTCCTGGCTTGCAACCGACGCACACAACCATTTTACCGGCTCTACTTTCTATTATACTTTCGCCCCTGATGGTGGTGCCGAATGTTTCACCTTCAATACTTCCGGTATTTGGGAAAGTCAGAAATACTCGTGGTTCAGAACCCAGAACGGTATCCAACTGCTATTCAATATGACTACTACCAAGGACCTCATCTGTCAGGCGGATGCAGAGAAACTGTCGATACAAGGCGACGGAGAATTCAACCATACTAGTCCGTTCTATGGCAAATGGAAGTCCGTCTATTCACAGAATGGCATCATTAACGAAGAAGATGAGAACTTTTCCACCATCGAGCTTTACCAACGAACCCATGATGATTATGTCTACTATAAGGATGATTACTTTGTATACTATAAGAAAGATAACAAATATGCCAGCTTCCAAGGTCTGATGTCTATCTTGCTCCCCAACAGAAGTTTATTAATAAAACCAGCCGATGGCAATGACCCTTTGTTCCTCTATTTCCGTTTTTATTATTCAAAAGATTCAGGAAAGGTTTATCTGGAACTAAGCAAAGACAACTCATTTACAGAATATACAAGATATGAATTTGTAACAGCATTATGAGCATGAAGAAAGCGATACTACTACCTATGCTGTGCCTCATCACCTTATGTGGATGTGAAAAGAGCACTGAATTATCCGAAATCACAGGCAATACAGGGAACAGTGAAAACCCTGAAACAGAAACGCCGGAAAACGGAAGTCTGACCTTTCAGTTGCATACGGATAAGACAACCTGTAACTTGCTGGATCTGACCGTTTTCTCAATTTCGTTCAATCGTACCGTTTCCATGCTGGACATATCCCATCAGTTTGATTCAATTGCATGGATAGTAGAAGATAAAGACAAAAATCTCCACTCATTCTGTATCATGGAACAGAATAAAAAGTTTTTCCAATGGAGTCACTGCTTTTATTATCCCGGCGAGTATAAAACATACCTGGCAGGATATAAAGCCCAAAAAGAAACCTTCAGAAGTGATACACTCGACCTGCAAGTCGTTACAAAAGACTTTTTAGGATGGAAATGGAACGAATTTCCCAATGAAACAGGGCAAACGGGGACAGGTACCGTAAACCTGTTCAACAGTGACTTCGAATTGACATATTATAATCAGCTGTCCGACAATGGCGTACCAGGGTGGAACCTTTACGTATTTAATTCTGCCGGAGAAGACGAACAGGCATTCTATGAAAAATCATCCGAAGCACTTTACCACTACATAACCCAAATATACGGTGCTCCTTCCATTGACAGAAATTCCCCCGAACTGACGGAAGCATTTACAGCCGATTTTGATTATCATCCTGACTATGCAACTCCTCTGGCTATTTGGGAAACAGAACAGACACGCATCGTACAGCTTCGGATTGATAAAAATTGGCCAACAGCTCGCATCTATACGGAACCGCTTTCCGAAAAATGATCTGCCTAAAAACCGACAAATAATAACAATCATACGGTAAGGAAGTATGTCAAGATTCCATTTAGCATAAATAAACTGAATCTGAAAAAGACTGAAAAGAGAAAAACTGATTAAGAGTCAGTTCCCTACCAAGAGGATTAAAGTTGTACTCACTCAAAGGTAAAAGAAAAGACGATGCCAAGCTCTTTTGCTGAAACTAGTACGCAGTCAGTTTGCTATCAGAGTAAGAGTATATAACTAGCGGTCTGAAAATTTTTATCAGGCAGCAATAATATCTATAAGTTACAACAAAAAATCTCCTGCTTTAGCCTTCATTCATTTATATGGCTAAAAGCAGGAGATTTTTTACTGCTAAGTTTCAACCTATACGATTGTTACTTTAGCAAGCTAGGACAGTCTCTTTCAGATCCCCGTCATTTTCCGGAAGATCTTTTAGGTTGGACCATCCTTCCTTTCTCTTGGTATCATGGGTTACCTACGTTTTAAATGCAAAGCTCCATCTTTTCCAAAAGTAAGTTTTGATATGCAGTCACCCTCCTAATTAGAGTAAGGAAGATAAAACCTTATTTTTCGGTCAATGTTATGCCATCCAGACAGAAATAGTTCGGAGTATTCATGCCATACTCTCCTGTATCGGTAGATTCCATCTCGAAAGTAACATAAGCAGCACCTGCCAGCGGAGTCCAGTCGAACCATTCCCAAGTATTGACAATCGAGCTCTTTCCATCGCGATAATCTGCCAGATAGAAAGTACTTCTTCCGACTTCTTTACCAGAAGCATCATGACCGATAGCTGTTATTGTAAAATAATCTCCATCGGTAAAGGGACCTTTTACTATTCCACTGCCATCGTTTCCATCTTTTATTGCCAAATAATCGTAAGTCGTATTGGTAATGTAAGCTCCCTTAAACTGATACTTATCTGTCTGCAAGTTATCCAATTGTGTAGGATTCGTAATGGAGGCGGTAAGATATACACTACCCTCTTTACCCTTTCCTGTTATCGCACTGAGATTTAAATAGCCCGGAGTAGTTACATCGGTGGCATTGGTATACGTAAATCCGCCACCAAATCCATAGTCGCTAAAATAGCTGTTACACTTAACCAACGATTTACTGTCTGTAAACGATGTAACCTTATATCCCCATTCACCATAATTTTCACCTTCTGTAGGAGCAAACGCCGTGTTAGCTTCTGTCAGCTTGTCTTCGAAACTAACTACCACATCCTGCTTTTCATTCGGAACTGTTGGTTCATCATCGTTACTACAACTCCACAAACCTACGCACAAACATGCGTACAAAACAAAAAATAACTTTTTCATTTGTCGTTCAATTAATTGATTTAATAAATATAGTTTACTATTCATTTCTTATAATGCAAATTTTCTACTCCGGTAATTTCGGTAGAAAGCTCTCCTATCTGTCCACAATATTGGTTGACCGCCGTATAAATCTTCACAAAATCAATCTCATCGAGAGTAACCTTGTTACCCTGGGCATCTACCGCCCAGTCTATCTTGAACTCCGACATTTCCGTACTATTAGGATGATTATCGGCGTATCCCCAATCGTAAGCATAGCCTACCCAAACCCCATTTTCATCAACGGCATTGTCTTTCAGACGCGTTCCACGGAACGTCAAGCGGTCACTTTCTTCCCAAAGCGGATAATACGATGCCTGCTGATGGAACGTATTCCGATACACATAACCTTCGTTTCCCTGATTATCCGTCCAGCGCACATCCGCATCTTCGGGCTCAGGACGATAATAGGTTATTTCGTAATTACGAATTTCCGTATCCTTTCCGTATTCACTGCCAGCCAGTTCGTACCATGTATCATCGGGCTGACCGTTGCCGTTCTCATCTTTCGACACCAGTACGATACCCGGTTCGGCACTTCCTCCCGGACGATCCTGCCAGGCATTCGGATTGTAGTTGGCATTACCGTAAATCTTGAAATCGTACTCTCCGGCGACATTCGGCACAGGCTGAGAAAAGCCCAACACGATATATCCTCCATATGCCCCCAACGACAACAAGGACTTCTTCTGAAGCCGCTCGGTGGCATAGTCCAATACCTGCTGTTTGGTAGTAAAGCCTTCAACGTAAGCCGTAGTAGTCGTATTCATGTACTGCGTAGGTGCCGGAACATAATCGAGCACCTTATCGGCATAGGCAGCCATCCCGTCCGAATCATCCGGATTCTCCGGCGTATCGACATTGGCAGCCTCATCGCGGAACAGTACGGTATTCGGGTTCAGCCCTACCCCGCTCAAACGGAACATGAGCTCACCCTCAGGCGTGAAGCACAACAAATCACCGTCTACCTGATAATTGTAGGCTTCGGTGATATATATATTACTGCTATACGGATTCACCTGAATAGAAAACGGACGCTCTATCCGAGTCCCATCGGTGATGAACTGACTTCTCACCACTTCCCCTGTAGTCAGATTGAAAACCTTGAAGGCCGTCTGTCCGGTAGCGTAATCGTAATTATAGAGATAAGCCGTGTTGTAATCGAAGGCAAAGTCCATGACCGGCTCATCATATATCTTTTCCACTACATCCGACTGCGTGTTTATCTTCACCAGCTTATAGTCGCCTTGTTCTATCTGTTCGCCTTGAGTGGCAACCCACACACTATGATCGGGACCAGCCAATATTTTCCCCGGATTGGGACCGACCTCTATCTTCTTGCTTTCTGTAAAGGTCGACAGATCGACGACAGAAACCGTACGGTCTACTCCTATCCCAGCCCAGTCCAATCCTCCGGAATTGGAAACGTAAAGTTTACCATCCTGCACACACAAATCCTCCGGATTACGACCCACTTCCGTGATGCCGTCTATCTCCAGCGAAGTCGTATCAATACGGGCTACTGTTCCATCGTAAGAACATACATAGGCCTTTCCTTTTTCAAAAGCAATAGCACGAGGCTGACGGGAACTACCATTATCGGTCAGCATCGGAATCTGTTTGATGGAAAGCCCTGTCTGAAGATCTACCACCTCTACCGTACTCGAAACATTCACAACTATATACAACTTACTGCCGTAAATATCCATGTCATTGGCCGTATCTCCCAGCCCACGATGATTCAGCGCACGGAAATAATCGTACGAACAAGTCCCCGTCTGAAACGAATACCTTGCCAGCGTACTGTTGTTCAGGTTAAACAGTCCCTCGTTCAATATATACATTTCCGCCGTTCCGTAATCCTCGACTACCCCGTTCGCCTCATCTGCCACATAAGTTTTATCTTCCCAATCGTCGCAACCGGCAAACAGGAGAGCCAGCGAACATACTATAAATACCAGCTTCTTCATGCACATCAATATTTAACCCCGACCGTGATACGGAAAGACCGTCCGGGCATCGGGAAGTTTTTCACAATTTCATAATTCTTATTCGCCAGATTCAGTACCTCGGCCGACAGGGAAATATCAGTCTTTCCCCATCGAAAACCGCGACGGGCAGACACACTGTGATCGGTATATCCATTCAACCGGTTCTTGGCTATATTCTGTCCCAGTGCATAACGCTTGCCCGAGAACAGCATGGAGTACGACAAATCGACCCACGGCGTTTCGAGTACAGCCTGTCCGGAGCCCGAGACACGCGGTGTATACGCTATCTGATGCTTATAGGTCTTTCCTTCCAGCGTAGAAGGGTCCGGATTGGTGACATCCAGCGCCCGCTGGTACGTATAATTTCCCGACAAAGTCAGCACATACTTCTCCACCGGTTGTATGCTCAGGCTAGCCGTAAAATCTATTCCCTTTATATCGACCTTACCGAGATTGACCATGCTCCAAATAAACAGATTCTTGGTAGGTATAGCCACTATCTTATCTGTCACCCGGTTGGAATAAGCATCCACTGTAGCCGAAACATAAGGAAGCCATTCGGATACACGCTTGCTATATGTCAGCCCGACATTGAGCTGACTGGCATTTTCCGGTTTCAGCCGGATGTTCCCTGTCTGTCCGTAATACAAGTCATTGAAACTCGGCAAGCGGAAAATATCTTTATAGAAAAAACGAATACGAAAATCTTCGGAAGCAAACGGCTTAAACGATACACTAGCATATGGGGACAATTTCCGATGCCCTCCGGCACTATTACCTTTGGCTACATCCTCATAAACCACTGTCGACAACAGAGAAGCCGAAAGCGTCATCCACTCATTGACGTACTTGCCCGCCAGCGCGGTGAGCCACGAATAGCGTACAGGCTTGGCAAAATCTTTCAAGTCGCAGTTCATGCGGTTAACACTTCCGTCGGTCGAAAGAGAAAAAGAAAGACAATCCAACGCACGGAAAAGTACGGCTGCCGAAAGATAATACTCCTGCTGGAAATAACTGTTTTCACTCTGTCCGGTAGTTCCTTTATAATCAGGGTCCAGATAATGCTGGTACATCCAGTTCCACTTACCCGATGCCTGAAAGGCCCACTTACGGTTGAACTCTTTCTTATACTGGCTTTGGACAAACATATTCTTGTCCCATAAATGCTGGGAGGAATAATCGTAATACAGTGTAGTCGCATTAGGGAGTCCGCGAGATGACTGGTAATAATAAGCCTTCAGCCTCCACTGCTCCGTATCAGAAAAATTACCAAACAAGCCGGCCTCAGCACGAAAGGTCTGTACATCGGTATTTTTACGCTTTTCACGGCTGGACTGATCGCCTTCATCGCCATAATATAAAGTATAAGGGTAATGCCCGTCGGACGACATCCATTCGGCATTGGCCGTCAGCGCCCATTTCGTTCCCAGCTTCTGTTCCAGCAAGAACGAAGGATTCAGCAATCCCCACGAGCCCGATTTCAGAGAAGTACTGAGATTCGTTGGCTTACCGTCGTGAAAAACAGGAGTCAGTGTCTGGATATTCAAGATTCCTGCCGAGGCGAAAAATCGCGCAGGCTGAAAAATCTGATCCCCCTGTCCGTTGCTTAGTATCAGACGGTCTACGTTCTCCAACGAAAAACGCCCGATATCCACCTGCCCGGTCTGACAGTCGGTTACAGCAATCCCGTCGTATCCCACTACCGTATGCTGTGCTCCCAGACTTCGGATGGAAACCGTTTTCAGTCCTCCTATCCCCCCGTAATCTTTTACCGTTACTCCCGAAAAATGTTTCACGGCATCAGACACCTGCATCACATTCAGCGTCTTCAGTTCCTCACGGGAAAAAATCTGGAGAGGAGCGGCCGAACGTACTTCACGCGTCTGGTAACGGTCGGACACCACCACCTCCGGTATGGAATAAACCTTCGTGGTATCTATATCCTGTCCGCCATAACATCTCGCTGCAAACCCGACCAGCATTATCCAACTACATACGATATACTTCATTTTTTCATACATTATAATTACAGCCAACGGATTTCTCCGCTTCTGCGTCGCTTGCGAAAATAAAGCATCGGGGTGAACAGAAAGAATATGTACCGACAGATCATCCCACGCTTTTTCCTCGAAAGCTGTGAAGAAACTATGCATGGCAGGTCTTCTGACTCATTCCTATTGCAGACTACCTTCCCGGAAAATCATTCCAGTGGCTTGAGCGATTGCCTGCAATATACACGGAATTTACAGCAGCGGGACTGTTCAGGACTTGCACCTGATTCCCTTTTAATCATCAGATTATCCAGTGAAAAAGAGATAACCTTTTGAACCAATGCGTCACAAAGGTAGAAAGTTTTTTCAATAAGCCGAAAATATTCCGTAATTTTGTAGACAAGCAACTAAAACATATAAATTATGGCAAAAGAACTCGAATTGAAGTACGGCTGTAATCCTAACCAGAAACCGGCACGTATTTTTATGCAAGAAGGAGAACTGCCTATCGAAGTATTGAACGGACGTCCCGGATACATCAATTTCCTGGATGCACTGAACGGATGGCAGCTAGTGAAAGAACTGAAAGAAGCTACCGGACTGCCGGCCGCAACCTCGTTTAAGCATGTGAGCCCTGCAGGTGCAGCCATCGGTCTGGAACTGGACGATACGATGAAAAAGATTTACTTCGTAGACGATCTTCCACTTTCTCCGCTGGCAAATGCATACGTACGTGCCCGTGGAGCCGACCGTATGTCTTCATATGGCGATTTCATCGCACTGAGCGATGTGTGTGATGAAGTTACTGCCCGTTTCATTCACCGTGAAGTTTCCGATGGAGTGATTGCTCCGGGATATACAGACGAAGCGCTGGAAATACTGAAAAGCAAACGTAAGGGTACATACAATATCATCAAGATAGATCCGTCTTACCATCCTGCACCGATAGAGCACAAAGATGTGTTCGGCATTACATTCGAACAAGGACGTAACGAAATCAAGCTGAACGGTGACAATCTGTTTGCCAACATTCCTACTCAGAACAAGAACTTCCCCGAATCTGCACGCCGCGATCTGATGATTGCCCTGATTACACTGAAATATACTCAGTCGAACTCCGTATGTTACGTCAAAGACGGACAGGCTATCGGTATCGGAGCCGGACAACAGAGCCGTATCCACTGTACCCGTCTGGCTGGTAACAAGGCAGATGTCTGGTATCTGCGCCAGCATCCGAAAGTACTGAACTTGCCATGGGTAGAAAAAATCCGTCGTGCTGACCGTGACAATACCATCGATGTCTATATCAGCGACGAGCATGACGATGTGCTTGCCGACGGTGTATGGCAGCAGTTCTTTACCGAAAAGCCGGAAGTTTTGACTCGTGAAGAGAAACGTGCATGGCTGAATACACTGAAAGGTGTTTCACTGGGTTCAGACGCATTCTTCCCCTTCGGCGACAATATTGAACGTGCTCACAAAAGTGGTGTGGAATACATTGCACAGGCAGGAGGATCCGTACGTGATGACCATGTAATTGCTACTTGCGACAAATACGGTATCGCCATGGCATTTACAGGTATCCGCTTGTTCCATCATTAATAAACCGTGATAAATCATAAAATGATAAAGGCGGACAACACCGGCACTCTTTTTCCGGTTGTTGTCCGCCTTTACGTTTGTCTGTCCTGTTCACTTAGAACTTATATCCTACCGTAGCAAAAATAGCCAGGTTACGGGGACCGTCTTTACACATGCGTGCCAGGCCAAATTCGCCTTCTACACCTACCAAATAATGACGGAAATCGAGGTTCACACCTGCCTGAATACCCGCATCGAAGCGGCGAAGGCCATCCCATATTTTCACATTATTCAGACAAGCATCATTGAAAGTAGCCCAAGATGAAGTAACATCGTCCGTTTTATGTTCTGTTTTACCAACAACACCATAACCGATGTATCCACCTCCGGCTATTACTACATCAAAATTTTTGGGAGTACCAATATGGAAAGCAGCCAGAATAGGCATTTCAAAATAATTCTGATTGACCGTTTGCTTTGTATCACCTACCAACGAATACTTAGCACCTTTCGAGGTCCAGTTCAATCCCGTCTGAAAAGATACCCACCCGGTAAGCGGTATATCCACTCCTACTCCGATGCGCTGGTTAAACAAAGATTTTGACGAGCCGAATCCATCTCCCATCCACGAAGACGCACCCAGACCTAATTTTACATTCCACATCGGACGTTGTGCATTGACAAGCATAGCCGACAGCACACATAAAACCAAGAGATACAGTTTTTTCATAGTCAAGACCGTTTATTGTTGAGATAATAAGAATAGATTTCACCCAGAAGCCTGTTCCCTACAAAGTCCGTGAGAAAAGCTTCTAGAAACAAATATAATCATATCACCCAACATTCACAATCAAACTTCAGGAAAAAGAGCCGAAAAGTAACCATAATGACTAGAATATCCGACCTTTTTACATCTGCACAGCCCTCTGGCAAACATAAATTGTCCCTGACGCAAGGGAATACAATCCATTGCAACAGGGACAATCCAAACTCAAATCGCTCAGGTGTGCTACCTGATCATATCATTCATTCCAGTATCAGAACTCATAATCGATACCGATAGAAATGTTCTCTCCATCGAGTGTTACACCAAATCCGTCGGAACCTCTGAAGTAATCGTCACGGTAACCGGCAAAACCTACTTTGGTAATAAAGCTAAAGCTATCATTCAACTTGATGGCCAGTCCCGGCTTCAACCCGATTTCGAAACCGTTCACAGCATCTCTGTGCTCAGCTTTTGATGTAGAAAATCCTAATCCCATATCGATGAACAGACGTACGATTTTGTTTTCGTAGAAAGAATAACGAGCGTACGGAGCAATGGCAAAGCTGTTGACGTGTGATGAAATTCTGTCTTTTCCCTCATCGTAATACGTTCCTTCGTGAGCATATGCCAATTCAGCTCCAATTGCCCAGCGTTCATTCAGGTTATAGCCAAAATCGGGTGAGATAGAGAATGAATTGATGTCGGCATCACAATCTCTCCAAAGACTGATACCGCCTCCCAAATACATTTCCTGTGCATACGATGACAAAGCAGCCATCAGCACAACCACAAGCATTAAAACTTTTTTCATGATTACATTAAAATTATTAGTTAGTTATACAAAAATATGTTGAGCGCTCTAATTGCCGCCTCATCCGTTTTTATGGCGATTAGCACGTCTGCGGCGATATTCAGCTTTCATTTTAGCCGAACCAGACCCATGCAAGCCCGTTATATAAGTCTTTTTCTTAGCCTTCGTCTTTACTTTCTCTTCTTTCTTGACCGAAGGCGACTTGCTTCCCTTGAAAATAATTCCTTCTGTAAGTATTTTCTCTATATCCATATACCTATTTTTTATCCATTATTTTTTTAGGAACCAGCTTTACGTGATTCCCTTTTTTAGTACAAATAAGCGTACGCTTCAACGGAGTTCCCGTTTTCATATCAAAAAGGACTCCCGGATTGATATGCTGTCCGTTCACCCTTATTTCGAAATGCAGATGTTCGGTGGTAGCCCGTCCGGTACGTCCTGTCAGTCCGACAGGCTGTCCCGCCTTGACCGTATCGCCTACCGCTACCAGATTTTTCGAGTTATGACTGTAAACAGTCTCCAGTCCGTTGGCATGACGTACCACTACTACCTTGCCGTATCCGCCATAATGCCTTGCCATACGTACTATCCCATCGAAGACACAGCGAATGGTATCGTTCGCACGAGTCTTGATATCCGATCCGCTATGTCCTCCCCGTGAGCCATAAGCAGAAATCACTTTTCCTTTCGGCAAAGGAAAGCAGAAGGCAGAATCCGCCAGACTGTCCAGATGAATCTCAAAACTGTTTCCCTTGGCAAAAAGTTCCGGCGTCTTTACACGAATATGATTGCGTTCCATTTCCGAAAACACTTTCGTCTTCGGTTCGGCAGAATGTACAGACAGTACGCAACCCAACCATCCGCACAATAAAAATCCTGCCAGTATGATCTGTTTCATTATTCAAAAAATACAAGTTCCACGTCGTGAGCGTCGGCAAACTCTTTCAGCAAGCCGATCATATAATTTACATTATCCTCCAGTCCTTCACTGCCACTGTAACCATTCATAATAGCAAGCAGATGTGTGGTACCTTCACTTATCTTCGTGCGTTCATTATCGCTGGTAGGAGTTCCCACACCTCCTACAGCATCACGATATACCGGCATACCTTCGATGTTCAGTTCGCCACGACCGATTCCCTCGTAAGGTTCTCCAGCCTTGCCGATGCCCAACACCAGACGGTCGCCCTGTATCTTGTCCAGATCGAATCCTCCGATGGAATGTCCACTATAGATAGAAGCCAGATTAATCAGGTCGACCAACGTATCTATCTGATACAAAGGAATTCCTCTCAAGATACGACGACAAAGAGCCTCCGAAGAAGGACGATAGCGGCTAGGATCCTTTCCACATTTCTTATAAGCTTGTCGAGTAGCCTGAATAGCCGGCATTTCCTTGATGGAGTCGGTTGTATATTTCGAGCGATACAAAGCTGTAAACTCCCCGATACGTTTCCACAGCTCTTCGTTGTAGGCTGTATTTTTTACCGTAGCAAAGACTGCGGCTCCCCGAAACTGAGGCCATGCTTGCTTCAGTTCATCGGATACTTCTATGGTTAATTTCTTCATTGTACACTGATTTTTATTTTTCTTCTATTAATCAAACCTGTCTAAACCAACAAGCGGCAAAAAGGCAGACAATGCTAAACGTCCTCCAGCATAATGCCTGAAAGAATGCGTCCCGACGCTATTCCCTGCCGGCGTGCAGAGAAGAAATCGGCATTTTCCTTCCAGGTACAAATACCGCTCACCTCGATATTCGAAGGCAACACCCCAAAATCGAGTAACTGCATGCGGTTCGCTTCCCACAAATCAATATGCCATTTGTCCCGACGCGAAGCGATGCGCTGCATCTCGAATCCGTTCTGTTCGAAACAGTCGTATACTTCATCGCCAACCTCAAAAGCCTCCAGCGATATGCTCGGACCGATACATGCAATCACATCCTTGCCCTGAGTACCATAAGTGCAGGCCATTACCTCCAGAGTCTTAGCTACAATACGGGCAACCGTACCCCTCCAGCCGGCATGTATTGCAGCAACAGCACGATGTTTCACGTCGAAGCACAGTACAGGGACACAGTCGGCAGTCGATATGCAAAGACATTCTCCGGCTACATCCGTAACCAGCGCATCCACTCCCTCCAGCAGCGAAGCTCTCTCCGTTTCCGGATAGCTGAGAAATTCACGGCTGACTATCCGCACTTCCGTACGGTGTACCTGATGTGGAATAATCAGTTCTTTCTTCTTTCCCGGCAATAGAGAGCAAAGCAACTCCCTGTTTTTCTGCACATTCTCTGGCGAATCGCCACAGAAGCCATTACAGTTGAAAGAAGCATATTCCCCTGCACTATACCCACCATGACGAGTTGTGGAGAAACAAAAAATGCCGGGGTACGATCTCATCAAACCATACTCCAACATTCTTTTATCGTTTGAATACTGCATCATCATTTCTGCGGTTCGTCGTCCCAGTCTACTTCCTCATATTCGTAGTCGAAATCATCCTCATCGTCAGCATCCTCGTACTCATAATCGAAGTCTTCGTCTTCACCCATTTCCTTCAGTTCTTCCTGAAGCTTGGTCACATCCTTCGCACGGTGCACGATGGATGCCTGACGAAGTCCTTCCAGACGGTTGCTGTCTTTGTTCAATTCCTCCCACAAGATATCTTTCAACTGCTGAATGCCTATATTGGCTACAGATGAAATAAACACATGAGGTATATTTTCGGGCAGTGTCGGAGTCAGCATCTCTATCAGTTCTTCATCCAGCATATCACACTTCGTAATAGCCAGTACCCGCTGCTTGTCGAGCATTTCCGGATTAAACTTAGCCAGCTCGTTCAGCAAGATATCATACTCGCGGCGGATATCATCCGTATCGCCGGGAACCATGAACAGCAGCAACGAGTTACGCTCGATATGGCGCAGGAAACGAAGTCCGAGTCCCTTGCCCTCACTTGCACCTTCGATGATACCTGGAATATCGGCCATGACGAACGACTTGCCGTCACGATAGGAAACGATACCCAGATTCGGTTCCAGTGTCGTAAACGGATAGTTGGCTATCTTCGGACGCGCAGCCGATACGGTAGACAGAAGAGTAGACTTTCCTGCATTCGGGAAGCCCACCAGACCGACATCTGCCAATAATTTCAATTCCAAAATAACAGTCATTTCCTGCATCGGTTCACCGGGTTGTGCAAAACGCGGTGCCTGACGGGTTGCCGTACGGAAGTGCCAGTTACCCAGTCCTCCCCGACCTCCTTTCAACAGAATGACTTCCTGTCCGTCTTCGGTAATGTCGCATACATACGCCCCTGTTTCGGCATTGTAAACAACTGTACCGCACGGCACTTCAATCACCTTGTCGGCACCATCCTTTCCGAAGCTCTTGTTCTTCGAGCCATTGCCCCCATGTTCGGCAAACACGTGACGTTCGTACTTCAGGTGCAGCAAAGTCCAGTAATTGCGGTTTCCCCGCAAGATAACATGACCTCCTCTACCACCGTCGCCACCGTCAGGACCTCCGTTGGGCATGTATTTTTCACGGCGCATGTGTACCGAGCCGCGCCCTCCCTTACCGGAGCGGCAGTAGATTTTTACATAATCAACAAAATTCGATTCAGCCATAATATTTTCTTGAAAAATTAAAAAAGCCGACCGTCATCCAAACGGTCTAGAGAAAAGTATATGGATTTCCGACTGCACTTCCAGCCGGTCCATATTATTAAGTAAAAAAGAGAACGAGAAACTTCCCAACGGAAGTTCCTGCATTCTCCGTTTTTATGTTACTTGATTAAAGTTTGTCGATAGCAGTGCAGATATCTGCAAAGATACCATCCATTGAGCCCAGACCGTTGATGTGGCAGTACTTACCGTCATTCTTGTACCAGTCGATCAGAGGAGCAGTCTGAGAATGATAAACAACCAGACGTTTCTTAATAGTTTCTTCGTTATCGTCGGCACGGCCAGATTCTTGTCCACGTTTAATCAGACGAGTCATCAGTTCATCTTCCGGAACTTCCAGGTCGAGCATGATAGAAACTTCCTGACCACGAACCTTCAACATTTCCTTCAGAGCTTCTGCCTGAGCGATAGTACGTGGGAAACCATCGAAGATAACACCTTTGCTATCTTTGAAGCTATCGAATACGCTAGCCAGAATATCAATCATCAAAGCATCCGGAATCAACTGACCGTTGTCGATATATCCTTTGGCAGTCTTGCCCAGTTCTGTACCGTTCTTGATTTCTGCACGCAAAACGTCACCTGTAGAGATGTGGTTCAAGCCGTATTTCTCTACGATACGCGCACTCTGAGTTCCTTTACCTGAACCCGGTGCACCGAAAATTACAATGTTCAACATCTTTATTACCTTTATTTAATTTATGATTAATTATTCTATTACCGTATAAATGTCACGATAGTTACGTCCCAGTCCGTCGTAATCCAGACCATATCCTACAATAAAGTCATTGGGAATATTCATTGCCACATAATGGATGTCCAAATCCACCTTCAATTTATCAGGCTTCACCAGCAATGTAGCGATTCTGATTTCTTTCGGATTACGTGCACGAAGCGTTTCTATCAACTGCTTCATGGTAAGTCCCGTATCGACAATATCCTCTACAATTACAATTGTACGTCCGGTAATGTCATCGCCCAGGCCTACCAGTTCCTTCACCTTTCCGGTAGAAGATGTACCCGCATACGAAGCCAGCTTCACGAAAGATACCTCACAAGGCATAGTCAAGTGCTTCATCAGATCGGCAGTAAACATAAACGAGCCATTCAGTACACTTATAAAAAGCGGGTTGGTCCCAGCCAAATCACGATTGATTTCTCCAGCCACACGGGCAACTTCCGTTAATATCTTCTCCTCAGGAATAAAAGTCTTAAAGCGTTTATCTTTGATCTGAATTACACTCATAATATATAACTTTATAAAATTGGGACAAAAATACGAATTATCCCTCAAACTTCTATACTTTTTTCGTACTTTTACCGACAAATAGCTATTGAGAAAAAAGATGAAAATACTTAGTTGCACTCAACAAAAGGAGGCGGATGCTTACACAATCGCCCAAGAAAACATACTTTCCATCAACCTGATGGAGAAAGCAGCGTCACTGCTTACCGAAGAAATTTGCCGCCGATGGGACAAATCCCACCGTATCGTCATATTCGCAGGTTCGGGAAACAACGGCGGTGATGCCGTAGCCGTAGCACGTATGCTGTTTCAGAAAAGCTATACCGTTGAAGTCTATCTGTTCAACATTACAGGGGTATTGTCGGACGACTGCATGAAGAACGTACAACGCTTGCAGGAATGCGGATTTCCCAACTATCATGAAATTAGTACCAGCTTCGATCCTCCCAAACTGACCAAAGACGATGTTGTAGTAGACGGACTTTTCGGCTCCGGACTCAACAAGCCGTTAAGCGGAGGATTTGCGTCGGTAGTAAAATACATCAATGCTTCACAGTCAACCGTCGTTTCCATCGATCTGCCTTCGGGCCTGATGGGAGAAGACAATTCCAACAATATCCGTCAGAACATCATCCGTGCCGATCTCACTCTGAGCATCCAGTTGCCCAAACTGTCTTTCCTTTTCCCCGAAAATGAAGACATCGTAGGCGAATGGAAACTGCTCGACATCGGCATCAGCAAGAACTTCATCGAACAAGCTACTACGCCTTATACCATTACCGAAGCCAGCGACATACACCAGATGATCAAGCCTCGCGGACGCTTTGCCCACAAAGGCAATTTCGGACACGGCCTGCTGATAGCTGGTTCGTACGGTATGGCAGGAGCTTCCGTACTGGCAGCCCGCGCTTGTCTGCGCTCAGGCATCGGTCTGCTGACCGTTCATACGCCTGTCCGCAACCATGATATTGTACAGGCAACCGTTCCTGAAGCAATGGTACAGAACGACGTACACGAACTTTACTTTGCCGAACCCGTAGATCTCGACAATTTCCAGGCACTTGCCATCGGTCCGGGACTGGGACAAGAGGAGGAAACCGCACTCGCTACCTTTGACCAGCTCAAGGAGTGTTTCATACCGCTGGTACTCGATGCCGACGCACTGAACATATTCAGTACACATCGCAACTACCTGAACCGGATACCGAAACGTACCATCCTGACACCGCACGTCGGAGAGCTGGAACGCATCATCGGAAGATGCAACAACAGCTTCGAGCGACTGACAAAAGCCAAGGAACTTGCCACTTACCTTCAGTGCTACATTGTACTGAAGGGGGCCTATACCGTTGTCATCACCCCCGAAGGCAACTGTTTCTTCAACCAGACAGGTAATCCGGGAATGGCTACAGGAGGCAGCGGCGACGTACTGACAGGTATCATTCTGGCACTGCTGTCGCAAGGATATTCACAGGAGAATGCCTGCCGAATAGCCGTATATGTACATGGTCTGGCAGGCGATATCGCCCGTAACCGGGTAGGAGAAATCAGCCTGACGGCAAGCGATATCATAGATGCTCTGCCCGAAGCATGGAAAAACATTACTGAAACTAAATAACAAACCACTATGAACAGAACGATTATTGCATTGGGGTTGTTGGCATGTTCAACACACATCGCAGCACAAGATGTAAACATATATACTCCGGGCAGCGATGAAGGCATCGTATACTTCCTGCCCAAGACTGCACTGGAAGTGAATATCATTGCCACACGTATCAATTACCAGCCGGGAGAATTATGCCAGTATGCCAATCGTTACCTGCGCATGAACAATGTAAATCCTCAGCCGGAAACCTATTGGGAAATCAAACAGATTGATGTCCGCTCGGCAGGAGTACCCGATTCTACCAAAGCATATATTATCAAGCTGAAAGACAAAAGCGTCTTATCAAATATAGAACTGACCGAAGACGGTATCGCAAAGGCTATCAATACGACTTTCCCGAAGGAATACGAACAAAACAAGGAATACGAGCTGGAGAAACCTCTGCCGCACGAAAACAGCCGTAAATACATGACGGAAGAAATCCTGATGGCGGGTTCTACAGCCAAGATGGCGGAGCTTACAGCCAAGGAAATCTACAACATACGCGAAAGCAAGAACCTGATTCTCCGCGGACAAGCTGACACTATGCCGAAAGACGGAGCATCGCTGAAACTGATAATCGATAATCTCGACAAACAGGAGAAAGCGCTTACGCAAATGTTCGCCGGTACAACCGACCGTGAGGACAAGGTATTTACCGTACGTGTCACTCCGGAAGATAATGTAAAGGATAAAATCATCCTGCGCTTCTCCCGTCTGCTGGGAGCCTTGTCGACAGATAATCTGGCGGGCGACCCGATTTACATCAGCATAAACAGCACGGTTCCACTGCCGGTTGCAACCGATGACAGCAAGAAAAAGAAGAAACCCGAAGGAGCTCTCTACAACATTCCGGGTAAAGGACATGTTTCTGTCAGCTATCAGGGAAAGAAATATTTTGAAGACGACGTACCTGTTACTCAGTTCGGTTCGACAGAAGTACTGGTAAACGACTTGTTCAACAAGAAAATAAATACTCGTGTCGTGTTCAATCCGGCTACTGGTGCCATCCTGAAAATAGACAAAGACTAATCCGAACACAACAAAAAAAGTCATGAGGCCGTCTCAAAATGAATTGAGATGGCCTC
>FR887815.1 GCA_000432735.1 Bacteroides sp. CAG:443
TATCCGCACCCAAAAAGTTGCATTTATAAGTTGAACTCAAGAGTTATTATTGCAAAAGGTATATGAAAATTTTTTTAAATAAACATTTTGTGTATTTAAAAAATCTGTTTTATAACATGATAAATGATGAGATTTATACATATTTCCAGACATAGTGATGATCAATTCTTTTGATAAATATTTCTATTAAATGAAATAACTTGTGGCTTTTATCAGAAAAAGTACTTCTATCCCTCAAGGTCTTCATTTTTCTCTGTTACCTGCAAAGTAACGGATATGTCTATGTGATAGTTATTTTTTTATTTAATGTATTGATAGACATATTTATATGGGAATGTTCTATTGCTGAAATGTATATTTTAATATTCCTCTATTCATTTCATTGATTTGTTCGTCTGAATGTACCTTAAAGTAAGTTTCTGTTACTTTAACAGATGAATGTCCCATAGCATTTGAAATTAGTTCCTGCTGATAGTTCTGATAATTGGCAATGGTAGCCCAGCTATGTCGGGCGCTGTAGCTACTAAGAGAAATATGTGTGCCTAGCAGTTCTGATAATCATTTGAGTTGGTAGTTGAATATCCGTAAAGCGTATTGATACTGATGATACTCGTTTCTACCATATTTTTGGATAAAAGGAAATAAATAAGGAGAATGGATATCCGTACTTTTTAATGCTTGGATGAGCTTCATGGCTTCAGGTTCTACACGTACTGTAATCCATGTCCCTGTTTTTCGGCGTCGGTAGGTAAGGATGTTGCCGTTCAAATCGCATCGTCTCAGGTACGCAATATCTACAAAAGGAATTCCTCGTAGCATAAAAAGTAGTAGAAAGAGTTTTCGTGCTCTTTCCATTTTTGTGTTTTGAGGTATTTGTTTGTTGTAAAGATGCTGCAGTACCTGAGCGTCGACAGCTCGTTTTACCGTTACACGCGTTCCTGTGTAGACACAATGGAACAGGCGGGGGTATTCTATGGTGATCCCTTCGTCTACGGCACGAAAATATACGGCACGAAGCATTCTCATGTAGGTGGAAATGGTATTCCACTGAAGCTGGTAGGACAACAGGTAGTTTTGGAAAGCTTTTAGCCACGAAGGGGTAAGCTCGTTGAATTTTAATGGACGTCCTCCGGTAAAACTCTTAATCCGGTTGTAGGTACTTTGGTATACATGGGCTGTGCCGAGTCGTCCTTCCTGCAGGAAACTGATGATAAGTTTCTGCATGAAGCTTGTTAGATTCTTTTCTTTCATAAATTGTATTTTTCAAATAAATAAGAGGCATTCTTGGGGACATGCCGATAATAAGGTAATTACCCTGATGAATATAGCGATGATTTGGATAAAAAGAAACCTCATATACTTTTTTGATAAGATTTTTCTTGTATTTGTTTGCAAATTAAAAATCTTTCGCTACCTTTGCACTCGCTTTTGAAAGGATAATCAACATGGTGACTATAGTTCAGTTGGTTAGAGCGTCAGATTGTGGTTCTGAATGTCGTGGGTTCGAGTCCCACTAGTCACCCCCCTTCTGAATGAAGCGATCTTCTCTTGAGAAGGTCGCTTTTTTTATTATTCTCTGATTTTGCACTTTTTAATTAATTGTTTATATTTGCATAAAAAATATAAAATTACTATGAAACTACGTACGGTCGGAAAATTGGGGGTAGTGCTTTCTATTATTTTATTCTGCATCGGAGTGGGGCTTTATAGTTTCGCCCGTCTGAGTTTTGCGGAAAGTGGAAAGGATACTGACTTGTTGGCTTCTGTGCCTGCCGATTGTATTGGTCTTTTAGAGACAGACAATATCGAGTCTATTGTTAATGTCTTTCCACAAACAACATACGCAGGACAATTGGATACGCTACAACGTACGGGGCTTTTGTCGGTAATTGGTAATGAGATGGCTCCTTATATAATCAATAATACTCACGACTTGCATAATCGGATGGATTATATGATGGTGAGTTTTCATGCTCCTATATCTCCACGTAATCTGGTCGTTTACTTTAAGACGAATGAATCTGGCAAGAAGTTTGTCCGCGAGATGATGCGTAAAAGAGGCGTTGATTTCGTACCTAGAAAGGAAAGCTATCGTGGAAAATCTATTGAGATTTATCCCGTAAGGAATGGTGACTTTGTTGCCACTTATACAGGAAAGGGATTTTTAGCCATCAGTTATCAGAAAGCACTGATTGAAAAAGTAATTGATGCTGAAAAAGATAAGATTTCTCTGCGTCAGGACAAGGGCTTTACGGCTGTTGCACATACTAAGATTGCTAATTTTCTTACGTTGTATGGGCGTACGGCTGCTATTCCTTTATTGGTCCCCAATAGTAAGGAATGCTGGGGAGAATTTGATATTCATCTGAATAGTGAAGTTTTTTATTTGAGTGGTTCAATGTATGCTCCCGATTCGTCTATGCATCAAATTGAAGAGCGTATGGAAAGTTTTCAGACACAGTCGGAAGATAGTATCCTGATTCTTTCCGGACAAGAAAAGATCGATTCTTGTATATCGAGGGTATTGGCTGTTCCTCAGCATACATTATTCGATGAATGTGTTTCGAACTTGTCACGTGATGCTTCGCTTATTATGGTGGCAGATATGGATAAGGTAGCGCAGGATCTGAATAGATATAAGGGTTATCTTCCCACCTTCATTTATGATCACATAGAGTTATTCCGTTCGTTTATTTTGTCGGTCCAGATAACTAAGGTTAATGGATTGTTTTCGCATATTCTTGTTTTTACGTATAAAGAATAATGAGCTTTCCCCTCTTATCTGTTATATTTTATCTCAACTTGTTTTTCAGAAAATGGGGTCCTGCTTTAAAATGGAAATAGAGCAGAGAAACAACTGTAAGTGTGGCTCCAAATAAGTAAGCTATACGGAAAGAGGCAATTTCTGCGATATATCCTCCACTTAACATTCCTATTCCCAGTCCTACATCCCAGGAAGTCAGATAAGTACTAGTTGCTGTTCCTCGCTGGCTGTTGGGGGCCAGATTGACAAATAATGTATTGTATGCAGGAAACATGGTTCCGAATCCTATACCTAGCAGCAGAGAGATAAGAAAGAAGAGAACCGTGGTGAATGTATTATTCCAGTCGATAAGCCAGCCGCAGGCTGTTAGTCCGAAGTAACAGAAACATACCAGATAAAGTCCTGCCGAGATGACTTGCGTGATCATGCCTTTGTCTACCAGTCGGCCGCTGAATAAACGGCTGATAGCCATTCCTACTGCCATCAGTGTGAAGAAGAAACCTGTTTCGGCTGTAAGTCCAATTTGTTTGGCATACATGGCTACGTAATTTGTTGTCATACCGTAAGGTATTGACAGCAGGAGCAAACTAAGTCCTGCAGGAAGTCCTTTCAGTAGGATAAATCGGTCGAGCGATATGGGTGCCCTCTTGACTGGAGGTTTATAAGGTGTTTTAACCAGGGTAGCAGCAAAGAATCCGAGTATGCACGATCCGAGCGCATAGGAAAAAATAGTAGTATAGGAAGCTCCTCCGCTGTGTAAAAACAATCCGAACATCGGTCCGATGGACATGGCAAGATTATTGGCTAATCCATAATATCCCAGACCTTCCCCTCGTCGGCTGGATGGCATGATGTCAATAACGACTGTGTTTCCACCTACAGTGACCATACCGAAAGATATACCGTGGACAATACGGAAGATAATAAATAGGGTAAGCAGTCCGGCGATCATGTATCCGGCAAAAATCAATGTGAAAATAAAGTAGGCAAGCAGATAGAGAGGCTTACGTGCGAAAGTGTCCAGAAAGTAACCAGAGAACGGCCGTATGCAAAGAGAAGAAATGGTATAGCAAGAAAGCACTATGCCTATCGTGGTTTTTGACGCGTTAAATATTTCCGATAAATAAAAGGGAAGAACAGGCGTCAGCAGCCAGAAGCCGAAGTACAACAGAAAATTGGCTGCCAGTATGCAGCAGTAGCTAGGTGTGACAAGGCGTTCCTTTTCCATATCTTCTGATTTTATTTTGAAAAACGCGGATTAACATAGATTTATCGGACCGCCTTTTTCTCTGTCGGCTTGTCCGGAAATCTGCGTTAATCCGCGTTTTCTGTTTTAAGTATGTATTATTAGTTTGCTGCTTCGAATTCTTTAAGGAAACGAGTGTCGTTTTCCGAGAACATACGTAAGTCTTTTACTTTGTATTTCAAGTTGGCAATACGTTCAACTCCCATACCGAAGGCATAGCCTGTATATACTTTGCTGTCAATTCCGTTGGCTTCGAGTACAGCAGGGTCTACCATACCACATCCCAGAATTTCTACCCAGCCAGTATATTTACAGAACGGACAACCTTCTCCACCGCAGATGTCGCAGCTGATATCCATTTCTGCACTCGGTTCAGTAAACGGGAAGTAAGAAGGACGCAGACGGATTTTTGTTTCAGGGCCGAACATTTCCTGTGCGAACTGAAGCAATACTTGCTTTAAGTCGGTGAATGAAACGTTCTTGTCGACATACAATCCTTCTACCTGATGGAAGAAACAGTGAGCGCGGTAGCTGATAGCTTCATTACGGTATACACGTCCCGGGCAAATGACGCGAATAGGCGGCTGTGAAACTTCCATGACGCGGCTCTGAACCGATGAGGTATGTGTACGCAAGATAATATCCGGATGACTTTCAATGAAGAATGTATCTTGCATATCGCGTGCCGGATGATCTTCGGGGAAGTTCATCGACGAGAATACATGCCAGTCGTCTTCTACTTCCGGACCATCGGCGATAGTGAAGCCCAGTCGGTTGAAAATGTTGATGATTTCATTGCGGACAATGCTCAAGGGATGTCGTGTTCCCAGTTCGATAGGATAAGCAGTACGTGTAAGGTCGAGTTCGGCTGTACTGTTGTCCTGGCATTCGAAAGCTTCTTTCAGGCTGTTTATACGTTCCTGAGTACGGTTTTTCAACTCGTTCAGCTTTATGCCTACTTCTTTTTTCTGTTCAGCAGGAACGTTACGTAAATCTGCCATCAAGGCGTTGATTACCCCTTTCTTACTCAAATATTTGATACGCAGGGCTTCCAGCTCTTCTGCATTCGAAGCTGTCAAGCCTTCCACTTCCTGAAGTAACTGTTCTATTTTTGCTAACATATTCTTTTTTTATTATTTTCTTGTGCGCAAAGGTAAGGATTAAAACTGAAATTTTTTCTTTTTAAGCTCATAAAAAAGAAAACTGTGGATGTTTTATGTTAATAGTTCGTTAAAAATTAGCCCAGCCTAAGCGGCTCTGGC
>FR887816.1:0-90286 GCA_000432735.1 Bacteroides sp. CAG:443
AACGACAGAGGCCATCTCAATTCATTTTGAGACGGCCTCTTTTCTATTATGTATCTCCACCCTATTCAAAAGACCAGATCCGATTCTCTTCAGAAATGCAGGTTCCTCTGCTCTATAAACCCTTTATTTGATGATCAGAATCGGTGTATTGGAATGGAAGAGCATCTTGCGTGCGATACTAGGATTAAACAGACGGGCAAAGATGTTGCGTCTGTAGTTTGAAGTACAGATCACATCGATGCCATTGTCTTGTACAAATTTATCCAGATTGCCCAACAGATGTTCCTCGTCGATGTTCAGATACGTGAACTCGAGTTGCGGATATTGCTTCTTGAAATACTCCTTGATACCTGCCAGTTTTATCTCGTTCCATGTACGTTTCTCTTCGTGGGAGTTTACATGAATGAATGAAACCTCAAACTGGTTGTCTTTGAAAGTCGTAATCAGTGAATCGAATGCAATCAGGTCACGCTGGTCGAAGCTGGTGAACATGGCAATTTTACGAATGTCCTTCAAAGATTTCTTGGGGGCATTTTCGGGTATAGCATATACAAAAGAGCGGCTTCGTTCAATTACTTCGGCCGTAACGCTTCCTATCAAGTCCAAGTCTTTCTGGTGCTCTCCACGGGTTCCCATAACCACGATAAGAGGCTTTTCCTGACGGATATAATACAGAATCTCTTCCTCCGGGATACCTTCACGCAGAACGCATGTATATTTCACGTTCGGATACTCTCCTTTTTCTATCTTCTCGGCTACATCCTTCGAAAGTTGATTCAACTGTTTGTTCACGTTTTCTATCATTCCTCTTACAGTCGTTGCATCGTGTGCCGAAGGAATATGATAATTCTCCGTATCATATTGCAGAGTGGGTATATAAATAGGAGTAAAATGAACATGCAAGAGTACTACCTCCGCATGCATGCGCGAAGCTACATCAAAACCAAAGTCACATGCCTTTAAGGAATAGTTAGAAAAATCTACCGGAACCAGTACTTTAGGCACCTCTTCCGATTTGGAATCTGCCGATTTTTCATCCAGAACTTCAGCCGACAACCAGGAAGAACTTTCGATAATCTTCAAGGCACGGGGCAGGTCACTTTCCTTAATACGTACCCTTACTCCCGATGAAATGACGGGCTGAATAAGGTTTACATTATGTATGTACGATTCAATTCCTTCGCTTTCGAGTACAGATTTCAGTATCTGTGCCTTCGAATAAGTCAGGATGGCTAGTGTAATAAGTTTATCTTCTTCCATAGTTCAAAGTTTTAAAAGGTTTCACATATAAAAGAGGTCACTACGAAATTAACAAAAAATCCTAATCAGTAAAAACCATACCGATTAGGATTTTGACACTTATTTTCAGCTTCAGGCTGTTTGTTCTTTCAGAATTTCTATTGCTTTATCGAGTACGGTCGTATCGTCGAGCATTACCAAACCGCCATCCGGTCCCGGTTCCAGATGAATACCCACGCTCTTGCCGTCCTTAAAATTATGTCCGCCAAAGAAATTGCGTACGGTTTCTACGCTTAAGTTCAATTCATCGGCGATGCGATGCATACTTCCACTGGGTAATGAATCTTTTATTTTTCGGAGTTCATTGAAGGTTATCGTTCTATTCATAGTAATCAAAATTTAAAGTGTTAGACAAAACTTTCGTTAATTCACGATATAAATGTAATGAAAGAAAATGAATAACCCAACAAAAAATTAACTTTTTTACGCTATTGCCCGTATTCTGTTCAGAATAAGTTGGAAACGACCAAAGCCGCCATAACAGCATAAAAATATGTCAGCAACAATACTGTATGAAATATAGCGATATCCGTAACTTCGAAACCTGTCAAGGTATACTGGCCGGAAACATACTGAGGTTGTTCAAAATATCTCTTGCGGATGAATGTATAAAGCCAATAGACAAGCGAAGCGATGATGCAACCAGCAGCCGCACCGCAAACGATATCTCCCGGATAGTGTACTCCCAGATATATGCGCGAATACGACAAAAGCAAAGCCCAGATAAACATAGTCATTGTCATCCACCGGCTGCGTATAAGCAGTGAAATAAAGGTAGCCAAAGCAAATGTATTGGCAGCATGGCTCGATATAAATCCGTACAGACCTCCCCGATAACCGTTGACAACATGAACCATATACATGATTTCAGGGTCCTGGGCCGGACGGAAACGCATAAAGAAAGGCTTGCAGAAGCCAGAAGAAAACTGGTCGGCAAGCGTCACACTCAGGACAATCATTACAAGAATCAGAAGTCCCTGGGTAAATTTGGTATTCTTGAATATGACATACAGCAGCACTGCGGCAACCGGAATCCATATTTTAGTGCCGGATACAATCCACATAAACCCATCCCAAAACATAGAATCGCTTCCGTTCAAGGTCAATAACAGATTTTGGTCTGCCTCAATAAGCTGCTGTATATCAATCATAAATATTTTATATTAGGGAAGACATCAGATAACTTCTATGGCTGAAACAGGAAGCCATCCCTTTTTCCCGTCTTCCAGCCGGATTTCTTTCCAGCCTTTCATTGAATTATCTTCGATGTAAACCTTCGTACCTTCGTGCAGTACAAACAAGTCTGTACCGCTTTCGTTCGGGGTACTTTTAACGGTAATGCTCGGCGACATGACGATCGCTCCTGTACGGTTCAGCAATTCGTCTTTTTGTTCACTAGCAAAGATATTCGAACACACGGCTACCACCAGAAATACTACTGCTGAAATGAAACCAATCTTCTTGAGAACAATTCTGTTTCCGAAAATATACAATGCCATTCCAGCCAGCAGAAGGAGGAAGGAAACAATGCCTGTAGTTCCCCATCCGCTTTCACTCATGCAGTTAATCAACGAATTGATCCATGTCACGATAAACACTTCACTGGTAGGAGTAACCTGGTCTACAGTCTTACTTCTGACCATATCCAGATTGAAGCGGATATCTGCATCACCCGGATTCATCAGCAATGCCCGTTCGTAGTTTAAGACAGCCTTGGCTATATTTTTATTCTTATAATAACTGTTGCCCAGATTATAATATATAGCCGCCGATTCTCCTTCCGAACTTAAAATTGCTTCATATTTTTCAATTGCATCAGCAAACTTGTTTTCCTGATAATCCTTGTCGGCCTCGGCTTTTGATACTGCTGCCGAAGTGAACTGGACCAAACCAATCAGGAACGCAATTAGTATAGATAGTCTTTTCATATCAATATGGTTCTTCTGTCTGTTTTTTAATGTTTGATACTATTCTCCATTTTACTGATAGCTTCTACCGATGTGGTATATACCTTATCCATTGCCTCATTTTCATCTCCCGGAGCGTAGCGGGCAAATTCACATTCGTTCAAGGCATTGATAAAGTCTTTTATCACGTCGTCTGCCACACCATATTTGGCCAGTTCGGCTTCGATATTGTCTTTCGAGAGCTGTGAAACCGGAATACTCAGTTTATCGCTGATGTATCCCCACAGGGCTTTCAATACTTCATCGTAAAACTCGTTCTTGCGGTTTTCAGCCAACAGCTTTCCGGCAAGTTTCATACGCTTGGTCGCTACCTTATTGGCTTTCTTGGTTTTCACTTTTGCTACATTTGCATTTTCAGCAGCTTGCTTGCGGAAGAAAACAACCAGCCCTACAAACAATACGAACGGTATAATATACCACAAGTAATAACCTACTGTGCCAAAGAATACATCACCTTTCGGCATCAATTTCGTATCACCCAGCTTGATAAAACGGATATCTTGTCCCAGTACCTTGACATTTTCCTTGTTAGTAAAGTCGGCAATTACCTGATCGGCATTTCCCTGACCTTTGGCAACATTGATGTTATAGGCTTCTGTTTTCAATGTTTTATAAGAGTTTGACTTCAAGTCGAAGTAAGTAAACTCTACAGGAGGTATCGTAAAGTTTCCGGCATGACGCGGTATAGCCAGATATTCAATGGTCTGCGTGCCACTCAGTCCTGCACGTGAAGCTTCAAAGTTGTTTGTCACCTTCGGATCGTATACTTCGAAATCTTCAGGGAACTTCACTTCCGGAGTACTGATAAGCTTCATGTTTCCCGATCCGCTGATTGTGAGCTTTATCGTTACGGCATCGTTTGTCTTTACATCCTTGGCATTGATGGAAGAAGCAAGTGTAAACTCTCCTACACCACCTGAGAAGTTCGCTGGCTTGGCAGGAAGTGGCTGAACGTTAATGGTCAGTTTAGGAGTAACAATCTTTTTCTTTACCTCCTGGTAACCTCCTCCGTTAAAGAATGCATCAAACGGATCATCCGATACTGTCTGTATCGCAACTACTCCTTCAAAGGTAATGGAAGGAATCTCCAGCTTACCCGTCTGTTGCGGGAACAATACATACTGGCTCCACACCGTCGTGTTATAGTTACGCCCCTTGTAATGCTCTAACGAGAAAGTCTTCTGCTGGGGCAACTCAATCTCTTGTGTATGGAAACCCTTCAAATCGGGCATCTTTCCAAACAACTGACGAAGGTTGACCAATGTATATACCTTATATGTCAGCAATATAGCTTCCTGCTCGTGTACCGTTGTCTTACTGGCTGTAGCAGTTATAAACAAATCATTGCTCGTAATCCGTCCGCTTGCAGCCTGGTTGCCAGCCTGTGCACTACTTTTCTGACTGCCCTTACTTCCCGAAGCCGACTGATCAGGAGGAAGAACCTTTATCGTAACAGCATTAGAAAAAATCTTTTCGCCGTTTGCCTCAATGCTTGCAGCCGGAATCGTATAAGTTCCAGCATCTCCTGCCATCAGAATATAGGTATACGTAATGGAACTGCTTGATGATACTTTTCCATTAATAATCTGCGTACTGCTTTGCTGGGAACGACTTGGTCCCATCAAGACATCAAATCCCTTGGTTATGGAAGGAGCACGAAAATCTTTCACCTTCTGTGTATTGACCGTAAATGTCAGGCGGAACTGATCTCCGCTTACAACCACATCAGGTGCATCGGCTGTTAAAGTAGCCTTGTTATCTGCCCATGCATGTACTGTAGTAAGAATCAACAGTAGAAAGAAAATAACTTTTCTCATCATTCCTCTATATCATTTTATTATTATTCACTTTTAATTACCAGTCTTTTTCCAACTTACGGCCTTGTACCTGAACAGCTTTTTTCACTTTGTCCTGTACGTTCTTTTCATCCTGCATGGCAGCTTTCAGCAGTTGTTCTGCATTTTCCTTCGACATTTGGTTCTGGTTCTGTTGTTGCTGCTGCTGATTGTTCTGCTGCTGGTCCTTCTTATCTTGATCTTGCTGGTCTTTATTCTGCTGTTTGTCGTCCTGCTTCTGATCTTGCTTCTGGTCTTTATCCTGATTTTGGTTCTGCTGTTGCTGATCCTTCAACTGTTTTTGCGCCAACGCCAGATTGTAACGGGTTTCATCGTCCTTCGGATTATTTCTCAATGCCTGCTTATATGCTTCTATGCACTGCGGCAATTGTTTTGATGACTGCAAAATCACTCCCATATTATGATAAATCTGAGCCAGCTTGTTCTTGTCTTTTTCAATCCGTGATGCAGCCTCGTATTGCTCCATTGCTTCTTTTGCTTTCTGCTGCATCAACAGAGAGTTACCCAGATTATACATCGCATCTGTCGATTTCGGCTCCAGTTCCAGAGCCTTACGGTAATCGACTTCTGCCTTTACAAACGTACTGTCTTTATATAGTTTGTTTCCACTGCGCAAATAATCACGCTCCGTTTTCTGCCCGTATACAGCAACCGATACGAACATCAGTCCCAACATCACATATTTTTTCCGCAACATAAAATCAATTCTGTTTAAAGAGTTTTATATTCTTGAAAAGTGGATTTTTACGTTCCAATAACATCAGGTCGACCGCCAGCAGAACCAGCGCAAGCCAAGCCAGTACTTGAAACTGTTCATCAAACTCAGTAAAGACTTGAGTTTCCACATCAGCCTTAGCCAACTTATTTATTTCAGCATTCAAAGCTCGTTCCGCATTATTGGTATTGTCAACCCGCACGTACATTCCGTTTCCAGCTTTTGCAATCTCCTGACACATCTGCTCATTTAAGCGAGTAACAATGACATTTCCGTCTTTATCACGACGAAATTCGTTTGTGCCTTCGGCTGGTATCGGTGAGCCATCGGGTGAACCAACTCCCAAGACAAACACCCGAATGCCTTTCTTGGCTGCTTCCTGTGCTGCTTCAACGGCTCCTCCTTCATGGTTTTCACCATCAGTAATAATAACGATGGCACGTCCTACTCCTTCATTCGGTGTAAAGCTCTTCATTGCCAGATTTATTGCTCCGGCAATATCAGTACCCTGAGTCGAAATAAGTGAAGGGTTGATTGTTTCCAAAAACATTTTTGCCGATATATAATCACTTGTAATAGGCAATTGCGTGAAAGCCTCTCCGGCAAATACAATCATGGCAACCTTATCGTTATTAAACGTTTCTACCAACCGTGAAATCAGCTTCTTCGACTTTTCCAAACGGCTGGGAGTAACATCCTGTGCCAGCATCGAATTGGAAATATCGAGTGCTACAACCGTTTCAACTCCCTGACGTTTCACCGTTTCCATCTTCGATCCAAACTGTGGACGTGCCAGCATAAATATCACCATAGCCAACGCAGCAAAGACAAGCCAAAATTTTACATCAGGACGATACTTCGAAACGTCAGGCATCAGGTGAGCCAATAACTCCGGATCACCATACAAGGCAATCTTTTTACGCCGGCGGTAATTGGAATATATGTATAGACCTACCAATATCGGCAATACGATAAGTAGATACAAATAAACAGGTTCTCCAAATCGAAACATAATATTCTTGTTTTTAAGGTATTTTCTTTAATACTGTATTACGCAGCAAGATTTCCAGCAAAATACAGAAAAATGCGACCAAAGCAAATGTTGTATATGCTTCTTCACGCTTACTGAATTCCTTGACATTCAGCTTTGTTTTCTCCAGTTTATCGATTTCTTTATAAACCTCTTCCAGTTTAGAGTTGCTGGTTGCACGGAAGTAGTTTCCATTTGTGGTACCCGCAATCTGTGTCAAGGTTTGTTCATCTATCTCTACCGGAACATTGACATACTGAACGCCCGCATACGTCTGCATGGGATAAGGAGCAGTACCATTCGTTCCTACTCCGATGGTATAAACACGAATGCCGAACTGCTTTGCAATTTCAGCCGCAGTCAGCGGAGAAATATCTCCTCGGTTGTTACTACCATCCGTCAGAAGAATGATTACTTTCGACTTAGCCTTACTATCCTTCAAACGACTAATAGCGTTAGCCAATCCCATACCGATGGCAGTTCCATCCTCTATCAGTCCACGCTGCGCAATATCACCTTTAATACTGTTGAACAAATTCAATAAGACACCATGGTCTACGGTAAGCGGACATTGTGTAAAAGCCTCTCCGGCAAAGATCGTCAAACCAATATTATCATTCGGACGGCCATTAATAAATTCGGCAGCCACTTGCTTGGCAGCTTCCAGACGATTAGGCTTCAAGTCTTCTGCAAGCATACTAGTCGATACGTCGACAGCCAACATAATATCAATACCTTCTATTTCAGTATTCTGCCAGTTATCCGTCGTCTGAGGGCGTGCCAGTACCAGCACTATCATAACAAACGTTACGATTCTTAAGACAAAAGGAGCATGCAGAAGATATATCTTCCAACTCTTCGGTGCATTCATATACATGCGGGTCGTAGAAACCTGCATGGTAGGCTCTGTTTTCTTCCTGCGCATAAAATACCATACGATGTATGGAATGAGCAAAAGCAATAAAAACAGATATTCCAGATTTGCAAAAATCATAGTTCCTTACAAGTTAAACGTTAAAAAAAGAGGTCGATAATGTGACAAATAACCAAGTACAGGCAAATCACGGCACCGATACTTACTACAGCAATGCTGCACAATAGGATAATACGTCCTTGCTTTGAACGCTTCTCTTCCACCCTGATTTCTGTAGGTTCCTTCTTCGCATTCGGATCTTCTTCTACCTTAGTCTGATTAATAAAATCTACGGCATTCACCAAGTTCATGTCGTTCTCGTTCATCATCGGAGCATGTTTGGCAAATTTTACGAGATCGGCCGTTTCAAACAGACTCTTTAAATCGTTGATGGACTGCTGGTCTTTCACTTGCAACAAGTGATCGATGATTTCCGTAGAAGTCATTTCCAACGCATTAAATCCAAATCGATCTTTAATATATGTTCGCAGTACTTCGGTCAACTCCGTATAATACAACTTCGGATCTTCACGTTGTACCTGCTTATCAGCCTTAATTTCTTCAATTTTCTTCATTGCAGCCTGATGAGGAGGCAACTTGGGTTCAATCTTGATAATCTTGATGATAGGCTTGTTATCACGGTAACGCATGATAAAGAATACAGCCGCTGCACCCAGTATTAACATAGCCAATGCAGAATATACCAACGGAGCAATGTCGTTCCATGTAATAGGAACTTCTCGAATATCCTTCGGACCAAAAAATTGGTCAGGATGTAAGGTATCTACCGGAACAGAATAAACTTTCAGAGCCAATGCCTTCGAACGGTAAGATTGATCGTTTACAAAAACTTCAAAGGGAGGCAAATAATATAATGCCGAATCGAATGAAGTAATCGTATACTCCTGAGAGATCAACCAGCGTTTATTATTATTCAGCAACTGGGTATCAGGCTTTGCGACATCCAATATCTCCACTCCCGTAACCAATGTATCACGCAGCAGCGGTAAACGCAATTTTTGATTAGCGTCCATGCTCACCTGAAGCTTTATTTTTGCCTGTTCACCTATCAGAAGCTGTAAAGAATCGATAGTTGCTTCTACCGTAACTTGAGCCTTTACGCCAGGCATAGCCAAAAACAACAATAAAGCAACCCACAACGCTTTCAGATATCTTTTGCAATTATAGTATTTCATATTTCTTTTAGTTTCGTTTTGCAAACAAATTAAGCAATGCTTTTACGTAATCTTGGTCGGTACGTACCGAAACTGAATCGACGTTGCTATGCGTAAATATGTCATGTAATTTCTGCTGACGCGCCTTCCACCATTCATGATGTGCATTACGTAAAGCCTTGGAAGAAGTATCAATCCACTGCTCATGTCCCGTTTCAGCATCCTTCACCTTCATTAGGCCCACATCAGGAAGCTCTTCCAAACGACGATCATATACCTGCAAAGCCACAACATCATGCTTTCTGTTGGCTATGGTCAATGCATTCTGGAAATCCCGTTCATCGATAAAGTCACTCAGCATAAATGCCGTACAACGTTTCTTTAGTACATTTGTCAGATATTCAATGGCACACTGCACATTCGTACGTGTACTTTCCGGCTTAAAGTCAAGCAGTTCACGAATAATATACAAAATATGTTTACGTCCTTTCTTGGGAGGAATAAACTTTTCGATACGGTCAGAAAAGAAAATCACTCCAATCTTATCATTATTCTGAATGGCAGAAAAAGCCAGTGTCGCAGCAATTTCTGTCACCATATTTTTCTTCAACTGCTTGACTGTACCAAAGTCCAGGCTATTCGATACATCAATCAACAGCATTACGGTCAATTCACGTTCTTCTTCGAATACCTTTACGAATGGCTTGTCAAAGCGAGCGGTTACATTCCAGTCTATGTCGCGCACATCATCTCCATACTGATATTCACGAACTTCGGAAAAAGCCATACCTCTACCTTTGAAAGCCGAATGGTATTGCCCCGCAAAAATATTGCTGGAAAGCCCTCGTGTTTTTATTTCAATCTGACGAACGCGTTTTAATAGTTCACTTGTTTCCATTCTTTCTTGGATTACGCTTCGGACAACCAAAGCAATATATACCTATATTTTGCATAACACCCATAGATGTCATGCATAAATTCAGGCCTGAATGACTGCTTTTCCAATCATTCAGGCTATACTCTTTTATTTTTTTAACCCATTAGGGCACTTCTACTTTATTTAAGATCTTGCTCACGATTTCATCAGAAGTGACATTGGTTGCCTCTGCCTCGTAAGTCAAGCCGATACGATGACGGAGCACATCGTGTGCAACGGCACGCACATCTTCAGGAATTACATATCCACGACGTTTGATGAAAGCATAACTGCGAGCGGCCAATGCCAAATTGATAGAAGCACGAGGAGAACCTCCGAATCCGATCAGACCTTTCAAGTCTTTTAAATCGTATTTTTCCGGATAACGAGTCGCAAATACGATATCAGCAATATACTGTTCAATCTTCTCGTCCAAATAAACCTGACATACCACTTTACGTGCTTCCAGAATATCTTCAGCTTTCAAGATAGGACGAACCTCAATCTTGTTGCCTGAAATGTTCTGACGGATAATCTTCTTTTCTTCTTCCAGTTTTGGATAATCGATAATTACCTTCAGCATGAAACGGTCGACCTGCGCTTCTGGAAGCGGATATGTGCCTTCCTGTTCAATCGGGTTTTGAGTTGCCATTACAAGGAATGGTTCCGGCAGACGGAAAGTATCCTTGCTCAACGTAACCTGACGTTCCTGCATAGCTTCCAGCAAAGCACTCTGTACTTTAGCCGGAGCACGGTTGATTTCATCAGCCAGCACAAAGTTTGCAAAGATAGGACCCTTCTTTGTTACGAACTGTTCATCTTTCTGGCTGTATATCATTGTACCCAGCACATCGGCCGGAAGTAAGTCGGGAGTAAACTGAATACGACTGTACTTAGAGTCGATTAACGAAGCCAAGGTCTTAATGGCCAAGGTCTTTGCCAATCCCGGAACACCTTCCAGCAAAATATGTCCGTCGGCTAACAAACCGATCAATAATGATTCTACCAAATGTTTTTGACCTACAATTACCTGGTCCATACCAGCCATCAAATTGGTCACGAATGCACTCTGACGTTCAATGCGTTCGTTCAATTCACGAATGTCAATAGCTTCAGCCATAATTTTTTATTTTTATGTTTCAAATATGCAAATAAAATTACCGGTCAACTGACCTTTTTTAATCGAACCCAAAAGTACGGCATTATATTAACAGAAGCAACTAATTTTTATTAAAAAAACTAGTTGCTTCTTTCGTTTAAGTCTTATTGAACTAAAGATGTTTAAAAAACAGCATTGTTCCATTCCTCCTATTTCCTATCCACTTTTTTCGGGGCAAGCTCCGGAATACGAATAGTCGTACCTACTGGTACCACGTTTGCATTCTTAATAATATCCTTATTATATTGTACCAGATAAGGCCATAACTTTTTATTACCATAAAATTTCAGTGCGACACGAACCAGACTTTCACCCGATTTAATCGTATACGTAGAACGTGTACCTATTATCATATATTCAACCGTATCTGCCAATGTTTCCCGTTTGACTGCAGTCGGCAGTACTTGCTCTTCCGTCTCAGGTTTCGCCGAAGCAGCAACCTCATGTACCGTATCCTGTCGAGCAACCTCGGGAGCTTGTTTAACCGATGACACACTATCTGTTTGTAAGGCCAGACTGCTGACAGCCGTATCCTTACTCAACGGACTTACTTCTCTTTCCATCAGCATACGTACAACAGATTCGGGTATGTATCTTCTACCAGAAAAGACACTCCAGACAATGATTCCTCCCAATACAACTCCTACCAACAATACTGTAGCAATCATACACCAAGGGAAACGAAAGAACTTTCTTCCCAGTGTAGACTCCAAGCCTTCAGGCATCGGTTCCACATTTTTCTGTATTGTTTCTGTTGCTTCATGCCCAGACGCCACAGCTTCTTCCACAGGCTCCACAGCTTCACGGACTGCCTCTTCTTCAAGAGCTCCGGTCGCAACATCCTTATCACAAATTTCATTGGGAATTGGCTTTTCTGAATCTTCCTTTATTTCGAGCTTTTCGTCAACATCAATGTTACGATCCGCTTCTTGAGAAGAAACGTCTTCACAAAGATCTTCCTCCGAAGTATCGATATCCTCTTCCAGCGAAGAGACTTCATCCATATCGTCAAACCGGGTACCCTCATTTAGCAAAACAGTTTCAAAATGCTCGAAAGGCTTATTCACTGTTTCTCTCATCCATGTATCAGGCGTAAAGGAAATGCGAGAATGTCCCTGTATTTCGATTCGTTCTCCTGTATTGACATTTACACTTTCACGAGCATCAACATCAATCAGCTTAAACGTACCCAGCCCTTTGACTTTTACATATTTATCTGTTACAATGGACTCTTCGATAAGGGAAAACAGAACCTTGACAAATGCTTCTGCATCTGCCTGCTCCATTTCGTGGCGCTGAGCCAACAAATCAGCCAAGTCTTGCTGTGTGAACTTATCACTCATTCCCTAGAACATTCTTTAGCCGTTCCTTCCATGCCGGACTCGGCTTGAAATTCAAAATTAATTTAGGAGGGACCAGAAAACGTTGCTTGGTAATAGGATTTACCGTAATACGTTCCATTTTCTTCCGGACCTCAAATGTTCCGAAGTTTTGGATTGTAATAACCTTTCCTTCTTGCAACTCCTCCCCCATGATACCTGTAACCGATGCCAGTAAGCGCGAAGCATCCTTATTTGTATATCCCAAGCGACGTGACAATTCGCCTATCAGTTCTTTGTTGTTCATGGTGTCCGCTCCTCAATAAATATTAATTTTAGACTAATGTTGCATACAAATCAAAATCATCTGCATCGTATATTTTCACACGATGAAACGAACCTGTATGCAATTGTTTTCCCTCATCCTTAATCAAAACTTCAGGATCAACCTCCGGAGAGTCAAATTCGGTACGTCCTATATAGTAATCACCTTCCTTGCGGTCGATGATAACTTTAAATTCCTTGCCTATTTTATTATGACTCAGCTCATTCGAAATTTCCTGCTGAATGCTCATGATCTCATCCAGACGTTTCTGCTTTACTTCTTGAGGAACATCATCCTTATAATGTTTAGCCGAATAAGTACCTTCTTCCTCCGAATAAGCAAATGCGCCCATACGGTCGAAACGCGCCTTACGGACAAATTCTTTCAGCTCCTCGAAGTCCTGTTCTGTTTCTCCAGGATGTCCCACCATCAACGTTGTACGCAGATGAATCCCAGGAACCTCCTTACGGAACTCCTCAATCAGCTGATACGTTTCCTCTTTCGTCACATGGCGACGCATTTTCGTCAACATATTATCGCTAATATGCTGCAAGGCAATATCCATATACTTACATACATTATCATGCTCACGCATCACACGAAACAATTCTTTCGGGAAGTGTGCAGGATAAGCATAGTGCAAACGAATCCATTTCACACCAGGAATCTCAGCGATACGCTCAATCAGTTCTGGGAGCATCTGTTTTTTATACAAATCCACTCCATAGTAAGTCAATTCCTGCGCAATGACCTGAAACTCCTTCACCCCTTCGAAAACCAACAACCGGACTTCATCCAGAATTTCTTCCATCGGACGAGAAACATGCTTGCCCGTTATAATAGGAATCGCACAATATGAGCACTTACGATCACATCCTTCCGATATCTTCAAATATGCATAATGCTTAGGAGTCGTCAGATGGCGTTCAATAGCATAATCAGACTGATAGGTCTTGCCCAAGTCAGCAAGCAATTCATTCCAATTAAATTTTCCATAAAACTTATCCACTTGAGGAATTTCCACTTGCAGTTCTTTCAAGTAACGTTCAGACAAGCATCCCATTACATAAAGCTTCTTCAAACGTCCTTCTTCCTTGGCCTGGCAGAACTCAAGAATCATATTAATAGACTCTTCCTTTGCGTCACCAATAAATCCACACGTATTTATAACTGCAATTTCTCCTTGCGGATTTTCACTATCATGCGTCACCTTATAGCCATTCGCTTCAAGCTGTTTCATCAACTTTTCCGAATCGACCAGATTCTTAGAGCACCCTAAAGTAATAATGTCTATAGTATTTTTTCTCATTTATTAGCTGTTCCAAACAATGAATCAACAAATTCCCGACGACGGAATATCTGTAAATCTTCCATTCCTTCGCCCAAACCTATATATTTTACTGGTATTTTAAACTGATCAGAGATTCCAATAACCACTCCTCCCTTAGCTGTACCATCCAGTTTTGTAATTGCCATGGCATTGACTTCCGTGGCCAGCGTAAATTGTTTTGCCTGCTCAAATGCATTCTGTCCGGTAGAGCCATCCAATACCAGCAAGATTTCATGAGGAGCATCTGGTACGACTTTCTGCATCACATTCTTAATCTTAGTCAGCTCGTTCATCAGACCAATCTTATTATGCAAACGTCCGGCAGTATCAATAATCACCACATCCGCATGATTCGCAACGGCAGAACTTAGCGTATCGAATGCTACAGAAGCCGGATCCGCACCCATTTTCTGCTTGATGACGGGAACCCCTACACGATCTCCCCAAATGACAAGCTGTTCTACAGCCGCAGCACGGAATGTATCAGCAGCTCCCAGGTAAACAGATTTGCCAGCCTTCTTAAACTGATAAGCCAATTTCCCGATAGTCGTAGTTTTTCCTACTCCATTGACACCTACCACCATTATCACATAAGGCTTTTTCCCTTCAGGTACAGCAAACTCTTCCGTATCGACTGTATTATTTTCTGTAAGCAATGCAGCAATCTCTTCACGTAAGATATTATTAAGTTCCTGAGTATTTACATACTTATCCTGAGCAACTCTTTTTTCGATACGTTTGATAATCTTCAATGTCGTTTCCACACCTACATCCGAAGTAATCAAGACTTCTTCCAGGTTATCCAACACTTCATCGTCCACTTTAGACTTTCCAGCCACAGCACGAGCTATCTTGCCAAAAACACTTTCCTTTGTTTTCGACAAGCCCTTATCCAAAGTTTCCTTCTTTTCCTTCGAAAAAAAACTAAAAAATCCCATACGGCTTACGTTTATTATCTATTTATGATACAAAGATATAACTATTCTCGTTCACTCACAAATAAATGTCATACCATTATGCAGCACCTACACACAAAAGGCTCCTTCTATCTTCCGATAAAAGGAGCCTTCATTATTAAGAAAATATTATTCTCTTTTCAATTATTTCTTAAAGAAGTCCTGAACTTTGTCGTTAGGAACCATTTGTTCATCAAAAATATAAGCACCAGTTTTCGGTGACTTAACCATTTTGATAACCTTAGTATAAGAACGTCCTTCTTTACCTGTCTGAAGGGTTGCGACTGTTTTCTTTGCCATGGTTTCTTATTATTTAATTTCTTTATGTACTGTTACTCTTTTCAAAATAGGATTGTACTTTTTCAATTCCAATCTTTCAGCGGTATTTTTTCTGTTTTTTGTAGTAATATAACGAGAAGTTCCCGGCATACCGCTATCCTTCATTTCTGTGCATTCAAGGATTACCTGTACTCTATTACCTTTAGCTTTCTTAGCCATAGTCTTTCTCTCCTTTTAATTAACCAATAATTTTGATAGTTTTCCAATCACAGTAACCTTTAGCAACAGCTTCATTCAGCGCAGCGTCCAGGCCTTTCTTGTTAATAACTCGCAAGCCGTTAGCACAGATATTCAGGCTAATCCAGCAATCCTGTTCTACATAGTAGAATTTCTTAGTAAACAAGTTCACATCGAAAGTTCTTTTAGTTCTTCTCTTTGAGTGTGAAACATTGTTGCCAATCATGGCTTTTTTTCCGGTAATTTGACAAATTTTCGACATTTCTATCTAGTTTTTATAGTTTTATTCCTATTTCTCTCAAACGGAGTGCAAAATAAGTGATTTTATTTTATATACACAAACTTTTTAGCAACTAATTGCAGTTTTATCACTCATTTTCTTTATTTTGGCAAAGTTCCAGCAATAACTGGAGTGCCTTTTTTGTTGCAGCTTGTATATTTTTATCTCTTCCTTCATCCTCTGTCAATTTTGCCGTAATCACCTTTTCACCGTTACCAGCTGCAATCCAGATTGTGCCAACCGGCTTCTCGGGTGTACCTCCTGCCGGGCCAGCGATGCCTGAAGTAGCCATTGCATAATCTACACCGAGTGTCTGAATAGCCCCCTTCACCATTTCCACAACAGTTTCTTCACTTACAGCTCCAAATTTTTCCAGCGTTTCAGCGCTTACATGAAGTAAATCTTGTTTTACCTTATTATCATAAGCAACAATTCCGCCTTTGTAAAAACGAGAACTTCCCGGAATGGCTGTAATTATTGCTGCCACGTTTCCAGCCGTACAACTTTCGGCTGTAGCCAGCGTATACCCTTCCCGCCAAAATATTTCGCTTATTTCCTTACTTAGTGTTTTAGTTTCTACTGACATAATAGTATCTTTTGGTTAATGTTACTTAATTGTAACCCGTGAATACGCGGGTTTGTCTATCGAGCAAAAATCCTTGTCCAAAAACTTGTAATAGCCTGTAATGGCAATCATCGCAGCATTGTCCGTAGTGTAACCGAACTTAGGAATATAGATTTTCCATCCATATTTTGCTGCATGTTCCCGATAAGCATTGCGCAGACCATTGTTTGCAGAAACACCCCCTGCTACGGCAACTTCGTTGATACCCGTATCTTTTACCACTTTACGTAACTTATCCATCAGGATATCTACGATGGTTTTCTCCAGCGATGCAGCCAGATCTACCTTATGATGTTCAATGAAGTCCGGATCCTCTTTCAGCCAGTCGCGCAATGAATACAAGAAAGATGTCTTCAGTCCGCTGAAACTATAGTCATACCCCGGAATATGAGGCTTGCTGAACGTATAGGCATTCGGATTACCCTGACGGGCCAGTTTATCGATAATAGGTCCTCCCGGATAACCCAGTCCCATTACCTTAGAACATTTATCGATCGCCTCTCCGGCCGCATCGTCAATGGTCTGTCCCAGCACCTGCATGTCGTTATACGCATTCACACGAATAATCTGCGAATTACCACCCGATACCAGCAAACAAATGAAAGGGAATTTCGGTTGATCGGTATCATCTTCCGATTCCTTAATAAAATGCGCCAGCACATGACCCTGCAAATGATTTACATCAATCATTGGAATATCCAAAGAGCGAGCCAATCCTTTAGCAAACGACACACCTACCAGCAAAGACCCCATCAGTCCCGGACCACGAGTAAAAGCTACGGCACTGAGCTGTTCTTTCGTCACCCCCGCACGCTTCAACGCTTCGTGTACGACAGGAACAATGTTCTGCTGATGAGCGCGTGAAGCCAGTTCAGGTACTACTCCTCCATACGCTTCATGTACAGCCTGACTTGCTATAACGCTGGAGAGCAACACTCCATTTTTTATCACAGCAGCCGAAGTGTCATCGCAAGAAGACTCTATTCCTAATATAATAGTATCCATAAATTATATATTCATTATTAATATGTCAAAATTTCAAGACCATTGTCTGTCATTACAAACGTATGTTCCCACTGTGCAGAAGGCAATTCATCTTCGGTTACTACGGTCCAGCCGTCTTCTTCGTCTATGAACACCTCCCATGTACCCATATTGATCATCGGCTCGATGGTAAAGACCATACCCGGCACCAGCAACATACCTGTACCTTTTCTGCCATAATGCAACACATCCGGTTCTTCATGGAATTTGAGGCCCGTACCATGGCCACATAAATCTCTTACCACCGAAAAACCATTTTTCTTTGCATGCTTCTCTATAGCATGACCTATATCTCCTACAAAACTGAAAGGCTGAGCAGCTTCAATGCCTATTTCAAGACATTCTTTCGCCACGCGGACGAGCTTTTCCTTCTCCGGAGTAGTCTTTCCTATGATAAACATTCGCGAAGCATCAGCGTAATATCCATCCAAAATGGTCGTAGCGTCTACATTGATAATATCCCCTTCTTCCAGGATTTCTTCTTCCGAAGGAATACCGTGGCATACCACTTCATTGATGGAAGTACATACACTCTTCGGGAAACCTTCATAATTTAAAGGCGCAGGTATACCTCCGTGACTTGTTGTATAATCATATACAATTTTATCGATTTCAGCAGTACTCATCCCCTCACGAATTACTTCTGCCACTTTATCCAACACAGCCGTATTCAACATGCCACTCCGACGGATACCTTCTATCTGTTCAGGAGTCTTGATTAATTGACGGGTAGGAACTTCATGACCTTTATTCTGATAATAAAGTACTTTTTTATCCAGTTCTGTCAGTTCTGCTCCTTTAGGAACTACCCAATTCAGCTTATTCCTCCTCATAATTCTTATTCATCTTTTATTATGTCGTGCAAAGTTAGCAGAAAAAAAATAGAAATACAGATTAATCAGACAAAAAATGTCACTTTCCACATCCTCGGCCTGACAGAGTTTAATTAAAGTTAAAAGGTAAATTTACAAAATAACAATTCACAGAAAAGACATACGATTTTCTTGAAATTAAGCTATTTTTGCTAAAGATCATTAGAAAACTTAATACAAACACTTAAAATTGGAGCCATTATGAATAAAGCACAAATTGGCGAAAATGCAGGAAAACTCTGGAATTTTTTAAAAGACAACAGACATTGGGAATACGAAAAGCTGAAAGAAGCTTCCGGTCTGTCGGACAGAGACCTGAACGCAGCCATCGGCTGGCTTGCGCGAGAAGACAAGATTGATTTTGACATGACCGAAGAAGGCGATCGCATATTTTTAACTGTCAACGTATTCATTGGCTGATACGCGAAACCTTCAGGCAAGCAGACAAAGGTTGCATCCTTTCTTTAAGTAGAAAGATGCAACCTTTGTTGTTTACAGCAAACTGGCATCAAATTATCCTTCTTACCGTAATATCGGGAAAATCCTGTAAAAATAGCAGCAACAATCCTTCTTCATTCATTCGCTTGGCCTTAACAACCATGCTGACATGATAGCAAATCTTTCCATTTAAGGGAACCTCTTTCATCTCATACGATACTACAATATAATTCCTTGTATTGAACACCTGCGAAACCCGTTTGATAGCCTCTTTATCATCTGTAGAGAAATCAATCATCATGTTCCGCAATCCGATGCTCTTAAAAAAATAACTTAACGTTTCCAGTCCCAGCAATACCAGAAGCGTAGCAGCTATGCCAATAGCATACATACCCGCACCTACAGCAAGCCCTATCCCCGATGTTGCCCAGATACCGGCTGCCGTAGTCAACCCTCTGACAATCTGTTTTTGTAATATGATTGTTCCGGCACCGATAAATCCGATACCGCTTACAACCTGTGCCGCAATACGACTCGGATCCACACGAATCAGGTCAGTCTTCAGAACATCCATAAAACCATATTGTGAAACAATCATCATAAGCGCGCTTCCAAGTGCGACAAGAAAATGCGTACGATAACCCGCCTCTTTCGCACGATATTCACGCTCCAGGCCAATCAGTACTCCCATCGCTCCGGCAACAAAGAGCCGCAAGGCAAAATCTAAGAAAAGATTCATAACACATTACTTTTTTATCTCTTCCGCCGCACACAAGTACCAGATATTGCAACGCACGGAAGCTTATTATAACCTACTCTAACTGATTGGCGAATTTACAAAGATTTAATGACTGGTACAAGTCTCCGTTCTCCATAAAAACGATAGGATAAAAAGTACTCATCATGCAACACTATTGAAATGATTTTATAAAATCACCAATCTGTACCAAACTTTTATCATCCTGAATATACATATAAAATTCGATTTGTACTATCTTTGCGCCCATAAAAACACCTTGAAAAATTATGAAATATAAACTTTTAGTACTCGACCTCGACGGAACATTAACAAACTCACAAAAAGCCATTACCGAACATACACGTAACACACTTATTGAAGCACAGAAACGCGGCTTGAAAATAGTACTTGCTTCGGGCAGACCGACCTATGGTGTTGCGCCATTAGCCAATGCACTGGAACTGAATAAATACGAAGGATATATTCTTTCATACAACGGTGGAGAAATCATTGATTGGAAAACAAACGAAGTAATGTACAAGAACGTGCTCGATCCGGAAGTACTTCCCTATCTGTACCAATGCGCCAAAGACAATAACTTTGCCATCGTGACTTACGAAAACGAATATGTGCTGACAGAACATCCAAACGACGAGTACGTATTGAAAGAAGCATTGCTTAATGTAATGAAAATAAAGAAAGTAGACAATTTCCTTAAAGCAATACATCATCCTATTGCCAAATGCCTGATCGTAGGAGAGCCAACCCGTCTTGCCGTATTGGAAAAAGAAATGTACAACCACCTGAAAGACCGAATGGGCGTATTCCGCTCGGAGCCTTACTTTCTGGAACTGGTTCCTAAAGGCATCGACAAAGCACAATCGCTTGCCGTATTACTCAAAGAGATCGGCATGACAAAGGATGAAATGATTGCTGTCGGCGACGGATTCAACGATCTGTCCATGATAAAATATGCTGGTCTGGGAGTAGCCATGGCAAATGCTCAGCCTGTGGTACGCGAAAATGCCGACTACATTACCCTTTCGAACGACGAAGATGGTGTAGCAGCTGTTGTAGAAAAATTTATACTGGCATAGAAATATTCAGTATAGAATAGAAAAGAATAGGCATCCCGATATTCTTCAAAATAAGAGGCCGTCTCAAAATAGAATTGCAAAAGTAAAAATCTTATAGATTGAAACTTAGAAGTAAAAAATCTCCTACTTTTAGTTCTGTAATTAAAGAGAACAAACACTAAAGTAGGAGATTTTTATGTTGTAACTTATAGATTATAAGTAAGCCTGTTTCAGCTTTTCATTTTAATGCAGTCCCTTTTCTTATTGTATTTTTCTGTAAGAATGAAACCCTTAAAGCTCTATTCTTACAGAAAAGGATATCCAGCAAATCCTATGGATTCTTAGGTTTGCGGTCAAAAAATGGATTTTTGGAAGATGCACTTACCGGGATAGCATACACCTGCGTACACCCGTCCAGCCAGTCAAGCTGCTGTGCAGCAAGTCCCGCAGAGAACATGACACGAGTATCCACCCTGTTGTCGGCGGCAACAGAACAAGCAGAGCCTATAGCGATACCGACATCCACACTATTGATGGCACAAGGAACTCCCTCCTCTCTTTCCATACAAGTAGCGAAGCCGCAGTGCCCGCAATTCATCCCATGTGGATGTTCATGCGTACCAATCAGAACCACACACTCAGCTTCCAGAATATTATCCGCATCACGCAGGAAAAACTTGAATCCGTTTTCCTCATACATCTGCTTCATCGTATCCGAAAGAATACGGAGATTACTTTCCGTCACCAGTGCCACCTCGATGATATCCACTCCTTTCGCCTTCGGAGCGGTACGTGCAGCAATCATCATCTGCTGAGCGACTTGCAGCACCTGTTCATGGCGACAGTCTCTTTCATTCAGTATCATATTGCATCAAAGTTAAAACAAACGACAAAAGGGTTATATCCGAGCTTCCTCGCAAAGCTTTGGATGCTCTAAATATAACCCTTTTTTAAATAAACCGCCAAACGATTTATTTCTTTTTTCCTTTTTTCAGGTCATTTTCATGAATGGCCTCTTCTACTTGATAAGCCGGAGCATGTTTTTTATGCATGCCTTTCGGTTTTTTATTACCGGCAGCTCCCATAGTAAAAACCTCCTTTCAAATCCTTTAAAAAGTCAAAATATAATTTATTACTTCAATAAATCCAACTGTTTGAAACATTTAATCAGTTTCTCAATAGCGAAGTCTACCTGCTCTTTTGTATGAGTAGCCATCAACGCAAAACGAACCAATGTATCCTGAGGCGCACATGCCGGCGGAATAACAGGATTAATGAATACTCCTTCGTCGAAAGCCAACTTCGTAACTTCAAACGTCTTGTCCGTATCACGTACATACAGCGGGATGATAGGACTTTCTGTATCACCGATTTCAAAACCAGCTTCACGGAAACTCTTCAAAGCATAATTGGTTATCTTCCACAGGTTTTCCTGACGCTGAGGTTCGGTTTTGAAAATATGCAGAGCTTCCATTGCCGCAGCAGTTGCAGCCGGCGTATTACTTGCCTGGAATATATAAGAACGGGCATTATGACGCAACCAGTTAATTACATCCTTATCACCTGCTACGAAACCACCGATAGAGGCCAGTGACTTAGAGAACGTACCCATAATCAGGTCAATATCCTCAGTTACGCCGAAATGATCGCATACGCCTCGTCCGTTTCTACCGAACACACCCAAACCGTGAGCTTCGTCTACATAAATACTTGCATTATATTTTTTCTTCAGGCGGACAATTTCAGGAAGATTAGCCAAGTCACCCTCCATGGAGAATACACTGTCTACGACAATCAGCTTGATAGCATCCGGTTCACACTTCTGGAGTTCCTTCTCCAGCGCTTCCATATCGTTATGCTTATACTTCAACTGAGTAGCAAAAGAAAGACGACGTCCGTCGACGATAGAAGCATGATCGCGGTCATCACAGATGATATAGTCACCACGTCCGGCCAACTGCGGGATAACACCTTCATTAACGGTGAAACCGGTAGAAAAGCAAAGAGCTTCGTCCTTTCCTACAAAATCGGCCAATTCCTTCTCCAGTTCAACATGAATATCAAGGGTTCCGTTCAGCAAACGTGAGCCGGCACATCCGGTTCCGTACTTACGGGTAGCAGCTATGGCTGCGTCGATGATACGTTGGTCGTGAGTCAGACCCATGTAAGAATTAGAGCCGAACATCAAAACCTTCTTTCCATCCATCATTACCTCTGTGTCTTGAGCGCTGTCAATCTCGCGGAAGTAAGGATACACACCTCTCTCCATGTACATCTGAGGTGTTCTGAATTTACTTAGTTTGTCTTGTAATAATCCCATATTCTAATATCTAGTAAGCCCGATGACTTACATTAATTATAATTAACCGGACTCTTTCATGCCGGCAATTTCATAAAAAGAGTGTGCAAAGATAATAATTTTCGTTATTTCAAGCGCTTGTTAGCGTAAAAAAAACGCTGTAAACATCATTTCTGCACAAAATGTACCCTGAAATAAACAAAATAATCGTATTTTTGTTTACTAAACAGACTAAGATCCTTACACAAAATGGACTCAAAAAAAGAAATAGTATTCATTGTCAACCCGATATCAGGTACTCACAGCAAAGAGTTTATCCTGCATCAGGTGGAAAAAAGACTGAATCACACATTATATGATTATACCATCCGCAAGACAGAATATGCCGGGCATGCTACCGAAATAGCCCGTCAGGCTGCTGAGGATAAAAAGGATATCGTTGTTGCCATTGGTGGTGACGGAACAATCAACGAAGTCGGGCGGGCCCTGATACACACCGATACGGCCATGGGGATCATCCCATGCGGTTCAGGCAACGGACTGGCACGTCACTTACATATCCCTTTGGAAGCACGTGGCGCCATCGAAGTGCTGAATCAGGGATTTATCAAGACTATCGATTACGGTCTGATTGACTCTCATCCGTTCTTCTGCACCTGCGGGGTGGGTTTCGACGCATTCGTCAGCCTGAAATTTGCCGATTCCGGGAAAAGAGGACTGCTCACTTACCTGGAAAATACCTTACATGAGAGTCTTACCTATCGTCCCGAAACGTATGAAATAGAAAACGCAACGGGCACGGTACGTTACAAGGCCTTCCTGATAGCCTGTGCCAATGCCTCCCAATACGGCAACAATGCATACATTGCTCCCCAGGCTTCGCTGACAGACGGCATGATGGACGTCACGATACTGGAACCGTTTACCGTGCTCGACGTGCCGGCGCTGTCGTTCCAGCTCTTCAACAAGACAATCGACCAGAACAGTCGTATCAAAACGCTGAAAGAGAAAAAAATAACGATACACCGTACGCAGGAAGGCGTCTTCCACTTCGACGGAGATCCCGCGATGGGAGGGAAAGACCTGGAAGTGGAAATCATCTCCAAGGGACTGAATGTCATTGCCCCTCAAAGGGGAAAATCGGCCATCGAAGCATTCAATATACTCCAACATTTTACAGACTTTATCGGTAGCCGCCCCATCACGTCGACCATTGCCCGCAAGCATAAAGAGCTGTTGCAGATTAACCACAACCTGCTGCGCCGACTTTCAAAAAGAGATTAATGGCGCTGCCTCTGGCAAACGTCATCACGATGACAGAAAAATGTCCCGATGTTCTTCCGAAAACATCGGGACATTTTTTTATTTTTTGTACAAAAAAATCGGAAAATTTGTGCAAATTTTCCAGCACCTATCAGCAGGGATTCTGTCACATATTCAGGTAAAATTCTTTTGTCAGCTGAATATACGCCGGACTATACACGTGGCGTTCCAGCTCCACAACCAGATGCTCCGTTGCACATGCACAGATTTGCCGCCCAAAAGCCAGTAATACCCGCTTGGGCACAGCGTCCGGTTTTGTATGTATCAGTGTTTTACGGTTCGGATACAGATGTTTACCGGCTGCCAGAGAGATGAAGTCGTCGGCGGCATCCGCCGGAATAATCACCGAAAAAATTCCGTCGTCGGCCAGCAACCTTTCCACTGCTGCCAGTAACTCGCCAAAGGTAAGACCCCCCGTATGGCGTGCCACATTCCTGCGTGCATCCGGACAATGCACATTTTCCACAAAGTAAGGAGGATTAGACACTATGGCATCGAAAGTTCCGTCAACTTCCCTACACATCTGCATCACGTCTTTCCTGCAAATGCTGATTCTCTCCTTCCACGGAGAGGCCTTCACATTCTCTTCCGCCTGCCCTACCGCCTTTTCATCAATATCTATTCCCATGATATGGGCCTGCGAACGCTGGGCCGTCATCAGCGCAATCAGCCCTGTACCTGTGCCTACATCGAGTATCCTCCGGGCATTGTCCACCTGTGCCCACGCCCCCAAAAGTACCCCGTCGGTACCCACCTTCATCGCACACCGGTCGTGATAAACCGTAAACTGCTTGAATTTGAAATATGGATTAGGCATATTACTTACAATTCTTATTTTCCGTCAAAAATAAATAAAATACATTGCTTTCGGACGCAAAAATAGCATTTATTTTGTTAGCCATGTTGTATTTACAACAAATCTGTTTCCGTATTCAAAGCGGAATGTTTAACTTTGTGCTCGTTTCTGAGCTTTGAAATACGCTCTCATTAAAAATACACAAAAACGCGAATATGGTAAGAAGAAAAAAAATAGACACAGATAGTTTGAAGAAAGCAGGAGATGACGAACTCTCCATGGTGACTGAGATCGATACAGCGCCCGAAAATCTATCTGCCGATGAACTGGAGAAGGAAATCCCCATCATGACACTGCGTAACATGGTGATGTTTCCTAGCGTAGTCATGCCCGTTACGGCAGGAAGACGTACTACGCTGAAACTCGTACATGAAGCGATGAAGGAAAAGAAACACATCGTCATTGCAACGCAGAAAGCCATGGAAGTAGAAGAGCCTGGATTGTCGGATTTGTATCCTATTGCTGTTATCGGACGCGTATTGCGCGTATTCGAAATGCCGGGCGGAAACACGACCGTAATCCTGCAGGCAAGTAATGTAAAGGTACATCTGGATGAGGCTACCGCTGCACGTCCTTACCTGAAAGGAAAGGTCAGCCTGATAGAAGAGCAGATGGAACCTACGGATTCGGACGAGTTCAAGGCTCTCATGGATACATGTATCGAACTGAGCAATAACTTTATCGATGTAGCCGACCACATGAGTCCGGATATTGCTTTCGCGCTGAAAAATCTGCCTAAAAATCATGTGCTCGTAAATTATATCTGCACCAACTTCCCTCTTTCCATCGAGGATAAGTTCCAGTTGCTGAAAGAAAATACGCTGAAGGACCGCCTGTACAGTCTGATACAGATACTGAACCGAGAAACGAAGCTGGCAAACCTGAAACAGGATATCCAGATGCGTACACGGGAAGACCTGGACAAGCAACAGCGTGAATACTTCCTGCAACAGCAGATCAAGAACATACAAGATGAACTGGGACGCGGTCAGGAAGACGAAATAGACGAACTGCGCAACAAGGGCAAGGCAAAAAAATGGAAAAAGGAAGTTGCCGATGTCTTCGAACGTGAAGTTTCGAAACTGGAACGCATCAATCCGCAGTCGCCCGACTATAACGTTCAGCTCACTTACCTGCAAACCCTGCTGGCACTGCCGTGGGACGTATATTCTACGGACGTACTGAATATACCTAATGCCGAAAAGGTATTGAACAAGGATCATTACGGACTGGAAAAGGTCAAGGAACGTATCCTGGAACACCTTGCCGTACTGAAACTGAAAGGTGATTTGAAATCGCCGATTATCTGTCTTTACGGTCCTCCGGGAGTGGGTAAGACTTCGCTGGGACGTTCCATCGCCGCTGCCTTGAAGCGTAAATATGTACGTATGTCGCTGGGAGGTGTACACGATGAAGCCGAAATACGCGGACACCGCAAAACGTATATCGGAGCCATGCCGGGACGTATCATCAAGAGTCTCATTAAGGCGGAAACATCTAATCCGGTCATTATTCTCGATGAGATTGACAAGCTCAGCAGCGACCGTCAGGGAGACCCTGCATCGGCTATGCTGGAAGTGTTGGATCCCGAACAGAACAATGCATTCCACGATAATTACATCGACATGGATTATGACCTGTCGAAGGTAATGTTCATCGCGACGGCCAACAACTTGGGAACCATCCCTACTCCGCTGCTCGACCGTATGGAACTCATCGAAGTAAGCGGATACATTACGGAAGAAAAGATTGAAATTGCACGCCGTCACCTTATCCCGAAGGAGATGGAAGCAACCGGCCTGAAGAAAGAACATGTAAAATTCACCAAAGCTGCCATCGAGGATATCATAGAAAACTATACCCGCGAAAGTGGTGTACGTGAATTGGAAAAGAAAATCGGCAAGGTGATGCGAAAGATCGCTCTCGAAATAGCCAGCGACAAGTTTGAAGGATTGCATGAACTGAAACCGGCTGACATCCGACAATATCTGGGTGTGCCCGAATACTCACGCGACAAATATCAGGGAAATGATTATGCCGGAGTGGTAACGGGACTTGCATGGACGGCCGTAGGCGGAGAAATTCTGTTCGTAGAAACAAGTCTGAGCAGAGGAAAAGGCGGACGCCTTACCCTGACCGGAAATCTGGGAGATGTCATGAAGGAATCGGCTATGCTGGCGCTGGAATATCTAAAGGCACATACGCATCTGCTCGATTTGCCGGAAGGTATTTTCGACAACTGGAACATTCACATTCATGTGCCGGAAGGAGCTATTCCAAAGGACGGACCGTCTGCCGGTATTACGATGGTCACCTCATTGGCTTCGGCCCTTACCCAGCGTAAAGTGAAGGCTAATCTAGCCATGACAGGAGAAATAACCCTGCGTGGTAAAGTACTTCCCGTGGGTGGAATCCGCGAAAAGATTCTGGCAGCCAAACGTGCGGGCATTACCGACATTATCTTGTGCGAAGAAAACCGCAAAGACATTGAAGAGATCCAGCCGTTGTATCTGAAAGGTCTGAACTTCCATTATGTAAAAGATGTCAAGGAGGTACTTGCGCTGGCACTGACCGACGAGAAAGTAGCCGATGCTATCGATTTTACCGTAACCGACGATAAGGATAAAGACAAAGAAAAAGAAAAGTAAAAGCCTGTTTTTAAGAACATGAAATTTGAATTACAATATACAGATCCGCGTTCCAATGCCCGTGCGGGACTCATTACGACCGACCACGGACAGATAGAAACGCCTATCTTCATGCCGGTGGGTACGCTGGGCAGCGTAAAGGCTGTCCACCTGCACGAACTGAAAGATGACATCAAGGCACAGATTATCTTAGGAAATACGTATCACCTCTACCTTCGCCCGGGACTTGATGTCCTGGAGAAGGCAGGCGGACTTCATAAGTTCAATGGCTTCGACCGCCCGATGCTGACAGACAGTGGTGGCTTTCAGGTCTTTTCGCTGTCGGGTATCCGTAAGATGAAAGAGGAAGGAGTAGAGTTCCGTTCGCATATTGACGGTTCCAAACACATGTTCACACCGGAACGTGTGATGGATATCGAACGTACCATCGGTGCCGATATCATGATGGCTTTCGATGAATGTACTCCCGGAACTGCCGATTATGATTATGCCAAGAAATCGATGGAACTGACTCACCGCTGGCTGGACCGCTGTATCGCCCGCTTCAACGAAACGGAACCTAAGTACGGTTATCAGCAGTCGCTCTTCCCTATCGTACAAGGTTGCGTTTATCCGGACTTGCGCCGCCGCTCGGCAGAATACATCGCATCGAAAAATGCCGATGGAAACGCAATCGGCGGACTGGCAGTAGGCGAACCTACTGAAAAGATGTACGAAATGATTGAAGTAGTCAATGAGATACTTCCTACCGACCGTCCGCGCTACCTCATGGGAGTCGGGACTCCGGTAAATATTCTGGAAGGCATTGAACGTGGTGTCGACATGTTCGACTGTGTAATGCCTACCCGCAACGGACGAAACGGCATGCTCTTTACCAAAGACGGTATCATGAACATGCGCAACAAGAAATGGGAATACGACTACTCTCCTATCGAAGCCGACGGAGCTTCGTATGTCGATACGATGTACAGCCGTGCCTATCTGCGCCACCTGTTCCACGCACAGGAACTGCTGGCCCTGCAGATAGCTTCCATCCACAATCTGGCTTTTTACCTGTGGCTGGTAGGCGAAGCGCGTAAACACATCATTGCTGGCGACTTCTCAACCTGGAAGCCTGCCATGGTGAAACGCATTTCTACAAGATTATAAAAGATTCAGGCAATGAAACTGATAAGCAAACTTCAACTGAAAGAACTTTTTAAGAGGAAATGGCTGAAAAGGCTTGACCGCTATATTATTGTCAAGTTCCTGGGTACATACTTTTTCGCCATCGCCTTGATTATTTCTATTGCCGTAGTATTTGATGTCAACGAAAATATCGACCACTTTATCAATAACAAGGCACCGCTGAAAGCCATTGTTTTTGATTATTATCTGAACTTTATACCTTATTATACAAATCTGTTCAGTCCGTTGTTCGTTTTCATCGCGGTAATCTTCTTTACCTCAAAGCTGGCGGAAAACTCCGAGATCATCGCCATGTTTTCTACCGGAATGAGCTTTAAGCGACTCATGGTACCGTACATGATTTCGGCAGCCATCATTTCGGCTGTTACCTTTGTACTGGGAACGGAAGTAATTCCTACGGGAAGTGTAACCCGCCTGAAGTTTGAAGAACTATACAAGAAAAAGAAATCGGCAGATTACGCACGAAACATTCAGTTGGAAGTAGATACTGGAGTCGTCGCTTACATGGAACGATACGACGCCTACAGTAAAAGTGGATATCATTTCTCGCTGGATAAGTTTGAAGACCACAAACTCGTATCTCACCTTACGGCACGTCGCGCCACGTACGACACGACCATGTATCACCGCTGGATTATCAAAGATTACATGATACGTGAGATGAGAGGAATGCGTGAAATCATTACGCGTGGAGATCGTTTAGATTCTATTATCAACATGGAGCCTCAGGATTTTCTGATTACACGCGGACAGCAGGAAACAATGACCAGCCCGCAACTGCGAGAATACATATCGAAACAGAAACAGCGAGGTTTTGCCAATATCAAAGAGTTTGAGGTGGAATATCACCGGCGCATTGCCATGTCGTTCGCCGCATTCATCCTGACATCCATCGGACTGTCCCTTTCTTCCCGAAAAGTAAAAGGAGGCATGGGATTGCACCTCGGTATCGGACTTGCCCTCAGTTTCTCGTACATTCTGTTCCAGACCATTTCGTCTACTTTCGCCATAAACGGTAATGTGTCGCCCGCCATAGCGGTATGGATACCGAATGTACTATATCTTTTCATTGCCATCTATTTGTATCGGAAAGCCCCCAAATAAATAGAAAATATTTTTTCAGTCATATAATGTGCTATACACACATTATATGACTGAAATCTTCCGGCAATAAAAACATAACTGCCGTTTAATGGTTTATATTGCTTTTCATTCACTTTTTAAATGATATAAACCATGTTCACTGTAACGATCAATTTACAAATTTCTTTTGATAAGGAAAACCAAGTACACAGCAAAGAACTTGCTCAGCTTGTCAACGAAGAATTAAAACAATCAGTCCAGTCAATACAAAATAAGTACAATCAAATTAAAATACCACCCAACTCATCTGTCGAGGAGAACTCACAAACAAATTTCTTTGACTTTGCCGACCATGAAGCTAACGAATTAGAGCTCAATCGCAGATATAACACTTCACGCAATTATCGCACAGCAATAAAACGTCTGCGAGAATATACGGAATCAACCGTTCTTCCATTCAATCATATCACGGTACAGTTTATAGACAATTTTGAAAGTTTCCTGAAAAAAAGAGCATGTAGCCTCAATACGATTTCATGCTATATGCGTTCACTAAGAGCCATATACAACAAAGCCGTCAATCAGCAATTAGTGATTCAGCAATTGCCTTTTAACAACGTATTTACAGGAACAGAAACTACACGCAAACGGGCCGTTTCATGCATGCTCATCCGGAAGCTTACTCAATTAGATTGCACCTCGAATCCTGCCATGCAGCTGACTAAAGATATCTTTCTATTTAGCTTCTATACCCGTGGCATTTCTTTTATCGATATTGCTTATATGCAATACTCGCATATAAAAAATGGTTACCTGAAATATCAACGCAGCAAAACCCATCAATCTCTTTCTGTACGCTTAGAAATACCTGCTTATAAAATAATCAAGCGCTATTGGGGTACCTCCCGGGCCGGATATCTCTTTCCTATATTAACAAGTACAGAAGCTGAACAATGTTACAAAGAATATCGCTATCAATTAGGATTATATAATAAACGGTTAAACAGAATAGGAATGTTGTTAGGATTGAAATGTAATTTATCATCTTATGTTTCTCGCCATACATGGGCCACTTTGGCTCGAGAATACGGAATTCCTCTGTCTATTATCAGTGAGGGATTAGGACATACATCAGAACGAACTACCCGTATATATATAAAACATTTAGACAAGCAGCAAATAGATAAGGCTAACCATAAATTATTATGTAAGACCTTATGCACCCCAGAACAAGAATAGAGATTAATTAATCAGAAACAATAGATAAAAAAGAAGTTGCCCGCTCCCGGAAAATTCCGTATAGAGGGCAACTTTTTGCTTTTTGTTGTATTCAAATATTTTCTACCTCCACCTTCTCGCCCGACATCAGTTCAGGAAAGAAGCCAATTCGGAAGTGGTCACATTCTTTGCCACAATCACACCGCGGCTGTCAATCAGATAATTCTTAAAGCCGCGTTCCAGGTCGTACGCCCGGAATATTTCCGAATCGGAACCATCTGTTTCTACATAGCAGTCAGTCTTTGCCAATCCATCCTGCTTTACCGTTGCATTAAAAACCGATGCATAGCGGTCAAAAGAAACAGAAATCAACTTTATCTGGCTGTATTTATCTGCCAGATGTGCCAATGCAGCATTTTTTTCTCTGGACGCTGCATCGTAACTTGCCCAGAAGCTCAACAAAGTATAACCCTCACGGGCATCGTGCAGGTTGAGCAGCTGCACTGAATCGCAAAGCATCAACTGAGGGGCTTTATCACCCAGCTTCAGTTTCTCTGCTGGAACGCTCTCCTTGCTAAAGCTCAGAGAGATTAGGGAACCTAAAACTAATACAACAAAAAACCATTTTACACTTTTAATCATGTAATTTGATTTTAGTTAATACTATCCGGGACTGCCCTTTCACAGTGATTTCTACCCGGAACATTGCTTGATGAAAGACACCTTTATACAAAGGTTTCATTTCATATTTTTGAGAAATCTGCGGCAAAGATAACGACTTTTTATTTCACAGCCTAATAAAAATGTCATTTTTCATGTTTTGCAACATATTTTTATACTTTTACCCCAGTATATTCTCCATAAAACTATGTCACTTTATGGTAAGGAAACCAAGAAAAACAGTATATTTGCAACTAATATCAGCATTATATACATGGATAAAACAACTACCGAACTCATACTTATACGTATCAGTGGCTTAGACCGTCCAGGTCTTACTGCTTCCATTACCGAAATACTTTCGGGTTATGACGTAGACATAATGGATATCGGACAAGCTGACATTCACAGTACGCTTTCATTAGGTATTCTCTTCAAATGCGGTGAAAAGGATTCAGGCAACATCATGAAGGACCTGCTTTTCAAAGCATCGGAACTGGGAATCAATATTCGCTTCTATCCAATATCTCGTGAAGAATACGAAGAATGGGTCAGCATGCAAGGGAAAAACCGCTATATCCTGACATTGCTGGGACGTAAACTGACCGCCCAGCAGATAGCCGGAGCAACCAAAATTCTGGCTAACCAAGGATTGAACATTGATGCCATCCGGCGCCTTACCGGACGTGTTCCCTTAGACGAGCGAAAAGCAAAGGTACGTGCCTGTATTGAATTTTCGGTTCGTGGTACCCCACGTGACATCGACGAGCTGCAAAGCGAACTGATGCGCCTGAGTACTACACTCGACATGGATTTTTCATTCCAGAAAGATACCATGTATCGCCGGATGCGAAGACTTATCTGCTTCGATATGGATTCTACGCTGATAAAGACAGAGGTTATTGATGAACTGGCTAAACGTGCCGGTGTAGGCGAACAGGTACAAGAGATTACTGCACGTGCCATGCGAGGGGAAATTGATTTCCGAGAAAGTTTCAAGGAACGTGTCGCTCTGCTCAAAGGTCTTGATGAAAGTGTAATGAAAGACATAGCCGAGCACTTGCCCATTACAGAGGGAGTAGAACGTCTGATGTACGTATTGAAACGCTATGGCTATAAAATAGCCATCCTGTCGGGCGGGTTTACTTATTTCGGCAATTACCTGAAAGAACGGTTCGGCATTGACTACGTATATGCGAATAATCTGGAAATTGTAGATGGAAAGCTTACCGGGCGTTATGTAGGTGATATCGTAGACGGAAAGCGTAAAGCTGAACTGTTACAACTTCTCGCACAGGTAGAAAATGTCGATATCGCACAAACAATAGCCGTAGGCGATGGAGCAAACGATTTACCCATGCTGTCCGCTGCAGGACTAGGAATTGCCTTCCATGCCAAGCCTAAAGTAAAAGCCAATGCCAAACAGTCTATAAATACCATCGGACTGGATGGCGTATTATACTTTTTAGGATTTAAGGATTCATATCTCGACGAACGTGGAAACAGTTGATTTATTTTGAGAAACAATATATGAAGTTTTCAGAACTGAATTTAGAAGATAGTGTACTACAGGCACTCGATGCCATGAACTTTCAGGAGTGTACTCCTGTACAGGAACAAACGATTCCTGTTATTTTAGAAGGAAAAGATTTAATTGGTGTGGCACAGACTGGTACAGGAAAGACTGCTGCATATTTATTGCCAGTCATCAACCAGCTAAGCAAAGGAGGCTATCCCGCCGATGCCATAAACTGTGTCATCATGTCCCCCACCCGTGAACTGGCACAACAGATAGACCAGCAAATGGAAGGCTTTTCCTATTTCATGCCAGTATCGAGTGTTGCCATCTATGGAGGAAACGACGGAGTACGTTTCGAACAAGAGAAGAAAGGTCTGACCTTAGGAGCAGACGTTGTCATCGCCACTCCCGGGCGTTTAATCAGCCATTTAAGTCTGGGGTATGTCGACCTGTCGAAGGTTTCTTTCTTTATCCTTGACGAAGCAGACCGTATGCTGGATATGGGATTTGCTGATGATATCATGCAAATAGTTAAATATCTGCCTAAAGAGCGACAGACCATTATGTTCTCCGCTACCATGCCCGCCAAAATACAGCAACTGGCAAAAACGATTCTGCAAAATCCGGTAGAGGTGAAGCTGGCAGTATCTAAACCGGCGGAAAAAATCATTCAGGCTGCATATATCTGTTACGAAGCACAAAAGTTAGGTATCATAGAAAGCCTTTTTAAGCAACAGAAACCTGAGCGAGTCATCATTTTCGCTTCTTCCAAACTGAAAGTAAAAGAGGTAGCCAAATCACTGAAACGCATGAACCTGAATGTAGGAGAAATGCATTCCGACCTGGAACAAAGCCAGCGTGATGCAATCATGCATGAGTTCCGCAACGGACGAATCAGTATGCTGGTTGCTACAGATATCGTAGCACGTGGAATTGATATAGACGATATCCGACTGGTCATCAACTACGATGTTCCTAACGACAGTGAAGACTATGTACACCGCATTGGCCGTACGGCACGTGCCAACAATGACGGATGTGCCATTACTTTCGTCAGCGAAACAGAACAAAGCAAATTTAAGCAGATAGAAAACTTCCTTGGAAAAGATATTTATAAAATTCCTGTTCCAGAAGAACTTGGTGAAGCTCCTGAATATGCTCCACGGGATAATCACAAAAAAGGAAGAAATCAAAATGCAAAAAATAAAGGGAAAAGACGTCCCTACAACAAGCGTCAGGGAAATAAGTCCAATAAAGACGCAGCCAAAGCACAATAAGTATAAGTCTTCTTAGAAGCTTTACCTATAAAAAATAAGAATGGCATGTCCGGTCGAATCTTGCAATATCATCGGACATGCCATTCTTGATGTATTATTCGTCTTTTTTCGACTCTTTCAGGCTTTTATAATGCAGACCACTATTAATAATCCTCAAAAGTTCGCTACGCATTTTCTGAACAAGCTCCGGATTTTCTTTGGCCACATTGAAATGTTCCCCCGGATCAGAAGTCAAGTCATATAGCTGATCCTCAGCTGGATTGTTTCCTAACTCCGTATTAGTCTGTTTGTTGACAGCAGGTCCATCTGCCGCTGGTATATACTTCCACACCCCATCCGTTATCGACAAGTTATTCTGCACATTATGTTCCACGGTCCATGATCGTCCTTTCTGCTTGGCATCCATCCACGAATTCAAGTGATTTTCACTATCGGGTGCACTCCCTTCTGGAAGGTTAACACCACACATCGAAGCAAACGATGCAAACCAGTCAACCTGACTCACCAAATAGTCTGAAACTCCAGGGATAATCTGTCCCTTCCAACGTATAATGCATGGAACACGCGTTCCGCCCTCATAACTACTGTATTTACCGCCTCTGTACACACCAGTAGCCTTGTGGTTACCCAACAGCTCGACCGCCTGATCCTGATAACCGTCATCAATAACGGCACCATTGTCGCTCGAGAGAATCACAATCGTATTATCATCCAGATTCAGTTTTTTCAATGTTTCCATCACCTGCCCCACAGTCCAGTCGAAAGACAACAATGCATCGCCACGAGGGCCTAACCCACTCTTACCGGCAAAGCGCTTATGAGGAACACGAGGTACATGAATATCGTTTGTAGCCAAGTAGAGGAAGAAAGGCTCCTTCGACTGCTGACTCTTCTCTATAAAGCGGATAGCATGAGCGGTTATACTATCGGCTATATCTTCGTCTTTCCACAAGGCACTCTTTCCACCTTTCATATATCCGATACGTGAAATTCCATTGACGATAGACTGGTCGTGACCATGCGAAGGAAGCATACGCAAAAGTTCCGGATTATCCTTCCCCGTAGGTTCACCGGGAAAATTCTTTGTATAACTTACATACACAGGATCATCAGGGTCCAATCCAACTCCCTTACCATTCTCCATAAAGATGCATGGAGTACGATCGGCGGTTGCCGCCATGATATAAGAATAATCGAAGCCAATATCTGCCGGATTAGGCTTGACCACACCATTCCAGTCCTGCTTGCCGGTTTCATTCCCCAATCCGAGATGCCATTTTCCTACTACTCCTGTCTGATAACCCGCATCCTTAAACATATCAGCAATGGTATAACGTTCGGGAGTTATAATCATGGCAGCATTTCCCGCTGCAATGCCGGTTCCCTTCCTTCGCCAGGCATACTCTCCTGTCAGCAAGGCATAGCGCGAAGGAGTACTTGTAGCAGCCGCACAATGAGCATTCGTAAAACGAATTCCTTCGGAAGCCAGTCTTTCCACATTGGGCGTACGTACAGCCGAAGTTCCGTTACAACTCAAATCTCCATAACCGATATCATCGGCATAAATAAGCAACACATTCGGACGCTCCGGCAACTGTTGCGCAAAAGCCGATGAATAAAGAGCAAGGGCTCCTATCGGCAAAATCAAATTTTTCATAGTATCTTAAAACTCTGTTATTATATCTTTTCTTATGATCATACAAATGTAAGGATAAACCAACAAATAATAGAATTCCAAAAGCCTTTTTCAAATGAGCTTACCGTTTAGCATTAAACCGAACTCCCACTCCCAGCATCAAGTTATTCGGCTTCCTGAATTTGTAAAGCTGATATCCTACATGCAAAAATAAATTTTTAGTGATATCTGTCTTCAAGGCTACAATCTGATAAAATGAATCAGTATCTGCTCCTTTACATAGAATATTCCGTCCGACACCCAAATTAATCGAGAAAATAGGCATGACAATCTCTGCCCGAACCGACAGTCCAACAGCCAGTTGTTCTTTCAGTGGTGGCCGGTGAAACCGGATATTCTCCGCATCAACGCCACCTACAGTATTGGCTATATGTTCGTTTATGTTAGCACTCTCATCATATTGCGCATCCAGTGACAAACCGGCACGAAAATAGTTACTGAAATTATACATCGGAGTAAAATTCAATCCTCCCACAGCAAAAGAACCAGGTACAAGCACCGGAGAACTTTCCGGAGGAAATACTCCTTTCTTTTTCAAAGCTCCATATACAATCAGATCATAACTGATATAGGGCTTGAACGCATCTCTATTCCGATAAGTAGCATATCTTCTATCATACAATTCAAGCTTCTCCTTGCTGCCGAAGTAGCGTATCAGCCCGATACTTCCGCCTATCGTATTAACTCCAGAGTTAGGATATCCCGTATTGCCATTCGAATAATGTGTAACTCCAACTCCGGCCCGCAGGTTCGTACAGGCATCAATCTGCCAGTTAAGCAACAAGCCGAAATTAATATAGGCATTTATTTTCGAGCCAACTACATTATTCATCGGATTGGTTTCCTTATCGTATTTCTTCCATCCGAAGGAAGCTCCAAAATTCCACTCATAGTCGAAAGACAAACGACGGGTTATACTGGCAATCCTATATGTTTGAAAGGCATAGACAGCCAGCGGATTACCTATCTCGGATGAATTGAAAAAGGTATTATATCCTACTCCAAGACCTTGTATAGCATATGGATACATACGTCCCCAATAAGTATCGGGGGCGAATTTAAATCCATACTTCACATGTCCCGAGAAAGTCTTCCTGACAGGAGTTTGTGCAGCATTCGCACCTTTAAAAAATCCATTGGTAGGAAATGTATAAGCAGGTCGGAAATCGACCCCTATTATATGGATTAATCGCTGACTTGTACTATCCTTACTACTTGCCATGACATAAACAGACAAGCATAAAAACATACACACAGCTATAAGCCTATTCGTTTTTCTGTTCATCTTACTCTTGTTTTTCAGGAGTTATATAAAATTCGTAGGGCCGTTTACTATAAATGGTACCTTCAAACGTTTTCTTCCTTCCGCTGAAAGGATGGGAAGTGTACAATTTATAATCTATCCAATATTGCTCTATCAGATAATCGACAGAAATTTTCCATTTCTCACCAGGAGGAATCGTATATTTCTTCCCGACCAAGCTGGAATTGATGACATTGCTGATTTGCTGGGAATCGCTTCCAAACTCCACTTTCGTATCTTCCAATACTGGTTTTCCGTCTATAAAATCGGGAATGACTACCAACGGTAAGGGAGTTCCTAAAAAACATTTGTACTGTTTTTCTTCGTTCCACCCACTTTTATCTCTGAAAGAGATCTTACGCGGGAAAGATGATTCCATCGGATCGAAGTACCAACTCGTAGGTTGAGTGGACTGGGTGTTATCTATCATCACCGAATAATCAGGCTCCAGCATATTATCGGAATAAGATAAACTCTCCCAATCATATACGATGCTGTCAACTTCGTATTTCGAAGTAGGAGCCAATGACACCGGAATGGACTTTATTTCGTATTCATTGCCCACAACTATCTCGACATCAAATGCTTTTCCATTCCTATTATCACCAGAGAAAATACAGAGTTCCCGACCATTCCTTTTCTCTACCCTGAAGTCACAATAATCATAACCTAACTTAATTACAGCATTTTCGCCGTTCTCCAAAGGAAAATTTCTCCCGTCGGGCTTCCCCTCGAGGTCACAAATCACTCCCCATACATTTTCATAGGTCCCATATATATTCAAAATATCCCAATTATCCGACTTAAAGGCTATTCTGGCAACCGTATCCGTTTCCGACAACTGTATAGTCGGCACGTCAGGCAAATAGTCGTCTATAAAAACATGATTATTACATCCGGCCAAACACATACACAAGCTCAGCCACAATATATTACGTAGATTCCTCATTACAATCAACCTCTGAATTAATTTTCAAACTGTATATTCCCTCAGTTTCATCTTCCGGGAGGCATGATAACCGGTGAGCCGCCCCGCTTGTCAATAACGACACTTCTTAGTATTTCATACAGTATTCCACCCACATCAATGCCCAAATCGAATTTATTGAATTTATAATAAGGTGTAACAATCGGAACAGTCTGCCATCCCCGTTGAGGATCGTAATATCTCTGCACACCCACTTCCATACCAAATCGATCTGTAAAATCATAACCCACAGTAGCTCCGTACACATTCCGATTAAAGCCATAACGACTATCCGGCGAATAAGAGCCAAAAGCACTTATCCGAAGTCTATCTGTAGGATGATAGGTTATGCTTCCGAAAGTCCCCAAAGACTGTCCCACACTCATCGGGAAATTATACTTAACAGCATTCACCCCTGCCTGAATAGAAAAATAATCATTCAGGTCATAACGATAAAAGAGTGAAGCCTGATTAAGCCTTCCCAGTCCGGGCAATGTCTCCTGCATACCACTGCCATAGAAATTCGGAAAGATTCGTCCGCCTGTTGTATAATCGCCATAAAACCTGGGAGAAGAATTGGAATAATAAGGAGGTATATAGAAGGGCTTACGTAGTTTAAATTCTATATTCTGTACTTCTGGAATTTCGGTCATAGGATCATTCAGCATATTTTCTCTAAAATCTGCCGAGTATTCACCCACTTGAGGAGACATCATATGCTCACGCAGCATGATCAAACTATCTGTATTCAGTTTTACACTGTCGTTCTTGATATGCTCCTGAGCATAAATCTCCGAACAAAATAAACAAAGTGCAGATACTATAATAAAGCGTCCCCCTTTCATATGTTTCATAGTTTAATTATAAATTTAAATATAAATGAAATAATTCATATAACTATTACCTTCTAACCTATTTTAACAACAGAAGTCTATTGACAGACTGACGTACCAAACAGCATGCGAAAGTCGATAATCAATATGAGTATAAAATTACCATTCATATTATTCAAATCTTTTCTTCGTAATATAAACTACACGAAACCATAAGAATTCAAGGTACATCAACCATTTTCCACCCCGACCGGTTCCGGATTATGGTATAAAATGCATGATGATTTTCTTGAAAAAACATTTCTTTTATATTAATTAACCTTTTGAATAACCATACATTACGATAATTCCGTAGATTTGCGAAAAGTTCGTAATAAAACTCATTCAATATGGAAAAGCTAACTTATCAAGAAGAAGAAGCCATGCGCTTTATTTGGAACTTAGGACCATGTTTTGTGAAAGAGATCGTGACATGTTATGATGAACCGAAGCCTCCTTACACGACAGTAGCCTCGATTGTGAACAATCTGAAGCGCAAAGGATATCTGAAAGCCGAAAGATTTGGAAACACGTACCGGTACACGCCACTGGTAAAGCAGGAAGAATATACCAGCAACTCCGTGGGAAATATCGTGCGTAATTATTTTGCCAACTCTTATAAGGAGATGGTTTCGTTTTTTGCCAAAGAACAGAAAATCTCCAAAGACGAGCTCAACGAGATTATCGACCTGATTGAAAAGCAGGAAAACAAATAAAAGTTTGAAATCCACGAATAAACATCTACAGATATATAATACTTCTTTTATATGCTATATCTTCTTCAAGTCAATATTGGATTGATTCTGTTTTACGCATTGTATAAGCTGCTGTGTACACGGGATACATTCTTCCACTCACGAAGATTCATCCTGATGGTATCGCTTATCTTACCTTTTATCCTGCCTCTCATCGACATACGGGAATGGATGGAAAGTCGTGACAGCCTGATTATGCTCACTCACTTCGACTATTCGGTAGTGTTGCCAGAGATTGTAGTAGGAAGTAAAGCTGCGGGAACAGGGAATCAGGTATTCATTCTGTCCGAATGGATCAAATACATCTATCTTGCTGGAATAGCACTACTGACCATCAGATTCTTTATTCAGGTAGTCAGTATGTATCGTATCATTTTGCACACGCCAACGAAGATGATAAACGGTATCTGCATAAAATGCCTAAAAAATCCTTCCGGACCGTTTTCTTTCTTTGGATGGATTTTCATTAATCCAACTGTCGTAAAGGAAAACGAAATGGACGAGATCCTGACACACGAATTGGCTCACGTAAAGCAAAAGCATTCCATCGATATTCTTATTGCCGAAATAATCAGCATCTGCTGCTGGATAAATCCTTTTGTCTGGCTGATAAAACGAGAAGTCAGACTCAATCTGGAATTCTTAGCCGACAAGAAAGTAATGGAGGCAGGATTTTCCACTAAAAGTTATCAATATCACCTGCTTGGATTGGCATACAATCACAAGTACGGGTTATCCAATAATTTTAATTTTTCTCATCTTAAACAACGTATCATTATGATGAACAAGAAAAAATCAAATGGTGCAGCGCATATTAAATATGCACTGTTCACCCTTCCGGCCTTTGCTCTACTCGTTGCCGGAAACATCTCCTGTTCGCAGGATGCATCAGAAAAGACAGATGCAAAAGAAGAAGTTGTCACACCAGTTAGTCCGGATGCAGCGGAAACTCCAGCAGAAAATCCTGCGGAAGAAAAAGCATTCGATGTAGCAGAACAGATGCCTGAATATCCAGGAGGAATGCAGGAACTGATGACTTTCCTTCAAGAGAATATCAAGTATCCCAAATCGGCACAAGAACGCAAAGTAGAAGGTCGCGTCATTGTACAGTTTGTAGTAGAAAAAGACGGAACTCCTACCGAGTTTAAAGTTGTACGTTCCATCGATCCAGCCCTTGATGAAGAAGCTTTGCGTGTAATGAAGGCCATGCCGAAATGGAAACCTGGTATGCAGAAAGGACAGCCTGTAAGAGTAAAATACACCATACCTGTATCGTTCAAGCTTAAGTAATTTCTATTGTTGAGTCCGCTTTAAAATGTTTTTTCAGTTAGATGTGAAAGAATAATTTTAACGCGGACTCATTTTATAAAATTGATTGTCTTCGGTATAGAAGATGAAAAACCTTTGGCCTTCATAAATAAAATAGATAATTTTAGGGCGAATGATTGAGTGTCAAAGTAACAGAATTAATGATGATTCCCATAAACTTTCAAGAAAACAACTTCCTAAAATGACTATTATATGAAAATGGATGCATTTAACACATATATGTCTAACATACCCACTGACTTTTTTAAGAGCTTATGCCTAAAATATGGAAGCGCACATACCTATAAAAAAGGAGAATACATCTCAAAAGAAGGTGATATATTCCCTTATTGGGGATATATAGAATCAGGTATTATAAAATACACTTGCTACAACGTGACTGAAAAAAAAGAATATAATACAGGATTTTCCTTTGCTGGCGAATTTATGGCCGATTATCCCACATGTCTTTATAATATCAAGTCTGAGCTTTCCATACAGACCTTGACAGCCTGCAAAATATATATTTGCCATTCTGAATGGCTGAAAGAAGAATTTGAAAGAAGCATGGAAAATCAATATATTGCACGTATTGTAGCAGAACAAATGTGCTTTCAAACCTATTCAAGATATACCGACTTTTATAGACTGACCCCTGAAGAACGGTACAGACAACTTATCAAAAGAAGCCCAGATTTACTTCAACTCATTTCCGTAAAAGAAGTTTCATCTTACTTGAGAATAACACCGACCCACATGAGTAGAATAAGAAAAATGGTAAGTTTTGACAAGTAAATCTCAACATATGTTGAGATTTTGGTTTTTAGTCTGCAATTGAATGAAATATATTGTTCTTCATAAATACTTTATAGTACCTTTATGTATTAAAAAATAATAACTATATGAAGACAAAGAATTTATTTGGGATACTGATGTTATTCCTGTTTACTGTTACTTTTATCAGTTGTGATAAAAAAGATGATCTGACAGACAAAGTAGAAATTGTAAAAATGTATGTCTCTGCGAAAACAGATACTTATATACCCTGGGGGAGTGAAGCTCCTATAGAGTGTATGCTCGTTAAAGAAGAAGGAAATGCAAGCTATTCAAAACTTCCTTTCAGTGGTATAGACGGATTTGTTTATAAGAAAGGGATTGAATACACTCTTAAGGTTGAAAAAACAACCTTAGCAAATCCTCCTGCAGATGATAGCAATGTCAGATATAAACTGATAGAGATTTTAACAGAACAAGAAAAATGAAAGGAAAATAGAAAAGTTGGAGAACCTGAAGGTATTATGCCTAAAGGTTCTCGATAATGTTTTTATTCAGTATATCTAGAATCAAGGCTTTCTTTTCAAAAACCTGAAGCTCTGTACCGCAGTCCGGGCACTCCGTATAAATTTCCGCAAAGAGGACGGGTAACTCTATAAGAAAGCCGTAGTAATTGTATGGAACATAATTCCCACTCTGCCATCCAGACCAATCTCTTTGAAAAAATAAACCGGAGCAAACAATACACCACTATTATTCTCGTAAAGTGAGAAAAACTGTCGATGGTGGCTTATTAATTCATCTCTATAATTTCAAATCAATTATAAAAACTATATTTGTATGTTTCTGAATCAAATTGATAAATAAAATATGGAAATAGTATTAGGAATAGTAACTTCCAGGGAGCTTTCAAGTTTTAGCTTCTATGATGATGCTCTCTATGCATTTAAGAGCGTACTATCAAAGGGGTTACTTGGGTTTAACTCTGATTTAGTGGAAACAATAAGTATAAGGCTTATATGCTTGTCACCTAAGTTCAGTAAATTCTTTCAAGCACATCGTCCTAAATACTATGAAGATAAAACTCTGAAATATAGAGGTTCTGTAACTCCTGAGGTAAGAATGTATAAATGTCTTACGGTAGATTTTGTGGTAGATTTCGAAGGTTATTTTAAGTTGACTACGAAAGAAGAATGTCTCAAATATTTAGCCCTTTCATTCATAGACTTTTTAAAGAACTTAAAATACCCGGGCAAATTGAAGAAATTTGAAAAAGAGAAACTGCTTCAGGCTGTCAGAGACATCTTTATAGAAAACACCATCATATCAAAGCATGAAGGCGTATAGTTCATTTGGATCGAATCAATGCAATCATGTGATAAGCCGTATCACCTTAAATGTGAACACATCAGCAAACAATATACCACAAACCTCGATGATGTCATTCTCGTGAAGTGAAAAAGATAAGGTGTTGATAATAGTTGTTTTAGTTCATAGATATAATGATAAGTCAATTATAATAGCTACATTTGTAATATCTATATAGCCCTTGATAGTTTAGTCAAATTCATTTTTCATAACGAAATCAAAGTTCTTTAGGAGTATAAGGAAAAAGCACACCGCGAACTTTGCCGGGTACGTGACGAACAAAAGACTTTCGGAAAAATAAAAGTAAATACAGAGCTATAAACTATAAATCAAAGTAACATGAAAACAAAGAATTTATTTGGAATACTGATGTTATTCCTATTTACATTAACCTTTATCAGTTGTGGAGAAGATACAGATAATGACAAACAGATATTTCATCTGTCATTTGAAAAAAACTATTACGAACGTCCTTTAACGGGAGCAAAGAATATCATGATAAGAGGAGGCAACAGAGACTATACTATAGATGTGAAAAACTCTGATATACTAGAAGTAACAGTAGATTTGTCTAGCCCTATGGGAATGGGTAATTTAGAAATACATCCCAAACAGACTGGAGAAACAATAGTAAAAGTCCATGATAATATTGTAAATGAGACGGTAAAACTGAAAATAAAGATTGTTGATAACTACCTGAATTTAGTACTTGCCAATCCCATGCAATCGCCATATAATGAAGGTGATGAATTTTTCCTCATTAACAACAAATCAAAAAGTTTCTATCTGTACGATGAAGATAAAGACTTGAAACAGACAGGCTATTATAATTTTGTTGTAGAGAATAATGTCCCGTATATGGAATTAATCTTCAATGAGAAATTTGATAATAAATCTATATATAAATATGACCTGACAGGTACAAGCCAAAATACGTTTTTTGCTCTAAAGATACTATTAGGATGGAATTGGCAAGAACAGATTGAAAGCATGAAGACAAGGGAAATCTCTCCTGCCACCATGAATGCTAAAGACATAGAAACAGGTGTTCAGTATTATTTTATTGTCGGCAATCATGATATGCCAGAGAATGTTTTAGGTATAAGCGATTAAGATTTTCTTTGATCACTTTTATTTTTCCTAGCTGACACTATCTAAAATTTTGTGTGAATGGAAACAGGATTTAGTTGTAAGCTCCTTCTTATAACTGGCTTCTGTTTAGGAACATTTACTGAATATCCCTAAACAGAAGCATAAATTGATTCATAATCAAGCCCCAGTTTGAAATAGATCTTGTATTCCTTTTGCTGGCCCATTACGGGTATCACTCCCAGCAAAAAGGAATTCAAGACCATATAGGGTAGTGTTTCATTCGGCGTTTTCTATTGATTATTCATGTTCAATCGCGACATTTCACTTTCGGCCGCACTCTGATTATTCATTTTCTTTTCTGTACGGAAGCGATAAGTAATCGTGAAACCGACTTTTCGGGTTTCTTCCTTCCCGACAGTATTTATGATAATATCATGCAGACGGGCTGAAGCACGCGTATTATTCTTATTGAAAATGTCGTAAGCATCCAGTGAAAGTTGAAGCTTGTCATTCAGGAACGATTTCTTCAGGCTCAAATTAAGGGAGGTATAACCCTTTGATTCGTATAACTGATAATACCCTTTGGAACCATAATTAAAGTTGGCAGACAACAGAAATCCGGATGGGAGTGTGAAACTGTTGTTGAAGTTCAGCATCACCAGCGGGCGTCCTGATTTCAGGGTAGTTCCATCCGGACCGGGATAATGGAAAAAAGTTTTTATGCAAGTCAGCGTGAGGGAAGGCATCCACCACTTCACAGGATATTGCACGTTGACCATACCCGTCAGATTGTGCATTTTATCGAAATTATCCATGTAGCTGACCGTCACTGCCGAGTTTCCCGGCATACTATAGAAAGCCGTAACCAGCGGATCACGGGTAAGAGTATAATTCAAATTCAGGAACAGGAACTTATAAAACAGCATATAGTTCAGGTCGTGAGTCAAGGCCTGCTTCAGGTAAAGATTTCCTTTCTGATAGGTAAACCGATCTGTATACACCGCATTATCGTTCATCACATCAAATGGCGGACGTTCCGTATGAATGGAGTAAGTAAGGGACTGTTGCAGCTTCTCCGTATTATAACTCAGCGAGACAGAAGGCAAGAAATTGTGATAGGCCTAATCTTGAGTCTTGTTGTCGTGGGTCTCTTTCAGCTCGCTTCGTATCTGTTCGTAGCGTAAGCCTGCCCCTAATGACAGGTTCTTCCAAGTGTAATCGTACGACAGGTAGACCGAATTTTTCATCTCCGTATTGTGTGTCCGACCATTATTCAAGGCACGGACATATTCTATATAGTCGGTTCCACTGGTATGGCTGAAATCGTAACCAAGATTGAAAGCTCCCGCCTTCTCCATTTCATATGACAAAGAGAATTTGGCCGCAAACAAATCCCAGTCCGCCTTGCGGTAATAATCCATAGACGTTCCCGTACGGTCGCTTTCCCATTCACAGATATTGCCCCGGCTATGATCAGTCTTATGAAGATAATCCCCGTATGCGTTCATCCTCCAGCCGTTCTTCCAGTCGTTCATATAATACAGATTAAAATGATTACTGACGGACTTAGCTGATACATCACTGAGATTCTTGATAAAGGTAGAAACTCCTTTATCCGGTATCATGGAAAGGGTATCGTTCGAGAAGGTATTGCCCTGACTATATTTGCCTTCATACTTCAACCCAATCTCCGATTCCGGCGAAAAATGATAAGAGACACCTCCCGTATAGGTATGGCTTTCGTTAAAGATTCGCTTCCGGTTCAGATTGGTCAGGTTCCAGATAGTATCACTTTGAGTCTGCTGGTAAGCGTCAAGTGCCGAATTATTTTTTCCCCGGTTGTAATTGTAGGAGAAAAAGAAGTCCCAGTTCTTATAATTGTAACTACCGTTTATAAGATAGTTTTGGTTGAAGTGATTTCCTTGCTGTAAATTGCCTTTTACATTGAAGGCAAACCCATCCCCCAGCCGCCTGGTTTTTATTTCGATTATGGCACGTTGTTCAGAATAATACCGTACCCCCGGATTCAAAATCAGTTTAACGGAACGGATTTGATCAACTGAAAGATTATCCAGTTCGGTCTTGTCCACCACTTCCCTGCCATTGATGTAATAGACAGGATTTCCTTTTCCAATGACTTCGACGGAGTTTCCTCTTTGCTGTATACCCGGAATCTTACAGAGCAAGTCGTTCAAGTTCGTTTGTTGGGATAAAATGGTATTCTCCACATCGGCCAACAATCCATCACGATCCAGCTTGAATGGCTTCCGATACGCGATAACTTCCACATCTTTCAGTGTAGTCTGTGATACTTCCATCCGAACCACTGGCAGAGCAAGATCTGCATTGACCTTCACATCCTTATACAGTGTCTGATAGCCCAGATAGGAATAGCGAATAATATAGTTACCCCCGGCAAGCGATGTGCTGTATACCCCGCAAGAGTCAGATACCGCTCCGCTGACAAGGGTGCTGTCCACTTGGTTTAGGAATGCCACATTCACCATCGGCATCACCGTATTCTCTGAGTCCATGATTTTTCCTTTTACAACATACTGGCCGTAAGTCGGCAGCAAAATCAGGCTGGCTATCAAAGCTAAAAATAGTTTTTTCATTAGTCAAGTTTATACAATAATTTCAATCATAAACTGTAGTTCAAAATACATTATCGTCCGAAGCGTGAAGAATCCACCTCTTTCTTCTCCCTGCTGATGCTGCCGCCAAAGCGGTAAACAAATTTCACCGAAAGGGTACGGCTGTATTGCCCCATATTCAAGTCGATGTGCTGTCCTGCATAGCGGTTTCTTACCTTCATGCGCATGGTATCAAACAAGTCAGAACACGTCAGGCTTAGAGTTGCCTTATCCTTCAGGAAGTTCCATTGCGCCCCCACATTGACCGTAAAGACTGGTTTCGTATCGCTGATACCGGAAATCATGCTTGAACGATACGTTGCATCCAGATCGAAACCAACATTGGAACCTACCGAGAAATGATTCTGCATGGCCAGCATACACGCCCATTTATTCCGGTCGAAGGGAATATCCCAGAAATTGTCGCAACGGTTACGGTCATTCATAACCGTAGCGTTTACCTGAGAGGAAAGCCAGCTTCCGATGCTGAACGGAATATTGGCACTCATTCCGAAAGACTGGTAATAATTCCAGTTCTGTGTGCGGTACACAAGTGCCAGACGATCCTTCGCCTGATACATGTCCATCGTAAAATAATCGTTGGTCCGCTCATAGAACAGCGACAGCATGTACTTCTGAAGAAAGAGATAATTGGCATTCACACTGTATACGTTGGCAGGCCGAAGTCCCTCGATGGTCTGAATCTCTTCGTAGGCATTCATATAGGTGGTACTGGTCTGCATGTCCCAATAAGTGGGATAATCCTTTTGCGACGAAACACCCAGCATGAACGTATGCTTTTCCGACGGCGAATAGCTCAGACTGGCCTGCGGATAGACCGCCCATTTGTGATAGTTTCCGATGGTGTAATACTCACCGGTTGCCGAGAGAGAAAGGGAAAGTCCGTTCTCAAACTCCTTGTCGAAGCCGGCATAAAAGTTGGTAATCTGCTCATAAAGGCGCGAAGAGGAATTATCCACGTCCCCCTTTCCCTCCGCCTGATTGAACAACTGGCTGTTCTTGTTATCGGTATAATCATAACGAACACCGTATTTCAAAGTCCAATCATTAACAAGACCGTGGCTCTGGTCGGCATATACAGAGAACTTGCGTATCTTTTGGTCTGAAATATAGTCCAGCAGCTGACGAGTATTGTCTGTCAGTTTACTTTCCAGACGATTCTTGTCATTCATGGTGTAATCCGTATAATCCACACCAAAATCCAGTCCGAAGCCGGAAGAATAGCGGGCAAAGACATTGTGCAGCCGGCTGTCCTGCAACTTGTCGTTGTGGCTGTTCTGAAAGTTTCCGTTTACATCAATCGTACCTTTGCCGTTGTTCGACAAGGCACCGTTGTAGCCCACGCTCAACTCATTATCTTCGTTTATCTGATAGTCGTACTCGGCGTAGATATTATGCCTCCAGCCCTTTGTATTGATTTTCTGTGTCTGCGTGATGTCATATACCTTCCCGTCATAATTGTGCAGGGAAGCCAAATCCATCACGGTCATGATATGTGAATAGCCCGGGTTATAAGAAACATTCAGCGACGACTTGCCTTTTGTGAGCAGGAAGTTTACATTTCCGCTGTAACTGCTGAAATACTGGTTGCTGTAGGTTGCCGAAACTTCACTCTGGAGGGTATTGTTGTCTGCCTTTGCCGTTACGATATTGATAGCAGCCCCGCGCACATGATATTCGGGCGGTGTGTTATACATCACCTCGGCGGCCTGCACCTGCGAAGCGGAAGTATTCTTCAACATCTCTATCAGCTGTTCCTGTGTCAGTGTACTTGCCTTCCCGTTCAGAATCACCGTCACATCCTTTGCCCCCACCAGCGAGAGCTTGCCGTTCCTGTCCTGTACCCCCGGCAGCTTACAAATAGCCTCGTAAACATTGTTTACGATATGTTTCTCCGTGAGGGCTGAAATGTCATAATTCAGCTTTCCCTTTTCCACTGTCACAAACGGGCGTTCCCCCTCGATTACCACTTCCTCCAGATTATAGTCTTTCGGTTCCAGTGTAATGATACCCGCATCATGCGCCTGCCCCTTTACTTGCTTAGTCTGATAAAGCAGATGCTGAACGATGAGCTGATATTTCTCCGGCTCTGGTTCAAGTCTGAATGTACCGTCGACTGCAGAGATAGCTGCCTCCAAATAGGTAGAATCTGGAAGCTGCATCACGATGGTTGCACCCTCTACCGGTTGTTGCTTGGTATCTACTATTTTCCCTGTCGTCTGACTGAAAGCAGAAACTGAAAAGCCAGTAAATATCATTGACAACACGATTATCTTTTTATTCTTCATATCACTGCAATGTGTTATATTTACGTTTCAAATCAAATTATGACTCAATTTATATCCATTTCTTTTCCATACTCCACCTCGTATGATTGAGGATAATATATATCCAATAGCCCTTTTAGGATACGTTTCTCGCCGGTTACCGGATGACTCGCATAAATCTTGAACCATATACCGTAATACTTATACCAGCATTTTATAATACATGTTCTTTGTTTGTTCGGACTTACACTAACGATTTCTTTTATTTCAAGCATTTCTTCCGTAAGTGGAAGATGATAAACGCCTGCAGAGAGTGGCAAAGTTACTGTAGACATAACCGGACTGCCATATTGGTTGATAACACGAACAGGAACCATCGGAGCATCCTTACCGAATATCTTCAACTGTTCCTCTGTTAGTATCGTTTCCCATTCATGCTCATTTACAAAAGAATAATCCACTTTAAAATTACTATACGGATATACAGCGAAAGTAGAAACATTGTTTGTAGAGTTTATGTAATGTATTGCATCCCTTTTCTGCATCATATTGTCCATAATAAGGTATGATTCCGTATATACAATGCTGTCGAGATTATATCTAGTTGAAGGTTCTATATCCACTGAAATTTGTCTCCCGTTATACGTGTTTCCTATATCAATATATACTCTCTTTGTTTCATAATTCATGTTTTCCGATCCAGACAAGACAAGATGGGTTGCATCCTTCCGTTCAATGGTAAGTTTTATGTCAGGATGTAAAACTTTTATTTTTACCTGCCCAAAGCCATTAGTGTAAAGAGAGGCATTTTCTGCCATCAGACTTCCGTCAGGTCCATAGATATCTCCTCTGATTTCATTGTAGTTGCCATTTTCATCCATATCATATACAGACTGTATATCCCAATTGGATGATTCAAAGTAAATTTCTGATACAGGATCTTTTTCCGAGAGTTGTACTTCACTGACCGACGGTGCAAAATCGCTGATAAAAACTTCACTGTTACAGCTATGCAGCACAATTACAGCAATTATAACAGTATGTATGATCTTCAATAAAGATTTCATGTTCATAATCGACCTGTTTATTCATTATCTTGCGTTGAACCTATACCCGATACCTAACATGAGATTATTCGGATCTTTGAATCGGTAGAGCTGATATCCGGTGTGCAGAAAGATATTCTTGGTTATGTTTGTCTTCAGTACAAATGTCTGATAGAATGAATTTGTATCGGAACCCTTACAGATAAAGTTCTTTCCTATACCTAAATTGATAGAGAAAATAGGCATTACAATTTCCGCTCTCACTGAAATACCCGTAGAAAACTGTTCCCTAAACGAAGGTCTGAAGAATTTGAGATCTTCCGGAGTTGAAGGAATATAGTCATTTGCGATGTGTTGCCCGATATTTGCACTTTCATCATACTGCATGTCGAGCGAGAGCCCAGCCCTGAAATACCTGCTAAAATTATAGAGAGGATTGAAGTTCAATCCGATTATTCCGAACGAACCTGGTGCCAGCAGCGGATCATGATTTTCCGGAAAAACCCCTCTTTTCCGTATAGCTCCATAAACTATCAGGTCATAGCTGATATATCTTTCAAATTTTGGTTTGATTAGTTTGCTCAATGTTTCTTTTCCATTTTTGCCACCTCCGAAACTTCTTGTAATACCAATTGATGCTCCTATAGTATTTACCCCAGAGTTAGGATAGCTGGTATTACCGTTTGAGTAATGTGTAACCCCTATGCCAGCCCTCAGGTTTGTATTTGCTGCGATCTGCCAGTTCAGAAGGAATCCCAAGTTTATATATGCATTGATTTTAGAGCCTACCACCGTATTATGGGGATTATTCTCTTCATCGAATTTCTTCCATCCGAATGAAGCTCCAAAGTTCCATTCATAATCGAATGAAAGTCTGGGTGAAATTGTAGCGATTCTTGATGTCTGAAATACATACACGGCAAGTGGATTACCTATTTCTCTCGAATTGAAAAAGGTATTATAACTTATACCTATTCCCTGTATGGCATAAGGATACAACCTGCCCAGTTCAGAATCGGGAGAGAACTTAAATCCATACTTTAGATGTCCGGCAAGGCTTGAATTTATTTTCTTTCCTGTGTAGTTGGTTCCTTTGAAAAACTCATCAGTAGGAAACACATAGGAAGGTCTGAAATCAATACCTATCATATGTTCGGCTCCTCCTTTCTTTGTAACTTCTCCATTTCCTATGCTTATCGAGTCATCATAACCCTGAGCACATATACCTGTATGAATAAATACAAAGAAAAGCAGAAGTATGTATATAAACTTCATTTTCAAATACTTTCTTGTTTAAACTATTATATTTCTCTATTGATTTTCCCAAATACTTTTTCAGCAAAGAACATACCTCTTGCCAGATCTACGGCGTTCCATCGGCACAATTATCACAAACGCCACCAATACAAACCGATTCACAGTATTCACAACTTATACATATTATATCAAAGAATCCCATAAGAGGTATTTTCGTTAAATTCCTATCAAATGTATGTATTATCAGTGAAAGATTTAGTTTGTTCATAGATAAATAATATTTAATGTCTTATTTTATAATCTTTTTTACCTTCTTGTTAAATAACTTATACCTATCCGCCCCTAAAATGATATTACACATTTGATTCCCCAAAAACATTCCCATCTTCTTTGTATAAGATTAAATTGATAGTTTGCTTGAGGACCAATCGTAATATTTTTTCTTATGTTAAAGGATAATCCGACTCCTATGGTATAGGGAGTAGGATCTACCGAAAGTATGGAGTTATTTGAATGATCCAATGTATAGCTGCCGGATATATTAACATACAATTTCCTATCCAATGGAAAAGTAAGAATTGTATTTCGCCGTAAGAATATTGATGGATTGGCTACATCTACATGACTGCTAATCGTAAACTTTTTATGTTTTAGATATTCATTGTTTAAATTGAAAAATTTAACAGAAGTAGATTTGTCAAAGATAGGACCCATATCTATATGTTGGCATTTCGGTTTATCAAAATCGTATGTCTTAATATCCAGTGTAAAATCATTCCAAGAGCCATACCTCTTCTTTATAGGCTCACCTATAAAGCTCTTTTCCAATTCCTTTTTTAAATCACTATCTATGTAAATCGGCATCTCGCTATCCAATATCTTAGACAATTTAACGGAGTCCTCTTTTGTCCATATAACCTGTGCACAAAGGGAGTTTGTAAAAAGACAGAAGGCTATCAATATGATTATTGCTATCATGCATTTTCAAATTTAAAGCATATATTTATTATGCCTAAGTATAAGTTCCTTTCAGGTCGAACAGCATCTGTTGTATTGCTTCACTAGAAAAAACTCTTCGTCTTTGTTGCAACTTGTAAGGCTAAGCACACTAAGGAATAATACTAGTATTCCGAATAAGTTCCTTGTTTCCATATTACCTTGATTTTAGGAGTTTATAGGTCTTATTTTAGTTGATACCAACAGTATAAGAAACCACAACCGTTTTTACTCCAGCTTCGGGAAACGCCTCTTGCGCATACTGTGTCATATCCTGATATAGCCAGATTTGGGAACGCTTGTCTCCGCTATTATCTGTAATTCCAGAAATATTTACGATGAAAGCATCCATCGTCTGAGCAGCTTTATGTGTGATGAAATCGCATATGAAAGTCCATTGCTCTGTTGCTGCAACTTGACCTTCTAATGGTATCAGCTTATAGCTATCGGGGAAATTCTCATTGTCATTCGTTTCTCTTATTAGCTTACCATCAGCTAACACAAGATATTCACTATCCTCATTGAGCATAGCAAATTCTGTAAACTCTTTATTGAATACAAATTGCTTGCACATGAAAAGAAGACTATTATTCATCAATCTTTTCTCCACTTCATCCTTTTCATCTGCTTCAATAACATAACGAAACTCTGCATTCAAACAGTTATAATCGCTCGACAAAAAGTTATCCGGCAGTCCTTCTGAATCGTGCTTCTCTTTTGAGATTAGTTCGAGCAGTTTGTATTCCGTCCATGAAGGGTCGCCCTTGCGATAATCCAAATACGTCGTTTCGCTTATTTTTATGTGATATTCATAACCCTCTTCGTAGTTGAAGTCTTGAATAGAGGAGAATGATTCCCAGTCTTGAGCATTATTTTTTTTGACGGCATAAACTTTCCTGAAATAATTTTTGCCTTCACTGAATATCATGCCCAATATTTTTTTTGAAGCCACTGTGAGTTCATACTCTTGGTAATTAGTTACTTTGCAACCTTCTTCGTCTTCTTTATCACAACTGATAAAGGTAAATGTAAACAAGAATAGCATCAGTATTCCAAATAAATGTTTTGTTCTCATACAATTTCATTTAGTATTTAAGTTATTTATTTCCTTTTCTATTGACATATTGTTTACTTACAACCTCTTAACTTATCAGTTTTCCATCTTGAAAAACAAAAGCTGTTGTCAAGGTATACCATTCTTAGTCGTAAAGGCTTTCCTGATATAGCATCCGTTCAACAGGACGATTATATCTGTCTGTTATCATTTCCTTTGCGTATGGTTCTCCAAAAAGTTTCAAGAAATCCTTCTTGCTCATTCCTATCTCAATCTTTTCTGAAGTATATTTACTATTTTGTACTCCTAACAAAGAAGCACAGCTAACAAACATAATACCGAAACACAGCAAAGTAATTGTTTTAAGTTTCATATTATTCTGATTATAAATTATTTTTCAGACTTTCTTTCCATATACATTTCTGCAAATGTACAAACCCAACCCAGCATAATTCTCAAACTAGTTTGAGAGTTGCAGACAAAATCATATTCTATCATTTACTCAGCAAGAAAACTTTACCAACAAGCACTAACAGGTATCACTGCTTTTCTCTTATCAACTTTGTCAATAATCAGGCAGAATACTATACCTACTAAACATAACCATACTCTTGAATTATACGTTAATTTGCGGATGTAAAGTACAGAAGAAAAAAAGAGAAAGGCATTGAAATATTTCAAGACCTTTCTCACTAAACATTAAAATAATTAAACTATCCTCTCAGTTTCTTGCGTATGTGACTGACTGTTTCAGGAGTAACACCCAAGAATGAAGCAATGCTTTTCAAAGGTACTGCTTCTTTCAGGTTGGGACAACGCTCCATCAGTCTTTTATATCGTATTTCAGGACTGCAATACGAATCGAGCAGTCGCCCATATACCATTTCATATAGATTTTCGGCTACGCATCTTCCGAACCGTTGGGTTTCCATATTAGTCTCCCAATATTCAATAATATCATGGTGTGATATTTCATAAACGGAGCAGTCTGTTATGGCTTGAATGCTTACCAAGGACAAGCTGCCTTTCATGAATGAGGAATAGTCACATACATATTCATTTGTAAACGAATACCCTACAATGTGCTCTTCTCCCTCTTCGTCAATGTGGGTATATTGAAAGGTACCATCTTCCACCCATCCCGCAAAACGCTTTCTCTCATTCTGACGGATGAAAAAATCTCCTTTACGATAAGTATGCAGTTTCCCTTTCCTTTTACATAAATCTGTTATAAAAGAATAGTCTAAGTTATTGGGGTATGTATTGAACTCGTTCATCTGATAAAATCATTTGTTCTCAAAAGTAATTTCCTTGCGGATACGGCTGAGATAAGTGGGCGTAACATTCAAATAAGAGGCAACTTCTCCAATCGTAATATTTTGAAGAATATCAGGACATCTTTTCAATAAAGCGATATAGCGTTCCTTGGGGGATAAACGGTGCATATCCAAATACTGTATATAACAATCATGGAATAATGAGTCTGAAAATAACTGATGTAACTCTCTGTCCTCATTGAATAATTCATTGACTATTTCACAGTTACATACCAGAACCTCCACGTTTGTTGCAGCAACAATACTGGTCATACAAGGCGTTTTTTGTGTGGTACTTAAATAATCACCCACAAACGTTCCCGGGAGCGCAAATCCGGTTATATGTTCATTTCCGTTTGAATCTGTAGTAACATATTTAAAATATCCCTCTTGCACGATTCCCATATACCGTATAACATCTCCCTCTTGCACAAAGAATTCTCCCTTTTTGTAATGACACAGTTCACCGTTCTTAGCACAAATCTCATGCCAGAATTCCATGTCTAATTTGTCGATGAAAGAATTAAAATTAGCCATTCCTATTACTTTTATTTATGGTTCCGTATTCATATATCACTCTAAAAGACTTTCGTCTATTACTCTTTAGTGTCCGAATCGTGATGTATCCACTTCTTTCACTTCCTGCTTTTTATATCCACCAAAACGATATGTAAAGTTTAGAGATACGGTACGGCTGTAGAAGGAGCTGTTCATATCCAAATACTGCCCTTTGAAGCGAACTTTCATATCCGGCATACTGGAGTTAAAGATGTCACTGCAACGTGCCGTAAGCGAACACTTGTTCTTGGCAAAGTTCCATTTCATTCCGGCAGTAAGATTGAATGTGCTTGCGAGATCCAGTGTACCCTGAATAAAAGGTGTCTGTATATTACCCGTCAATTCAAACGAAAGGTTTTTGCCTACCTTGAAAGTATTGTCAAGCGTTCCGATAAATAACCATTTCTTTCGGTCGAAAGGTATGTCAAAGAACTGATCACATTTTTCCCGTGCCTGCATTCCTACAAGTGTCAGTCTTGCATCGTACCAGTTGCCAAGACTGAACGGTAAAATGACATTTGCGCCTATCATGCGCATATAATTCCAGTTGGTATTTTTATATATCAATGCCAGACGGTCGGTAGCCTGATAGGGAGACTGGGCAAAGTAATCGGAAGTATGTTTATAGAACAGACCAAATATATACTTCTGTTTTAATATATAGTTTCCATTCAGACTATAGGTTGTCATAGGTCGTAAACCGGGTGTTCCCTGAATTTCAGAATATCCGTTCAGATAGGTGACTGACGACTGCATATCCCAATAACCGGGATACGTCTTATCTGTTGACAGGGATAGCTGGAAAATATGTTGCGGGCTTTTCAGATATGTCAGTGAGGCTTGCGGATAGACTGCCCATTTGTGATAGTTCCCGATCGTGTAATATTCTCCCGTTGCAGAAACAGAGAACGAAGTACCGGTCGCCCAACTCTTACTCAGCGAGAAATAAAAATTAGTTGTCTGTTCTTCCAGCTTAGCGTCTGTATTTTCAGGTTTTATATTACCCGCCACATTATCATAAGTCTGAAAATCATAGTTATTTGTATAGCGATACGATACGCCGTAACCTATGCCCCAGTTATTTGCCAGACGATGTTTCTGGTCTGCATAAACAGAGAAACGGTCAATACGCTGCCCGCCGGTCAGGGTATATGCGTTCTCACTCTTGTCGGCAAGCTGTGTTGACATAGTCTGATTATTATCGGATGTATAACGGGTATAATCACCGCCAAGTTCAAGTCCGAAACCGGAACTGTACTGTAGGGCTATGTTATGCATCTTGTTTTCCGTAAACTTATCGAGAGTGGACTGCTGAAAACTTCCATCAGCTATGCTACGGCCGTCTCTATCGGGAGTAAAACTTCCCGTATAGGCAACATTCAGATGATTCTTCTCATTGATGTTGTATTCCAATGCTGTTCTTACATTATGTGTCCAGCTTTTGGTACTTAGTCTTTCATTCTGGGTTATTTCATAGACCTTATCGCCCAATGTATGTCTGGAAAACAAGTCTGTATATTCCATTATTTTGACATTGTCGGCTCCAGACATTACATCCAAAGTTACTTTAGGTATGGACAAACGGAAATTCCCGTTTGCACCACCACTGCTAAAATACCTGTTCTGATAATAGGTACTCAGCTCCCCCTGAAATGAATAGTCATTCGAGCGTTTCATCACCACATTGATGACAGCTCCACGTACATGAAATTCAGGAGGAGCACTATACACGACTTCTGCTTTCTCTACACGATCCACCGATGTATTGCGCAACAATGTTTCCAGTTGGTCCGCTGTCATGGTGGTAGGCTTACCGTTTAGTATAATGGTAAGGGAACTTGCTCCGGCAAGAGAAAGCGCGCCGTTACTCTCTTGTACTCCCGGCAGTTTGGATATAGCTTCGTAGGCATTGTTTACAACCTGCCTTTCCGAAAGTACCGAAAGGTCATAGCCCAGTCGTCCGTCTTCCACTTTAACCAGCGGTCTTTCTCCCTTTATTACCACTTCCTCCAGATTATAGTCTTTCGGCTCCAGCGTAATAATACCCGCATCACGCGCCTGCCCCTTTACCTGCCTGGTCTGATAAAGCAGATGCTGGATAATGAGCTGATACTTTTCCGGCTCCGGTTCAAGCCTGAATGTACCGTCGGCCGCAGAGATAGCTGCCCCCAGATAGGTTGAATCCGGAAGCTGCATGACGATGGTAGCACCGTCCACCGGCTGGTTACTAGTGTTTATTATTTTTCCTGTTACCTGACTCCAGATTATATTAGGAATATATAAAATGGATAATAAAACTATTGTACATCTGAGATTCATTCTATTCTAAAATTTACTCATCAATCCATTTTCTTTCTTTGATATCAACTTAACAAAGTCATTGTTCGAATTACCTACAATTAATTATCATCACATATAAAGCCATTGGAACAAATCCCTTTAACATTCGTTCCAAGACTAATAATACATGCTAATATAATTTCAATAATTTCTCCTTTTTGCTTCGTATATAACCTTTTACAGATTATGTAGACTACTATTTTACACAAACAAAGAATTAAACAAGCGACCTTTATCTATTTCAGTTGTTTAAAGATAGAAGATAACCTGAAGAAAGTGTTCTTTTTTTACACATTATAAGAAGTTTATAGAAACTTTTTCGGACAATGAAAAACTATCTGAGCAAACCACATTGCAGGTTATGATGGAACTCATCACAAATTTTCAAGCAACAAAAGCCGCTGACTGATTCTATCTTACAGCAAAGTAATGTCAACGGTTTTTACTAAAGATTATTTGCATTTATTTTTTCACCTTGCCGCTCCTTGGCGATTGAAACGGAGCAATAGTATACCCCAGTTTCTTGATAGCTTCCTTCAGCTTTTTGGAAGACGTCTTATCCTTATCTTACCAAACAAAATATTAAAGGCAGATAAAGAATAGTTATCAGAATGGTAGTATTTTGCAAGAGAATAATAGTGCCCGACAAACTTTATTTTCTGATCTTTGTTTGCTTAATAGCAACTTAGCAAATAGTTTGACTAAACAACTGGATATAAAAACATAAACTAACTGTATGGAAATGATGAAATATCGCAGACATTTATGGGGTGATATGGCATTCAGCTCATTCATCCCGACTTCTCTCTTCCAAATACAAGTTACCCGCACTCCTCAGACGGATCGGTTGATAGCGGAAGCAGAAACAGCCCTACGGCAGTTGAATGCGAACGCTGCACGGCTTTCCAACGAGCAACTGGAGAAACTCATGAGACAAGAAGCAGAATCTTCCTGCAGGCTGGCTTCGGGCGAACCTTCTCTTTCGTTCGATTTTATGATAAAGACCGACGATGATACCCTCATGACAGATGCTGAAAACCTCTTGCAGGCTACACGTTATGCCGTCGAAGCGATGGACGAACTGCCGCTCAGTGCCCGTATGCTGAAGAATGCACACTATCTGATGTGCCAAAGCGAACAATATGAAAAGAAATATCCCGGTGAGTTCCGGAATTCACCCGTATGGATAGGCTGGAAAGAAAACGGATTGAAAGAAGCGCTGTTTGTACCTCCCGTTTACGAAGACATGACAGAGGCGTTTTCCGATCTGGAGCGATACATTCATTCGGAAGATACGGAAAATGTACTCGTTCGTGCCGCACTGATTCATTATCAGTTTGAAATGATACATCCGTTCATCGACGGCAATGGTCGGACAGGACGCCTTCTGAATCTTTTGTTCTTGAAGCAAGAGGAAGTACTCGAAAAGCCTGTGCTGCTGCTTTCCAATCCGCTTTATAAGCGTGCTGCTGTCTATTACCGTAACATACAGCGAGTAAATGAAGCGGCAGGCTACGACGAATGGATTGATTTCTTCCTCACGGCACTTAAAAATGCGGCCCAGCAGACTTCATTGGCTATTTGTAAGATGGAGTAAAGACATTCGGGCCGGACATAAAAAAAGTCCTGAAAACCGGTCAAGTTTTCAGGACTTTTCACTGTTTCGCCTCACGGCCTGGTACACCCTCAGGGATTCGAACCCTGGACCCACTGATTAAGAGTCAGTTGCTCTACCAACTGAGCTAAGAGTGCATCCACTATAAATTGTCAAATTTCCCGTGCAACTTCCTTGAAAGTACACCCTCAGGGATTCGAACCCTGGACCCACTGATTAAGAGTCAGTTGCTCTACCAACTGAGCTAAGAGTGCATTTCCTTTCGTTTGCGGGTGCAAAAATATAACCTTTATTTGAATTGACCAAATAAAATGCAGGTAAATCTTATCAATTTCCTGCATTTTATTTTTGTCATTTTCATAACAAGCTGTTATACAAGCTTATATTCATCTTCGTAATAAAGGTATTTCAGCGTGCTTTGTTCGTAGTCGAACAGCTCTTCGGGCTTAAAGAAGCGGGCAACTTCTGTAGCAGCTGTTTTCGGAGAGTCGGATGTGTGGATAATGTTTTCCTGTGAACTGACACAATAATCACCTCGGATGGTGCCTGGAACAGCCACACGACCGTTGGTTGCTCCCGTCATTGAACGTACAATCTGTACGGCATCTACCCCTTCGTAGCAGCAAGCTACTACCGGAGAAGCCATCATGGAGTTTTTCACGCGCTGGAAGAAGGGCTTCCCAGCCAGATGAGCATAATGTTCGTTCAGTAAATCGTCGGTGAGCTGCATCATTTTCATACCTGCCAACCGAAGTCCTTTACGTTCGAAACGGCTGGTAATTTCGCCGATTAAGCCGCGCTGTACGGCAGATGGTTTTAAAATAACCAATGTTTTTTCAAGACTCATAGTGTTTTTCTGTTTTTAAGTTTAACGGTTCCAAAGATAAATCTTTCTGCAGGAAAACAAAAATTTTGAGAAGAAAAAAGCCTCCCTGCACGACTTCTTCCCAATTTACTGAACACCTTACACCCGCTTCTCTGAATCGTGCCTGCAAGTTTCGCCTAAAACGTCTCGACGTTTTTTTTAAGATTTGTACAAAAAACAAAATCTTTTGTACAAATTTTCCTGCATTCATGCTGACAAAAGATCCGCTGCTCCGGCACAAGCTTCAGGAAGCGTCACGGCACAGATTCTCAACGATAGTCGGATGCGTTCAGACACGTGCAAAGCTCCTTTTCCAGCCTGTTCCGTACGTCGGATAGATCGACCTCATGCCCTACTTCCCGGGCGATGGACGTTACTCCTTTATCTATGAATCCACAGGGATGAATATAGCCGAAATAGCGCAAGTCGGTATTTACATTCAGGGCAAGTCCGTGCATCGTAACGAAATGACTGCTACGCACGCCTATCGCACAAATCTTGCGTTCGTCTTTTGTTCCTGCGGCAAGCCACACGCCGGTAGCTCCGGCTACTCTCCCCGCCTCTATACCATACGAAGCACATACGCGGATAACAGCTTCTTCCAGTGCATGAATGTAGTCCTTCAGTCCCAGATGGAAGTCCTCGAGATTCAAGATCGGATAGCAGACAAGCTGCCCCGGACCGTGATAGGTAATATCTCCTCCGCGGTCGATGTGATACAATTCTGCGCCCATTTGCCTTAATTGTTCCTCGCGCAGCAGCATGTTTGTTTCCTTGCCGTGCCGCCCCAACGTATACACATGTGGATGCTCGCAAAAAATCAGGCGGTTCTCGTAACTCTCGCCGCAGGCACGCGCACGCACCAGTTCGTTGAACAATGCTGTCTGACGATCCCATGCTTCACGGTAAGGGACCGTTCCCCAATATTCTGTTTTCATAGTTAGTATTTCATGTTATTTTTGCTTTTCATACAAACTTACACATTTTTTCAGTTCCACTGGCTCACCCTTCTGCAAATCTTTATCAAAACGACAGAAAGAACTTCCCTTTTCTGGTGCTTTATTCAAGAAGTTGTGTTATATTTGTCGTATCGGAACATTAAAATCACCATACTAAAAAAGAGTATTATGAAGTCAACAAACATTTTATTTCCGTCGCTGGTTTTAGGCATTGCAGGCGGATTCGTTTTTTCGGGCTGTGTAGAACAGAAGCAGTCGCCAACCGCCGAGATTGACACACTGAAAAAAGATACGACCGTCTATCTGCAAGCGGGAAAAGAAACTCCGTCGTGCAAAATCAACATCAGCTATGCTTACCTGAAACCTGCCTCGGACAAGGACTCCGTTTCTCTGCTCATCGACTCGGAGATACAGAAGGATGCTTTCGGACAACAATACGCTGCTCTGGCTCCCGAGGAATTTGTGGCGACCCTGACAAACGATTTTATCCAGAACTATCATACGGATGTGAAGGAACTGTTCGAGGCCGACATGCACAACGGCATGAAAGCGGAAGATGTTCCGGCTTGGTATAATTATGAGTACCAAATCAGCACCACGCTGGAAGCGGGAAGAGACAGCAACGTATGGAATTACACTGCCGTCAACTTCCAGTATACAGGCGGGGCGCACCCCAATACGTACGCCAAATACCTGAACTTTGACGCCAAGACGGGTAAGAAGCTGACTGCCGATGAAGTGTTTGCCAAAGACGGCGAGCCCAAAATCCGTTCGCTGATTCTACAGAAACTGATAGAAGAGGTAAACAAGAAGATGGAAACCGATACCATCACCAGCGTGGAAGGGCTTCAGTCGGTGGGTATCCTGCTGGATACGGATATCTACATTCCCGAAAACTTTTTGCTGGGTAAGGACGGTGTAACGTTTTATTACAACCGTTATGAAATTGCTCCGTATGCGGCCGGTGATTTCAGCCTGACCGTTCCCTACGATGAAATTAGTGCTTATTTAAAATAATCGTTTCGCTTACATGGATATTATTCTGAAATATTTTCCCGACTTAACCGATACGCAGAAAGAGCAGTTTGCAGCTCTCTACGACTTGTATACCGACTGGAACAGTAAAATCAACGTGATTTCGCGCAAGGATATCACGAACTTGTACGAACATCATGTGCTTCACTCGCTGGGTATTGCCAAGGTGATACAGTTCAAGCCGGGTACGAGTGTCATGGATCTGGGTACGGGAGGCGGTTTTCCGGGTATACCGCTTGCTATTCTTTTTCCCGATACGAAGTTCCATCTGGTAGACAGCATCGGAAAGAAGGTCAGGGTGGCTACCGAAATAGCCAACGCTATCGGACTGAAAAATGTTACTACACGTCACTGCCGTGCCGAGGAGGAGAAACAGTTGTTCGACTTTGTGGTGAGCCGTGCCGTCATGCCTCTTACCGACTTGCTGAAGATCATCCGCAAGAATATCAGCAGCGAACAGCATAACGCTCTCCCCAACGGACTGATCTGCCTGAAGGGAGGAGAGCTTGACAGGGAAGTTATGCCGGTGAAACATCAGACGATAGTGACCGACTTGAAGGATTTCTTCTCCGAAGAGTTCTTCGAAACCAAGAAAGTAGTATATGTCACTGTAAACAAGTAATCAAAACACTGAAAATAAAATGAAGATAAAACGCTTTGAATTCAACATGTTTCCCGTCAACTGTTATGTGCTCTCGGACGAAACAGGGGAAGCTGCGATTATCGATGCCGGATGTTATTATCCGGAGGAGCAGCAGATGCTGAAAAAATATATTGACGAAAACAAGCTGACCGTCAAGCATCTGCTGAATACGCACCTGCATCTGGATCATGTTTTCGGCAATCCGTTCCTTTTGCGCGAATTCGGATTGAAAGCGGAGGCATGCCGCAAAGATGAGTTTCTGCTGGAGAAACTGGCGGACCAGTGCCGTATGTTCGGTTTCCGTCTCAACGAGGAGGCTGTTCCGCTGGGGCATTATGTGGAAGACGGCGAAAAGATTCATTTCGGCAATACAGAGCTGGAAGCCATTCATGTGCCCGGTCATTCTCCCGGGGGCATGGTGTATTACTGCAAGGCGGATGCTTGTCTGTTCAGCGGTGATGTCTTGTTCCAGGGTAGCGTAGGACGTGCCGACCTGGAAGGAGGCGATTTCGGTGAACTGATAGAGCATGTTTCCAGTCGCTTGCTGACTTTGCCCGATGAAACGGTCGTCTATCCGGGACATGGCGAACCGACTACCATCGGAAAAGAGAAGATGGATAATCCGTTCTTCAAATAAAGAACAAAATTCATTGTCACGATTTGTCTGAAACGTGCCGATGCTTACAGAAAAACGTCGGCACGTTTTCAACTAAGAATATTTTACCTTTATAATACCTTGAAATCATGAAAACAGATGTTTTTGCCAATCGTCACATTGGCATTACCGAAAATGATCTTCCCAAAATGCTGGAGAGAATAGGAGTAAAGACATTAGACGGATTGATTGATAAGACCATTCCTGAAAAAATCCGACTGAAGGCTCCATTGGACTTGCCTCCTGCCATGACAGAACGGGAATTCGCCGAACACATCAGCAAGCTGGCTTCGATGAATAAAATATATAAGTCGTATATTGGTGCAGGCTGGTACGACTCAATTACTCCGGCTGTGATACAGCGTAATGTATTCGAAAATCCGGTGTGGTACACCTCTTATACACCTTATCAGACAGAAATCTCACAAGGACGACTGGAGGCGCTGATCAATTTCCAGACGGTAGTAAGTGACCTGACTGCCATGCCGCTGGCCAACTGCTCGCTGCTGGACGAGGCAACTGCGGCTGCGGAGGCTGCAACGATGATGCATGGATTGAGAAGCCGCGCACAGCAGAAGGCGGGTGCCAATACGTTGTTCGTCGATCAGGAAATATTTCCACAGAATCTAGCCGTTATCCGTACCCGTGCCATTCCGCAAGGTATGGAAGTGAAGGTGGGTAATTACAAGGAACTGGAGTTCACACCCGATATATTCGGTTGCATCGTACAGTACCCGAACAACAGTGGTAATGTAGAAGATTACCGGGAGTTTACGGAACGTGCGCATGCGGCAGGTTGCAAGGTAGCCGTGGATGCAGATATTCTGAGTCTTGCCTTGCTGGTTCCTCCTGGCGAATGGGGTGCCGACATCGTATTCGGAAGTACGCAGCGCCTCGGTATTCCGATGTTTTACGGTGGTCCTTCGGCTGCTTATTTCGCAACGCGTGATGAATATAAGCGTAACATGCCGGGACGTATCATCGGACTTTCGAAAGATAAGTATGGAAAGATTTGTTACCGTATGGCTTTGCAGACACGTGAGCAGCATATCAAGCGTGAGAAGGCTACGTCGAATATCTGTACGGCGCAGGCATTGCTGGCTACCATGGCTGGCTTCTATGCGGTGTACCACGGTCCGGAGGGAATAAAGGATATTGCCAAACGTATTCATAGTATTGCCAACTGGCTCAACAAGCAGCTGCTCCGTCTGGGATATACGGAACGGAACTCTATTTTCTTCGACACACTCCGTCTGGGATTGCCTGATCATGTATCGGCTCAGAAACTGCGTACCATCGCGCTGAGCAAGGAAGTGAACTTGCGTTATTACGACAACGGGGATGTGGGTCTCAGTATCGATGAGGCTACTACCGTGGCAGATGCCAACCACCTGCTGATGATTTTCGGTATCGCTGCCGAGGAGCCGGTACACGAAACAGAGGATATTCCGGAATCGTCCTCTCTGACCCGTGAATTGCGACGCCGCTCGTCGTTCCTCACTCACGAGGTGTTCAACCGTTATCATACGGAAACGGAAATGATGCGTTACATCAAGCGTCTGGATCGTAAGGATATATCACTGGCCCATTCAATGATTTCACTGGGTTCATGTACCATGAAACTGAATGCTGCTGCCGAAATGCTGCCGCTCAGTAATGCTGCATGGATGAATATACACCCGCTGGTTCCGGAAGATCAGGCACAAGGATATCGTACGCTGATTGAAAACCTCTCTCACCAGCTGCTGACCATTACAGGATTCGAGGGAATCACGCTTCAGCCGAACTCGGGTGCTGCGGGAGAATATACGGGTCTGCGTATCATCCGAAGTTATTTGGAAAGTATCGGACAGGGACATCGTAACCTGATTCTTATCCCGGCTTCGGCACATGGCACCAATCCGGCTTCGGCTGTACAGGCTGGGTATCAGACATTGACGTGTGCCTGCGACGAACGGGGAAATGTGGATGTAGAAGATCTTCGCCAGAAAGCAGAAGAACATAAGGATCAGCTGGCTGCGCTGATGATTACTTATCCGTCTACTCATGGTATTTTCGAAAGTGATATTGCCGAGATTTGTAAGATTATCCATCGCTGCGGTGCTCAGGTGTATATGGACGGTGCCAACATGAATGCGCAGGTAGGTCTGACCAACCCGGGTACTATCGGTGCGGATGTATGTCATCTGAACTTGCACAAGACGTTTGCCAGCCCTCACGGCGGTGGTGGTCCGGGTGTAGGTCCGGTATGTGTAGCCAAGCATCTGATCCCGTTCCTTCCGGGACACGCACTCTTCGGCAACGAACAGAATGAGGTTGCAGCAGCCCCTTATGGAAGTGCCGGTATCCTGCCTATTACGTATGCTTATATTTGCATGATGGGTGCCGAAGGACTGGAAAGGGCTACCAAGACAGCAATTCTGAATGCGAATTATCTTGCGGCTTCATTGAACGATACGTATGGCACGGTTTATCGTGGAGCAAATGGTTTCGTGGGACATGAAATGATTCTGGAATGCAGAAAGATTCACGAGGAAAGTGGTATCACCGAGAATGATATTGCCAAAAGACTAATGGATTACGGTTATCACGCTCCTACTCTCTCCTTCCCGGTTCACGGTACACTGATGATTGAGCCTACCGAAAGTGAAAGCTTGTATGAGCTGGATAATTTCATAGAAACGATGCTCAGTATCTGGCACGAGATAGAGGAAATCAAGAATGGCGATGCTTCGAAGGAAGACAATGTACTGGTCAATGCACCGCATCCGGAATATGAAGCGGTAGGCAATAAATGGCAGCACATGTATAGCCGTGAAAAGGCTGTATATCCTACGGAAAGTGTCCGCGAGAATAAATTCTGGATCAATGTGGCACGCGTAGACAATACATTGGGCGACCGCAAGTTGTTGCCTACTCGTTACGGTAGCTTTGACTAATGAACGGATAACTACAAAAAAATATCGGGACCGTCCTTCGGACAGTCCCGATATTTTTTATTTATGCTTTGACCGTTACGCCATCGTACCACCGATAATATCGAGCAATTCGTTCGTAATAGCTTGCTGACGACTCTTGTTGTAAATCAGCGTAAGCTCCTGAATCAAATCGTTTGCGTTATCGGTTGCTATCTGCATTGCCATCGTACGGGCAGCATGTTCTGCTGCATTCGAGTCAAGCAATACAGTATACATTTTCATACGTAATACTTTGGGCAACAATTCCTGCATCACCTTTTCTGCCGATGGTTCGATAATGTAATCGGCCTGCATGCCTTTTTCCTGTTTCTCCTCGGTTGAAGCTTGAGCAAGATTAATCGGCAAATAGGTTTCACGTGTCAGAACTTGAGTAGACGTCGACTTGAAATGGTTGTACAGCATTTCGACCTGCTGTATCTCACCACTCACGAAACGATCCATCAATTCGGCAGCCAGATCGGAAGCTTCTTTGTAGTTAGGCTTTCCGCTCATGTGCTGATAATCTCCCATCGGCGTTATACCTAACTTCTTGACTGCATCCGCAACTTTACGTCCTATCGGATACACCAATATGTTTTCCTTTCCTAACTGCTGAATATACTCCTCAAGCATCTCAGACAAATGACGAATTACATTCACATTAAATCCACCGCACAGGCTACTGTTCGATGCAAATACCACAATGGCAATCTTCTTCACATCACGTTTCACGACGAAAGGTGACTCCACACTCAACCCTGCATTCAGAAAGTTGGTAAGCATGTGATGCAGTCTTCGTTCGTAAGGAAGCATGTTCTCTATTGCCTCCTGAGCTTTATGCAGCTTCGAAGAGGCAACCATTTTCATCGCCGAAGTAATTTTCAGCGTTCCATTTATGGAGTTTATTCTTCCTTTTACTTCTTTCAGTGATGCCATGATGATTATCTTTCTTTAAATTGTCCAGCTGTTTCTGCTGCTACTTTTTCAATCAATGCTGTTACTTCATCGTTGATCTTACCGCTAGCCAGTACATCGAGCACATCAGCCTGATGGTTAGCACGCATATTGGTAAGGAATGCATCCTGGAATGCACGTACTTTGCTGATAGGAATATCGCGCATCAAACTGTGAGTTCCACAATACAGAATAGCAATCTGCTCTCCTACCGGCATCGGTGAATACTGCGGCTGAATAAGCAACTGGTTGTTTTTACGTCCGCGGTCGATAGCCATTGCAGTTACAGGGTCCATATCGCTGCTGAACTTAGAGAAAGCTTCCAGCTCACGGTACTGAGCCTGGTCGATCTTCAACGTTCCGGCAACTTTCTTCATACTCTTGACCTGTGCACTACCACCTACACGAGATACCGAAATACCTACGTTAATTGCAGGACGGAATCCCTGGTTAAACAAGTCGGTTTCCAAGAATATCTGACCATCGGTAATAGAAATTACGTTTGTCGGGATATAAGCAGAAACGTCGCCTGCCTGCGTTTCGATGATAGGCAATGCTGTAAGTGAACCTCCGGCTTTTACTTTTCCCTTCAGGCTGGCAGGAAGGTCATTCATCTGTTCTGCAACTTCCTGCTGATTGATAATCTTAGCAGCACGTTCCAGCAAACGAGAATGCAAGTAGAAGATATCACCCGGATATGCTTCACGTCCTGACGGACGACGAAGAATCAAAGATACTTCACGGTATGCAACGGCCTGTTTTGAAAGGTCATCGTATACTACCAGTGCATGACGACCGGTATCACGGAAGTATTCACCGATAGCAGCTCCGGCAAATGGAGCAAAATACTGCATGGCAGCAGGATCGGATGCTGTTGCAGCAACGACTACGGTATAATCCATTGCTCCCTTTTCACGCAAAGCGTTTACAAGACTGGCAACGGTTGAACCCTTCTGTCCTACGGCTACATAGATACAATATACCGGATTTCCTGCCTCATAATTGGCACGCTGGTTAATGATTGTATCGATAGCGATAGCTGTTTTTCCTGTCTGACGGTCACCGATAATCAACTCACGCTGTCCACGTCCGATAGGGATCATCGCATCAATTGCTTTCAAACCTGTCTGCAAAGGCTCCGTTACAGGCTGGCGGAAGATTACTCCCGGTGCTTTACGTTCCAGAGGCATTTCAAACAATTCGCCCCCTATCTCACCACGTCCGTCAAGAGGTACACCCAGAGGGTCAATCACACGTCCCAACATGCTCTCACCTACATTGATAGATGCGATACGTTTGGTACGCTTTACAATCATCCCCTCCTTAATCTGGTCAGTAGGACCCAGAAGCACTGCTCCCACATTGTCCTCCTCCAGATTCATCACGGTACCCATGATACCGTTTTCAAACTGCAAAAGCTCATTAGCTTCTGCATTGCGCAAGCCGTAAATACGTGCTACACCATCGCTGACCTGTAGTACCGTTCCCACTTCGTCAAACTTCAGTGAGTTATCGATACCTTGCAACTGACGCAGCAGTACTTCCGATACTTCGCTGGGTTTTATTGTATTTTCTGGCATAACTTTTTAATTAAAAATGATAAATGAAGTAAATCTTCCCTCTTCATTTACTTAAACAATTCTTCTGTTTCTCGCAATAAACTGTTGCTTAACGCGCTTCAACTGATTAGCCACACTGGCATCCAGACGATAACCTTCCAGCTCAATGATATATCCTCCTATCAGGTCCGGATCGATATGTGCTTCCATCTCGACTTTTCCCTGAGTACGGCTTCCTATCAAGTCCACCAAATGCTCTTCCAAGCGTTTGGAAGGGACAGCGGTAGTAAGTTTTCCAACGAGGATATTTTTATCTTCACGATATAAATCAATATACGACCACAACATGAATTGCAAGAATTTTTCTCTTCTTTCATCGAGCACCAAAGCGAAGAAACGCATCAACTCCTCACTGACGTCCTTTCCTCCCGATGCTTCACGTAACAATTCACATTTACGTTTAGCGTCAAGTACCGGATTTTCTATGGCCCGACGCAAATCGGGAACATTTACATAATTGGCAGCAAGTGTCTTTACTTCTTCATACACCCGATCTTCTACCTTCTGCCCCTTGGCATACGCCAGCAAGGCTCTTGCGTAACGCATAGAAACAACTCCTGTATTCATGGCACGTTATTTTTTAGTAGATTCAATCATTTCATCAAGCATGCGATCAATCAGTTCTTCCTGTTCCTTGGCATCTGCAAGTTTGTTTCGCATAATCTTCTCGGCGATGCCAACAGAAAGTACTGCGACCTGACGGCGGATATCGCGAATCGCACTTTCTTTTTCCGTTTCAATCTGTTTCTTGATTTCAGCCATCAAGCGATTGCCTTCGGTAATAGCACGGTTCTGCGCATCCTTTATAATACGGTCGCGTGTAGCAGCTGCTTCAGCAAGGATACGGGCCTGCTCTTCGTGTGCCTGAGCAAGTACCTTTTCACCCTCAGCTTTCACGTTTGCCAATTGTTCGTTGGCCTCACGTGCAGCTTTCAGCGAGTTATCAATATATGCTTTCCGGTCCTCCACCATCTTGATGATTACCGGGAAGCCGTACTTTGCCAAGACAAAGAATACGACTCCAAAGACGATAATCATCCAAAACAGTAGCCCCGGATCCGGAGTTAATAATCCCATAAACTAATGTTTTATTATAAGAATAATGTCAACAAACAAACAACGATGGCAATCAAGGCAACACCTTCTACCAATGCAGCTGCAATAATCATGTTCATACGCAGATCACCAGAAGCTTCCGGCTGGCGAGCCATAGCTTCCATTGCCGATCCACCGATACGACCGATACCAATACCTGCACCTAATACTGCGATACCTGCGCCAATAGCAGCACCTAACTTACTAATACCAACTCCTGCAGCAGCCTGCAATAAAACTGACAATAACATAATCTTTTAAAATTTTAAATGGTTATACTTTTATTTCTTATTTTTTTGTTATGCTTCGTGACTCTTTACGCGCGACAATCCGATGAAGACAGCCGACAGCATTGTGAACACGTAAGCCTGGATGAATGCAACCAGAATTTCCAATGCATCCATAAATATACCGAATGCAACGGCAACAACCGTCATTGAGCCATTAATAACAGGACCCGCTTTCACTGTAATGAAGATAATTGCAATCAAGCTCAATACAGCAGCATGTCCCGCCATGATATTGGCAAAAAGACGAATCATCAAAGCAAACGGCTTTGTAAAGATACCAAAGAATTCAATCAACGGCATCATAGGAACCGGAGCTTTCAACCAAGTTGGAACATCCGGCCAGAATATCTCCTTCCAATATTCCTTTGTACCATAAATATTGGTGAGCAAAAATGTTATAAGCGCCAGCACCATTGTAATGGCAATGTTACCTGTCACATTCGCTCCTCCCGGAAATATAGGAATCAATCCCATCAAGTTATTTACCAGCACAAAGAAAAAAGCTGTCAGCAAATAAGGAGCATACCGTTTATAGTCCTTACCGATACAGCCTTTAATCACATCATCGTATATCATCAGAATCAGTGCTTCCATCATACCGACACCACCACGCGGAGCTCCTTGCTCAACCGGATGTTTCTTGTACCAACGTACGCAACTCATCATGATGATAAGCAGTACTGCACTGTTGATAAACAATCCCATTACATTCTTTGTAATAGAAATATCCAACGGACGGACTTCTTCACCAGCAGCATTGCGTTCTACGATTTTACCGTCGTACGCTCCGCCACGTGCAATGTACAGTCCTTCATATTCCCCTTCTTCCAGACGAGAAGAACAAAAGATATGCCAGCCTGTACTACTATGCACAATTACTGGCAAAGGAATACTTACAACAGTATTGCCCAATGTAGCTATATGCCATTCATAAGCATCGCCAATATGACCGAATACCAATTCGTTCACATTTACATCTCCTTCCTTATTTTCTACGGAAGAAGTAGCGACTGCCGTTGAGTCAGCATTTTGCGCCATCAGCATTCCCGTCGTCCCCATCAACAGAAGCAGAAACAGTGCTATGTACCGTAATTTTTTCATTGTTTACTTTTTTACTATTTTTCAGTTTCGTTTCAAACCAGAGGAAAAAGCGAGTTTCAAATATCAGAAATGCAAAGAAGAAAAACACATAAGTCAGCATGAAAGCCACGACCTCGTGCCCGATAAGGAATGCGTAGGCAACCAATATCAACGCACTTAAAATGAATTTCAACACTTTACACGACAAGTAACACATCACCAGTTTTTCCAGTCCCATACGATAGTAGAACGAAAACATTTCTATGTAAAACAAACCAAACAGATAAAAGAATATCGGAATCGCGGGGAACCATAAAAAATACCGTTCAGGTATAAAGATATGATACACTACAGCCACTAAAGCCGTCAACACGACTCCAATCAGAGTCAACTCTCTAATAAACTTTTTTCTGATGGTTAACAAAAACATAGTATTGTGCAGTTTTTCTTATCGGAAAGCTGCCAAAAACATTTAGGTCCTACGCCCGTCTTACTTTTCTCAAAGTTCGACACAGACTGATATCTGGTTATTGTTTATGTCGGCAAAACCTCCTGCGACTTCTAAAGTCTGAGTTTCTGTTCCCGACGTATAACTCAATTTTCCCGCCACGAGTGACGAAATAATAGGTGCGTGATTCACCAGTACCTGAAACTCTCCCAGTTCTCCCGGAAGAGTTACCTGAGATACTTTCCCGTCGAACAACATACGTTCGGGTGAAACGATAACTAAATGCATTTCTTTCATAATTCGTTGAGTTTTCTTTACCCTTTGGCAGCTTCAAGCAATTTCTTTCCTTTTTCGATTGCGTCTTCTATCGTACCTACATTCAGGAAGGCCTGTTCAGGCAGATAGTCGACTTCACCGTCCAGAATCATCTTGAATCCCTTAATGGTATCTTCTATCGAAACCATTACACCCGGAACTCCCGTAAACTGTTCGGCTACGGCAAACGGCTGAGAAAGGAATCGCTGAACTCGACGAGCACGGTTTACTGTCAGACGGTCTTCGTCCGAAAGTTCATCCATACCCAAAATAGAAATAATATCCTGCAATTCCTTATTACGTTGAAGAATCTGCTTTACTCGCTGAGCAGTTTCGTAATGTTCCTTACCCACAATCAGCGGATCAAGAATACGAGAAGTAGACTCCAGCGGATCCACAGCCGGATAGATACCCAATTCCGTAATCTTACGGCTCAACACGGTGGTAGCATCCAAGTGTGTAAAGGTAGTAGCCGGAGCCGGGTCGGTCAAGTCATCGGCCGGAACGTATACTGCCTGTACAGAAGTGATAGAACCATTCTTGGTAGAAGTAATTCGTTCCTGCATCTGTCCCATTTCGGTAGCCAGTGTAGGCTGATAACCTACGGCCGAAGGCATACGTCCCAACAAAGCTGATACCTCGGAACCTGCCTGAGTAAAACGGAATATATTATCAATAAAGAAAAGAATATCACGAGGGCCGTTCTCACCGGTCTGACGATCACGGAACGATTCAGCAAGAGTCAGACCAGACAATGCTACAGACTGACGTGCGCCAGGAGGCTCATTCATCTGTCCGAACACCATAGCAACCTGCGATTTCTCCACTTCCGAATAATCCACCTTCGACAAGTCCCAGTTTCCTTCTTCCATACTCTTCAGGAACTCATCGCCGTAGCGAATAACTCCAGACTCAATCATTTCACGCAGCAAGTCGTTACCCTCACGAGTACGTTCTCCTACACCGGCAAAAACAGAGAAACCGTTGTGCTTTTTAGCGATATTATTAATCAACTCCTTGATAAGTACGGTTTTTCCAACACCCGCACCACCAAACAATCCAATTTTACCACCTTTCAGATAAGGCTCCAAAAGGTCAATAACCTTAATACCCGTGAAAAGGACTTCCTGTGTCGTAGCCAGGTCTTCAAATTTAGGCGGTTCACGATGGATAGGGAAACCTCCCGTCTTATCCAGTTCCTTCATACCGTCTATCGTTTCACCGACAACGTTCATTACTCGTCCCTTAATTTGAGGACCAACAGGCATGGTAATAGCCTGTCCGGTAAGCATGACTTCCATTCCACGCTGCAATCCGTCTGTACTGTCCATTGCTACGGTACGCACAGTATCTTCACCGATGTGCTGCTGCACTTCCACAACCAATGTACGACCATCATTTCTTTTGATCGTCATCGCATCGTGAATCTTCGGCAAAGCATGCTCTGCGTCCACGCCGTCGAGTTTGAATCGAACGTCGACAACCGGACCGATTACCTGCGAAATGTGTCCAACGATTTTTGACATAAGCTTAATCTTTTATTTTATAATTAAAAGTTCTCTTTGTAGTCCTGAAAAAAACTCTTTTCCGTAATAGTTTAATGTTTAACTATTCCGTATGGCAAATTTATACAATAATCTGCCAACAATGTACTCTCAAGTAACATTTTTTAGCCGTAAAACCATGTTTTCTGACACAAATCAAGCGATTTTGAACATACTTTTTTACAGTATAAGACATCTATAAACATTTGTTCACATATCGTATTCCCATTTAATTTTTCTTTTTCTCCCAAACATTAGTAAACGAACGAACTATGTAACAAAAAAAACATCCCGACAAGTCATAGACCCGTCGGGACATTCCGTAAAAACTTCATTACAATGAGGGAACATGATTCCCATCCAAAGCACATACATGCAGCCGATATACCCCGTACATACAGCTGCTACGGCATAATTTACCCCATCAGTGTTGCAACAACCTTGCGGGGACCTCCATAATCGCGGAACTCGCAGAGATAGATTCCCTGCCACGTTCCCAGATTCAGCCTCCCGCCTGTGACAGGAATCGTAAGCGAGACACCCGTCAGACTACTTTTGGCATGACTGGGCATATCGTCACTTCCTTCATCTGTATGCTGATAATAACTTTCATTTTCAGGAACCAGCCGATTGTATATTCGTTCCATATCACCCCGCACCGAAGGATCATAATTTTCATTGATACTGAGTGCACAACTGGTATGCTTCACAAAGAGATTCAGCAGACCTGTTTCCGGCAAAGCAGGCAGATGCTTCAGCACTTCTTCTGTAACCAGATGAAATCCTCTGGAGCGAGCCTTTAACGTAAATTCTACTTGTTGTACCATCTGTATTCCTCCATTATTATTTCCGCAGCCAGATAGCATTTATCTTACGGCGTATGATGACAATATTCAGAGCCGATACGCCTATAAAGATAATGATGCCTGTTACAACCGAAGGAAGCACACTGCCACTTCCGGCATCAGGATATAAATTCATAACCGTATCCAGATAAAGCGAGCGGACAGCTATTACTGCTACAACTCCCAAGGCCAGTACTACCAGATTCAATATAATAGTGAGCAACTGATACGGACGTGCCACACGTGTAGGACTGTAGCCTATCAACAGCAGGTTCTCCAGTTTGGTAGAATTCTTCTGCAACAGCAGATAGATACTCAATATTAATATATAAAACGAAAGCACGCTGATAAGCAAGCCTACCGACAATACGATACCGATTACCACCTTCAGAAACCAGCTTGCCTTACCGGCATCCAGGCTGTTGCCTTCTGTTTCATATCCTTTTTGCTGGAAGAACTTGGCAATTCGTTCGTCTGTCGGATTGTTCACCTCTACAATCAACCGTGAAGGTTCAGCCTTCTGCCCTGTTCCATAAGTCGCATTTGCCCAGTTCATAAAAGTTTCCGGCACCAGAATTGTATTCAATCGATTGGAAAAGCCCACGATATTTCCCTTCAACTGCTTTACCTGGCCGTTACCCATAATCCGGATATCCAGGTTCACCATCCCCATGACTCCCTCCGAAAGTTGCGGAAGATTCCGGCTCTGCGCAAAGCCAAAGTTATACAGATTCAGGTAATTGCGCGGGATAATGATAGGTACCACATCCGATGAAGGGTCAAACGTCCACTTATCCAACTTCACATCAACAAACTCGTCGGGTACAGACTCGAAAAACATATCGGTAGACATGCGTATCCCTTGCATGCCCATACCCGCGGATACCTTGAATTGTGACGGAAGAAAACGACCTACACTCTTAGTAAATGGCTGTTCTTCTATTTCCGCAACATCACCCGTCGAAAACGTACTGCTCTTTCCTACCAGAGTTCCCAGCGTACTGACCTTCTTACTGACTATTACAAAATCTTTTTTTATAAAGCTGTCGCCCTGAGTAAACACGGGCAATACATCCCGATAAAACTGAATTCCCAGCAAAACGATAATCATGCCACACAAGTTGGCGAGAAAAAATCCAGCCAGTTGCGACACACTGATATGTTGTCTTAACAATTTCCAAACCATAATTCCCGTATTTTATAAAGAAAGCACCCTGTCATAATTCAGCGGGAGATGCTTTCCGATAGATGTAACGATGATACCTGCTCCCTGCTTGCCAGCCTCTTCCTGCAAAATCTCAGCCATCACCTTTCCGTTACCGTCATCCAGATGGCTGACTGGTTCGTCGAGGAAGATAAAGTCGAAGGGCTGACACAAGGCACGGACAAACGCAACTCTTTGCTGCTGTCCGAACGACATTTTTCCGATCTGCTGATCCCATTTGTCGGCTATACCCAGACGAGAGAACCATTCCTCCACCTGACTACGCTTACAATACCCGGTCAGCGAATTCTTCAATTGCACATTTTCCCAAGCAGTGAGTTCCGGGAAAAGCCGCAGCTCCTGAAACAACATACTCAGCGAGCGCTTTCTGATATCCACCCAACGACGGACCGGAAAGTTCTTCACATTCTCCCCATCAAAACAAATGATGCCTTGATAGTCTTTCCGGTAGCCGTAGATAAAACTACAAAGGGAAGACTTACCTGTACCCGAAACAGCTTCTATCAGATAAGTCTTCCCCCGCTGAAATGCGACCTGACGGTGCCACACATCAGAAGTAATACTATCCCTGCCGGAAAATACTTCCGGCAGAGTTTGTTGTAATTCAATTGTTTCCATTCTTTCTTATTTAAACGCCTCCAGTATGGTCTGAAGAATATTTTTATCCTTATTGGTCGTGACAAGTTCCAGATGTGCCGACTTATAATCGGTAGACTCTATCGTCATATAATCCAGACAGCCCAGTGCAGCGGCAGCCGAAGCATACTGCTTGTTGGCACCAAGCACTTGTTTTGCCATATCTGCCACCGAAGCAAAGTTCATCCCGATATAGCATCTTTTACCGGCGACATTCTTACCCCACGCACAATCACGCAGTGAAAGTCCTGACACCCGAGCATCTATCATATTCGCATCATTGGTAAAATACAAGCGGTTGTTTCTCACACCGAACCAGAAACTTACGACACCTGCACGCATACTCATCATCCGGCCGTCCTGCATGCGGAACTCATAGTCATTTGCACCACGGTTAAACAGCTGCATCTGTCCGTTTGTCATAGCCAAAAGCGGCTTCAAGTCTTCGAATGTCTGCAAGAACTGACTGTTCGTTACATCCGCATAGGCAATGAATCCGTTCTGCAAAGGATTTGTCAGGGCAATAGCCATGTCTCCTTTAATGGAACTAAAAATAGCCTTGAAATCAATCGGCATGATGGAGCTTTCGAACTGCTGGCGGATCGTAGCATTCTCACACAACAAATCGTATACTTTTCCACCGTCCATGTTTCCCGTCATCCAGAAGAATGTATTGGCGGGGAAAGCATCCAGATATGTACCTTTCACCGGATTAGTAGCCTGCAACTGTTTTTCCGTCATCGCATTGACCAGCTTGTCCGTCGTCATATCCGTTACGTCCATCACGACCTTTCCCTTTTCAAAATTCACTGCCGAAAGATATTTTACATTCTTCAGATTCAAGCTAGCTGAAGTTCCCATGGTAAGAGGAGCCACATACTCGCTTGGAATCCAGTCGAGTGACGACAACAGCACAATATCCCCCTTCGTTTCCTTCATACGCTGAAAGTCGGGAGTAGCCGCAAAACCATCTTTCTCCGTCTGGCGAAGCAACATGGAAGCAGCATGCAGCATATCTTTCGCCTGTCCGCCCTTCAGATCAAGCATAGCCAGAAAAGCATTATCTGTATATGTAACCAGCACGTTACCCATCGCCGTCCACATACAACCGTCGGCTTCCTTAGGCATGTCGCATACCTGCTGGTCGTGCAAAGCCTTCAGCAAGTCTTCCAGTTTTCCGTCGTCCGACACACGCATGACCAATCCTGTAGACACGCCACCCGATCCGACAAAATAATATACCTTCTCCCTCAGATCGAGTCCACTTTCCGAAGGATCCTTCGTCACCTTATCGATAAGTTCGCCGGCTCCTTCCGCCCCACTCTTCAGGGCATTACTTAACCGTGCTACCACCGGAGCTCCTTCATCGCCGCTCAATCCGCTCTTATCAGCCATCGAAACCAGGTCGACTGACATCACTACAGCCGCATCCTTCGGGAGAACCTTTTCATAATCATTCTTTTTGCTGCACGATGCCAGCAGCATGACTGTTACCAGCAGGCAGCTCACTAATACGTTCCGATTCATAATCTTCGTATGTTAACTATTAAACAAATTCATGGTATGTACCGCCACCAGCGCTGCCGTTTCCGTACGCAGGCGTGATTTTCCCAGACTGATGGGCTGGAATCCCAACGATTCAGCCTTCTCCACTTCCTCACGACTGAAATCTCCTTCGGGACCAATGAGCACAACAGCATCCTCACCCGGTTTCAGGACATCCTTCAACAAGGGCTTTTCACCCTCGTAACAGTGGGCGATGAACTTCTGCCCGCTGAAATCCCGCTGCATAAAACGTCCGAAATCTTCCATTTCGTTGACAATCGGTTTACGCGCCTTGAGCGACTGTTTTACCGCCGAAACTACAATTTTTTCGATGCGTTCCGTCTTGATGACTTTCCGTTCCGAATACCGGCAATTCAGGAAGCTCAGCTCATCGAATCCTATCTCGGTAGCCTTTTCCACAAACCACTCGATACGGTCCATATTTTTCGTAGGAGCCATAGCCAGGTGCAGGTGTCCTTTCCAGAAAGGCTCCTGAGGAATAGTTTCCGTCACTTTCACCTGACAGCGTTTTCCGCTGGCCGCACTGATAACTGCACGGTAGAAACATCCCTTCCCGTCGGTAAGCATCACTTCATCACCTACCGTCAGGCGCAATACCCGCAGGCAATGTCCGACCTCTTCTTCAGGTAATTCCGGATTGACCGCTATGTCCGGAGTATAAAAAACATGCATAAATCTCTACTATTTATGGTTGATTTGTATTCTTTTCTTTGCCCTCACGTTTTCTGATTTCATCGCGCAGCTGCGATGCGCGCTCGTAATCCTCCTGCTCCACTGCCTCTGCCATTGCTTTTTTCAGTGAATCCAGATCGATGGTATTGACAGAAACCGTATACGTTGACCCGTCAGGAGAGATGTTGCGCAACTGTTCCCTTTCCAGAATATCCTCGTAAACATACAACGGGAATTTCTTTCTGAGAGCCAGAGAAATGACATCCGTAGTACGCGCGTCAACCTGAAATTCTGTTCCGTCTGCCCGCTGCACATACAAGTACGAGCTATAAATACCGTCTTTTACCTCGTAAATCAGGCCTTTGACGGGATTCAGCCCGCCCTCCTTCATCACAGCCAGCATCAAGTCGTGTGTAAAAGGCCGTGGAGGAGTATACGACATCAGGCCCATCTTGATAGCCTGTGCCTCCTGTTTTCCAATAATCAGGGCCAGTTTACGAAAATGTCCGCCAAGCTCTTCCAGCACCAGTGCAAAAGCTTCCGAGGGTCTGAGCACGGCCGACATATCCAAAACTTTTATCTCTATCTCATTCATTTTTTAGGAACCTCATGTTTATATTTAAATACAATGCTGAACAGAATGGCCACAATCAGCGCATAAGCCGCAAAGATAAACCACGCATGACTCCATCCGGCTACCTGTGGTTCGGTACTGCCGAAGTCGACAAACTGATTTACCACCCACTGTGCACTCAAAGTTCCGATTGTAGCTCCCAGTCCGTTGGTCATTATGATAAACAATCCCTGCGCGCTGGAACGTACGGCTATGTCTGTTTCCTTGTCGACATACAGCGAACCCGACACATTGAAGAAGTCGAAAGCCACACCATACACAATCATGGAAAGAATAAACATCCACACTCCCGATCCCGGATTACCCAGTCCGAAGAGTCCGAAGCGCAATACCCATGCAATCATGGCAATCAGCATCACCTTCTTGATACCGAAACGTCCCAAGAAGAACGGAATCAGCAAGATACAGCAGGTCTCACTTATCTGAGAAAGCGATATCAGCAGATTGGCATGCTGTACGCCAAAGGTATCGGCATATTCAGGAATCGACCCGAAACTGGTGATAAACGGATTGGCAAAGCCGTTGGTTATCTGTAAAGAAACACCCAGCAACATCGAGAAGATAAAGAAAATAGCCATCTTGCGCTGACGGAACAGCAAAAACGCCTTCAACCCCAAAGCTTCGACCAGCGATTTCTGCTGACCGCCTCCGCCACGGCTGACGGGACACTGAGGCAACGTATTGGCATATATCGCCAGAATGACTCCCCACGCAGCACAAGTAAAGAACTGCATGTAGTTATCCTGGAATTTCAGCAAGTCGACCAGCCACATGGAACAAATAAATCCGATGGTTCCAAAGGTACGAATCGGAGGGAAAGCCTTGATGGTATCTAGTCTTGCCTTGTCGAGTGCCGTATACGCCACCGAGTTGGACAAAGCCAGTGTAGGCATGTAAAACGCCACGCTCATGGAATAAAACGCAAACAATATCGGAAACGACACCGTATCGCCTGCCGTCATTCCGTAATATCCGGCCCCTACCATAAACAAGGCGGCGAGCAGATGACTCAGTCCCAGCAAGCGCTGCGCCGGAATCCAGCGGTCAGCAATAATACCCAGTATGGCCGGCATGAACAGCGAAACGATACCCTGCATGGCATAAAATATTCCGATATGGCTTCCCAGACCAATTTTAGTCAGATAGGTACCCATAGACGTAAGATAAGCTCCCCACACAGCAAACTGCAGGAAGTTCATAATGATCAGTCGAATCTTGATATTCATAGTTTTCATATATTAGTTGCACACAAAGGGTTTCCACACCCTCCATCAAAAATCAAACAAATATAAGAAAAGAAACGAAAAGCCAAAAACATTTTTCCGCAGATTTTACCTTTGCCCGTTTCGGAGAAGCAGCTACAAGCCTTACAGACACATAGTCCGAAGTTATTTTAGCCATACCAAGATTTCAGGACAAATTCAAAAAAACAAGCCCTTGTCACAGATAAGACACGGGCAGGTTTCCCGATGTTTTTGTACAAAAAACAATAAAGTTTGTACAAAATCAAAAAAGATTTGTACAAAAAACGAGCAGAATATCTTCGAAAAATTTGAGAAAAACAACTGATTTTGCCAAACAGATGCAGAGAGTTGCAGACGGACAATAGCCTACGCCCTTCCCTACGGCTCTTTCATTTGTCCGGAAGTGAAGGGCGTATAAAATTTTTCCTTAATGATTTCGTACCAGATACAGACTATGGTCGATACATGCCGGAAGCTCTTCCTTATAGTGCGTGACCATAATCAAGGTCTTGTCCTTACGCTTGCAGAAAGCCTCGATGACATCCTTCACCAGACGGCGGTTGTGCATATCCAGTCCGTGCAACGGTTCGTCCAGAATAAGCAGTTCCGGATCTTTCACAAATGCTCTTGCAAGCAGCACCATGCGCTGTTCACCGCTGGAAAGTTGCAGGAAATTCCGGTCCTTCAAATCCTTGATACCGAAAATATCCATCCACCATTCGCATACGGCACGGTCTTCATCGTGTGTTTTCTTGTACAGCCCGATAGAATCGTGCAGGCCGCTTGCCACAATATCGATGGCAGGCAGGTTCTTCAGATAGGCACGATGCATCTCAGGACTTACGTACCCGATATGTTTTTTGATTTCCCAGATACTTTCTCCACTGCCTCGTTTGCGACCGAACAGCGATATATCGCAGGCATAGCTTTGCGGGTTGTCGGCACAGACCAAACTGAGCAGGGTCGACTTTCCGGCACCGTTATCGCCGCTCAGCGCCCATTTTTCACCGCAAAGTACCGTCCAGTCGAGGTCTTTCAAGATGGTACGTTCCCCATAACGGATGCTCACCTTATTCAAGTCGACGATGTGTTCGGCATGATACAGGTTATCGGCATAAGGCAAATCGAGGATACGCTGATATTTTTCTTCAGGCAGTACATGAGCCGGCACCGTTTCGCGTACCGACAGATACTCTTGAAGTGTCATCTTTTTCCCGCAGGTACGGTCGGCCACCGGAATGACATGGGTGATAAACGTCGGGATGTCGTCTGTTTTCGACAAGACCAATATGACCTGTAAAGGCGTTACTTCCGTCAGTTTACGCAACAAGGTATGGAGTAGATCGCGTGTCTTGGCATCGAGTCCGATAAACGGATTATCCATAATCAGCACACGCGGATTGGTCAGCAGCGTTTTGGTAAGCTGGAACTTGCGCAGCTCGCCACTGGACAAAAGGATGATGTGCTTGTCGAGCATGGCTTCTACCCCAAACAAATCGTACAACACTTTCCGAAGCTCTTCATTCTTGCACGCAGGCAACAGGTCGCGTACTACGGGAGTATCGTCCAGATCCTGCGAATTCCAGCGCTGCTGGTAGTAATATGTCCCGTCGGCATCGCCATACGAATCGCGGAAAGTGATATACTTGATATTATCGCAGGCCAGCTTCGATTCCGAAGGAGAGAAATCGTATTCCACTTCGTTCATCAACAGCGGATAGCGTCCGATAATCGTATCGACCAGCAAACTCTTGCCAGCTCCATTTGCTCCAACAATAGCCACATGCTCTCCTTTGGCTATTTGCAGGTTGATCGGTTCTTTCAACCGATACAAAGGGTGTCTGGTCACCCCGTCTTTAATTGTAATGATATTTTGCATTGTCGTATATTACTGATGGATAATCATTGCCGAACGCGGGCTGACCGTAATCTGGTTTCCGGTAATGATTCCCAGTCCCAGCACCAGATCAATCTTCCCGTCGCGGCATGCTATCCAATATTTACCTTCAGGAATGTTAACTTTTATCGGTTCGGTACGTGCATTCAGCACCACTATCGTATTCAGCCACTTATCTCCACAAGGACTTCCCTTGATGCGGAAGGCCACGACATTGGTTGCCGGCACATAAATAAACTCAAGATGTTTACGGATCAGTTCGGGATCGCCCATACGGAAAGCCGGATGTGCCTTACGCATGCTGATCAGTCCCCTGACATAATCGAACACTTCACGGTACGTCGTCTTGTTCCGCCAGTCGATGGCATTGACATTGTCCGGCTGATTGTAGGAATTGGCAACCCCTTTCTTGTCGCGTAAGATTTCGTCGCCGGCAAAAATGAAAGGAACACCCTGCGAAGTCAACACAGCCGTTTCGGTCAGTTTCTGCAACGCCTTCAGTTCCGGAATGGAAGCCCCGGGGAGTGTCGCCTTCAACCGGTCGGTCAGGCACAAATCATCGTGACAACTGGCATAACTGATGAACTGAGATGGAGTATTTGCCCATATCTTGGGTACACGACGTACCGAATCGTTATTAATCTGCGGATGAGCAATTCCCCCCACAATACCGAACTTCACTCCGATTTCGTGGGCCGGACGTCCGATGATGAAGGCACCTTTATCGTCGTTCCCGAACGGTCCGCGCAGACTGTCGCGGAACTCATCGCTGAAAGCTGCAATGCCCGGCATCTGATAGACATTGTTTTTCATGGCAAGTTCGGCTTCAGGCAACTTTGGAGCCTTCGCCGCCCAGCCTTCTCCATATATAAAAATGGTAGGATCTATTGCATCGAGCGCCTTGCGGATTTCCTTCATGGTCACGATATCGTGTATTCCCATCAGGTCGAAGCGGAAACCGTCTACATGATATTCGCGTGCCCAGTAGCACACCGATTCTATCATAAACTTCCGCATCATGGCACGTTCACTCGCTGTTTCGTTGCCACATCCGGAGGCATCGGCAAACTTACCGTCCTCTTCGTGGCGGTAAAAATAGCCCGGCACGGTCCGTTCGAAGTTGCTTCCCCGCGTCAAGGCGGTATGATTATACACCACATCCATAATCACCCGGATGCCTGCCCGGTGTAACGCCATTACCATCTGTTTAAACTCGCGGATGCGTACATCGGGTTTATACGGGTCGGTGGAATACGAACCTTCGGGCACATTATAGTTCTTCGGATCATACCCCCAGTTGTACTGGGGCTTGTTGAGCTTGGTTTCATCAATCGACGAGAAATCGAACGAAGGCAACAAGTGCACATGCGTCACTCCCAGTTCCTTCAGATGGTCGATTCCTGTCTTTTCTCCCAAATACGTATGCGTACTGTCTTCCGTCAGCGCCAGAAACTTTCCACGATTCTTAATTCCTGATATCGTATCGGCTGAAAAGTCACGATGGTGCATCTCGTAAATAATGATATCGGAAAAGCTCTTCAACGGCGGGCGGGTATCTTTCTCCCACCCCTGCGGATCGGTTTCCTTCATGTCGACAATGGCGGCACGATCACCGTTCACTCCCACAGCCTTTGCCATGACTCCGGGAGTATCTCCCTGCCATACATCGTCTATCTTCACATTGAATGTATAAAAACGTCCCTTCAGGTCACCGTTCACCACAGCCTGCCACATACCGTCGGAGGCCCGTTCCATACCAATCATCCGGTAGGCAGCTCCTCCTTTACCTTGTTCATAAAGCAAGACACGCACTTCCTGAGCCGTAGGCGCCCACAGCGAGAAACGAGTTTCTGCCTTGGAATAGATCATTTCCTCCCATTTCCCCTCATATACGGGGTAGTCGTCGTAAGAATCGTATGAACTTCGCTGGATAGGATTGCAGCCCACTGTCGTTGCAACGGTCAACATAGCTAAAAGGTGTTTTACATTCATGGTTCTATTATTTTTTCACTTTATCGGGATTTTTCTGTATATAGTCTTTCCAACTGGAATAAGCTTTGGGCATAGACGGCCGCCCCATTTGCAGGTAGTGACAGTACGCAGCTCCCAGCGCATCGGTAGCATCCATGAAAGGCCCCATCTCCGACTCGGGAATGTGCAGCATGCGTTTCAACATATCTGCAACCTGTTCCTTGCTGGCCTGCCCGTTCCCGGTTATAGCCATCTTTATCTTCAACGGAGCATACTCTGTAACGGGAATATCTCTGCACAGTGCAGCTACAATGGCTACGCCTTGAGCCCGCCCTAACTTCAGCATCGACTGAACGTTTTTTCCAAAGAACGGAGCTTCGATAGCCAGTTCATCGGGCAGATAAGAAGAGATAACTCCCTGTACGCGCTCGTAGATGTGTTTCAGTTTCAGGTAAGGATCGCTACATTTTCTCAGATCAATGACCCCTAGCGTCATCACCTGCGGCTTCACTCCTGTCACCTTCAGTACTCCATATCCCATGATGTTTGTACCGGGGTCTATGCCTAAAATAATTTTTTCCTTTACGGGTTGTATCACCTGATTACCTCCATTAATGTAGGGAAACCTACTATTTTATCCTTGAACACTTTCATCATTTCTTCATTCAGATGCATTCCCTGTTTGGTATGCCAGTGATGAAGGGCGGCACTGTCTTCTACCTCCCATTGCAATGAAAAGCATTCGCTGTCTTGTTCCTTATGGCTCAGGATGCGCAAAATGCGGGGATTGCGCAGTTCGCCCGATTTTTCTACCTCGGGAATATAGTATTCATTCAACCAAATGACGAAGTTTCTCGCATCGTTTATCTCTACATGAAAAGTTGTATTATAAATCAACATAGATAATATAATTAATGGTGTTTTTGTCGGCAAAGTTAGTAATTCTCACTTATTATCGTTCCCGCCGAGGAAAATAATTCAACGATTATATCGGTTGTTCGGACAACTTTTATTACTTTTGCGCACATTAACACGATAGTGTGCAATGAAACAATGGAAACAACGAACTCTTTAATACAGCTCATAGAGGAAAGCATCCGCAAAAACTGGAATCTGGATGCAATGACAGACTACAAAGGAGCTACTCTACAATATAAGGATGTAGCACGCAAGATAGAGAAAATGCATATTCTGCTGGAACATGCAGGCATAAAGAAAGGAGATAAAATCGCACTCTGCGGCAGAAACAGTGCCAACTGGACTGCTACATTCCTTGGAGTAATCACCTACGGAGCGGTGGCTGTACCTATCCTTCACGAATTTAAAGCAGACAATGTACATAATATTGTAAACCATTCGGAGGCCCGCATGCTGTTTGTAGGCGATCAGGTATGGGAGAACTTCAACGAAGCGGCCATGCCTCACCTGGAAGGTATCATCGAACTGAAGAACTTCGATCTGGTGGTTTCACGCTCGGAACAGTTGACTTATGCCCGCGAGCACCTGAACGAAGAGTTCGGGAAACGCTATCCGTGCCGCTTCCGTGCAGAAAACGTATCTTACCGACGCGAAGAACTGGAAGAACTGGCCGTCATCAATTATACTTCGGGAACGACAGGATATTCCAAAGGAGTTATGCTTCCTTACCGGAGCATTATATCAAACATCGAACATATTCATAAGAAAGTAGGTCTGCATCCGGGCGACAACGTGGTATCAATGCTGCCTCTGGGGCATATCTTCGGTCTTGTGTTCGACTTCCTGTACGGTGTTACGGCAGGTGCACACTTATGGTTCCTTACCCGTATGCCGTCGCCAAAGATTATTGCCGAATCGTTTGCAGAGATACGTCCGCGTGTCATTGCCTGCGTGCCACTAATCGTAGAAAAGATATTCAAGAAAAACATCTTGCCGAAAGTAGACAACAAACTGGGCAAGCTGTTACTGAACCTGCCTATAATCAGCGACAAGATTAAGGAACAAATACGTACACATGCCATGGAAGTATTTGGAAGTAACTTCATCGAGATTGTCATTGGCGGTGCTCCTTTCAATCCGGAAGTGGAAGCCTTCTTGCGGAAAATCAATTTCCCTTATACCATTGCCTATGGTATGACGGAAGCTGCCCCGCTTATTTGCCACAGCCGCTGGGACGAGATATTATATACTTCCTGCGGAAAGACGGTGTCGAATATGGAAACGAAAGTGCTTTCCCCCGATCCGGAACGTATTCCGGGCGAGCTGGTATGCCGAGGTATGAATGTCATGCTGGGATATTACAAGAACGAAGAGGCTACGGCACAGGCTATCGACCGTGATGGATGGTTGCATACGGGCGACATGGCGATCAAGGATGCCGACGGTAACATCTTCATAAAAGGACGCTGCAAGAATATGCTGCTGACTGCTTCGGGACAAAATATCTATCCGGAAGAGATAGAGGCCCGCTTGAACAATATGCCTTTCGTAAACGAATCACTGGTTCTTCTATCTGGCGATAAGCTGATTGCGCTGGTTTATCCGGACAACGAAGAGGCCTTTTCTCAGGGCATGGACAAGAAAGCTCTGGAAGCTGCCATAGAGACCAATCGTACAGAACTTAACAAGATGCTTCCGGCTTACTCGCAAATTACACGCATCAAGCTGTATCCTGAAGAATTTGAGAAGACTGCCAAAAAGAGTATCAAGCGTTTCCTTTATCAGGACATCAAGGAATAATCATTCAAACGTGCCGACGTTTCAAGCAAAATCCGGGCGGATTTAATCGAAAACGTCGGCACGTTTTTCTTTACTTTCACCGGTTCTTTTCCCCATCTGTGATTTCTTTTTCTTACCTTTGTTTTTACGAACTGGAAACAATGTAAGAAAATGACAGATTATCCACAATTACTTGTCTACAAAGCTTCGGCAGGGTCTGGAAAAACATTCACTCTCGCCGTACAATATATCAAACAACTCATTGAAGACACGCACGCTTACCGGCGCATTCTTGCCGTAACGTTTACCAACAAGGCTACAGCCGAAATGAAAAAGCGTATTCTGGAGCAGCTTTTCGGACTCGCCTACGGACTGAAAAGTTCCGACAGTTATCTGGCAGAGCTGTTGAAAGCTACTTCAAAAAACGAGACCGAAATACGTCGTGCGGCACGAGAAGCTCTGACAAACATCATCCACGATTACAGTCGGTTCCGGATAGAAACCATCGACTCTTTCTTCCAGTCGGTCATGCGTAACCTCGCCCGCGAACTGGAACTTGGAGCCAACATGTCCGTCGAGCTGAATAATGCCGACGTACTTTCCGATGCGGTAGATGCCATGATTGAGAAGCTCGACCGACGTTCGCCGGTACTTTACTGGTTACTGGAGTACATCGAAGAACGTATTGCTGACGACAAGCGGTGGAATGTTTCCAGTGAAATCAAAGGGTTCGGACGTAACATTTTCGATGAAGGATACGTGGAGAAAGGTGCCGGATTACGAAAAAAACTGGCCGACCCGACTTTTATTCCTACGTATCGCAAGCAGTTACAAGATATACGTCAAGAGGCACTGGAGGAAATGAAAGGATTCAACGAGCAGTTTCTCGGTGTACTGGAAGTAAACGGACTGACACCTTCCGACCTGAAAAACGGGTCCCGTGGTATCGGAAGCTATTTCAATAAGATAGGGAACGGCTATTTAGGCAGTGACGTACGCAATGCAACCGTAGAGAAGTGTCTGGAAAGTGAAGACAACTGGACAACCAAGACGTCTGCTTACCGTGATACGATCCGTTCGCTAGCAGCCAGTGAGCTGATGCCTTTGCTCCGGACAGCGGAGGATTTCCGTCCCAAGAACAATATTTTAGTCAATTCTTGTGATCTTTCTCTGCGCTACCTGAACAACCTTCGTCTGCTTGCCAACATCGACGAAGAAGTACGTTTGCAGAATCAGATGCACAACCGTTTCCTGCTTTCAGATACCAATGCGTTGCTTCACGGTCTGATTCGCGAGGGAGATGCTTCGTTCGTATACGAAAAGATCGGCACAACCATCGATACGGTGATGATTGATGAGTTTCAGGATACCTCACGTATGCAGTGGGAGAACTTCCATTTGTTGCTCGAAGAAAGCCTTGCCCAGAAGGAAGGCAGCCTCATCGTAGGCGACATCAAGCAGAGTATTTACCGCTGGAGAAACGGCGACTGGAAAATCCTTGCGGGACTGAACGAGGACAAGACCTTGCGCGTACGTGAATGTACGCTTGGAACCAACTGGCGAAGTGAGGCACGTATCATTCACTTCAACAATGAAATTTTTACGGCTGCCTGCAACGTATTGAACCAGCGTTACGAGGATGAGATGGGAGAACCTTGCATACAACTACAAAATGCTTACAGCGATGTGCGTCAGCAAACAGCTAAAAAGGAGGAAAAGGGATACGTAAAATTGTCTTTCCTCGGCGACGAAAAAGAACATCCGTATGCCGAAGCCATGCTGGAAGAACTGGCATTTGAGGTCGATTCTCTGATAACTCAGGGTGTCCGCACAAACGATATTGCTATTCTGGTACGTAAGAACAAGACCATTCCCGCCATTGCCGACTATTTCGATAAGCATACGCCTTACCGGATTGTATCGGACGAGGCTTTCCGCCTGGACGCTTCGCTCGCCATCTGCATGATGATGGATGGCTTGCGTTACCTTACTTCTCCCGGCGACCGCATTGCTCAGGCAAGACTCGCCGTAGCGTATCAGCGCGAAGTACTCAAACAAGACACCGACTTAAATACCGTTTTACTGAATCAGATAGAGTATTACCTTCCGGCAGGCTTCGTTCTTCAGCAGGAAGAATTGAGATTAATGCCCTTGTACGAGCTGCTGGAGAAGTTGTTTGTTCTGTTCGATATGCAACGCATCGAGAAACAAGATGCTTATATCTGCGCCTTCTACGATGCAGTGACAGAGTATATGCAGAATAACTCATCGGAACTGACGGCCTTTATCTCGTTCTGGGACGAGCGGCTTCACGAAAAGACTATTCCTTCCGGAGAAATAGAAGGTATCCGGATTCTGTCCATCCATAAATCGAAAGGGTTGGAATATCATACGGTTCTGATACCTTTCTGCGACTGGAAAATGGAGAACGAAACCAACAGTCACCTGATCTGGTGTTCAGTAGCAGGTACGGGAAAGAATACAGACCTTCCCCCCTTCAACGAACTGGATATTGTTCCGGTCAACTATTCGGGAGCAATGGCCGAATCGGTCTACCGTGACAGCTACTTGGAAGAGCGTC
>FR887816.1:90296-129652 GCA_000432735.1 Bacteroides sp. CAG:443
TACCGTGACAGCTACGTGGAAGAGCGTCTTCAGCTTTGGGTAGACAATCTGAATCTGCTGTATGTTGCCTTTACTCGTGCCTGCAAGAACCTTATCGTATGGGGAAAGGCCAAGCAGAAGGGAACCGTTTCCGAATTACTCTTAGAAGCATTGCCCCACATTAAGTTGGACATGAACGATACTTCCAGCTGTAATACCGAAACTCAGGAAGGTACCGATGAAGATGTTACCGATATATATGAATACGGAAAACTCTGTCTGTCGGAAGAAACGAAGAAAAAAGCGACGGAGAACCCGCTCGCCGTACAGCCTGAAAACATCCCGGTTCATATTGAATCGATAGAAACGGAAATAGAATTCAAGCAGTCCAACCGCTCTGCCGACTTTATCCGGGGAGAGGAAGATGATGACGAAACGGGACGTTACATCCGTCAGGGGCAATTGTTGCACAATCTTTTTGCCTCTATCCGACAGGAAGGTGATTTGCCGCAAGCTATCGAACGGCTACGCTTCGAAGGTATATTGGAGTCCGACAAACAGGAGAAACAGATTCAGAAACTGGCTCAATGGGCACTGGGTAATCCGAAGGTGAAGGACTGGTACAGCGGAGAATGGGAGCTTTACAACGAATGCAGCATTATTTATACCGATGAAGAGGGCATCATGCAGACCCGTCGTCCGGACCGTGTCATGATGAAAGACGGACAAGTAGTGGTAGTAGACTTCAAGTTTGGTAAGCCCAAAGACGGTTATCGCCAGCAAGTCCGCGAATATATGGATCTTTTGTCCGCTATGGGGTATGAACAGATAAGCGGATATCTGTGGTATGTGTTCGCTAATGAACTGGAAGAGGTTAAATAAACGATAAAAGCCATCTGGATATATGGAAACATTTTTGAAACAAGTAGCACACGATTTATATAAAAAGACCGAAGGCGACTTTACGAAAGTTGCGATTGTATTCCCGAACAAGCGTGCCAGTCTGTTCTTCAATGAATATCTGGCTCAGGAAAGCGACCGCCCTATCTGGTCGCCCACCTACGTCAGCATCAGCGAATTGTTCCGCCAGTCGTCCGAACTGACCATTGCCGACCCGATAAAGCTGGTCTGCGATCTGTACAAGGTTTTCCAAAAAGCCACCGGAAGCAAAGAAACCCTCGATGATTTTTACTTCTGGGGAGAAATGCTTATTGCCGACTTCGACGACGCAGACAAAAACATGGCCGATACAAAAGCGCTCTTCAGTAACCTGAAAGACTTGAACGAACTGATGGATAACTATGATTTTCTGGAGGAAGGACAAAAAGAGGCATTGAGCCAGTTCTTCCATAATTTTTCCATCGACCAGGTAACAGAACTGAAACGGCGTTTCATCTCTCTATGGGATGTGCTGGGTGATATTTACACCGAATACAAGGCACAGCTGGAAAGCCAGTCGATTGCATACGAAGGAATGCTGTACCGACAGGTGATAGAGCAACTGGATGTGGAGGCTCTCCCCTATCATACATACGTATTCGTAGGTTTTAATGTACTGAATAAGGTAGAACATACTCTGTTCAAGAAACTGAATGAAGCGGGAAAGGCTCTTTTTTACTGGGATTACGATACGTTTTATCTCAACAAAACACCTCACGAAGCTGGAGAATTTATTCGCCGCAACCTGCGGGATTTCCCGTCGGAACTGCCAGTATCCTGCTTCGATAACCTGAGTCAGCCCAAAGATATAACCTTTATTGAGTCACCGACTGAGAACGGACAGGTTCGATATTTGCCCCAATGGATTCGGGAAAACCTCACGCCAGAGGAGAAAGAAACAGCGGTTGTACTATGCAATGAAGCACTGCTTCAGCCCGTACTGCATTCTTTACCGGATAATGTAAAGCACATCAATATCACAATGGGCTTTCCGCTTTCGCAGACTCCCGCATACAGTTTCGTCAACGCTCTGATGGAACTCCATACTTCGGGTTACAATCCAAACAACGGACGTTATTTGTTTGCGGAAGTTATCAGCGTTTTGAAGCATCCGTATACCCGTCAGTTGTCGCCCGAAGCCGAGAAACTGGAACAAACTCTCACCCGTGACAACCGTTTCTATCCGCTTCCTTCGGAATTGAAACAAGACGAAGTACTGGAACTGTTGTTTACGCCGCGTAGAAACAACCTCGACTTATGCTGCATGCTGTCGGAAGCGATAAAAAAAGTCGCTACCATTTACCAGCAACAAGCTGCCTCTCACTCCGATGCATTCGACCAGCTGTATCGTGAATCCTTATTCAAAACCTATACATTGGTCAACCGCTTTCATACCTTAATCGAGAGCAAGGAACTGAATGTGCAGGCAGGTACTTTCCAGCGCTTGCTCACCCGTGTCATGTCTTCATCGAGCATTCCTTTTCACGGAGAGCCGGCCATCGGTATGCAAGTCATGGGGGTACTGGAAACACGTAACCTCGACTTCCGTCATCTCATCCTGCTTTCCGTCAACGAAGGGCAGTTGCCTAAAGCAGGAGGCGATTCCTCTTTCATCCCTTACAACTTACGAAAGGCTTTCGGCATGACGACCATCGACCATAAAATAGCCGTTTATGCCTATTATTTCTATCGCTTGTTGCAACGAGCCGAGAAGGTAACGCTGGTATACAATACCGCTACCGATGGCATCAACCGCGGAGAGCTATCACGCTTCATGCTCCAGTTCCTGATAGAATGGGGACATCCCATACAGCGTAAGCAACTGGAAGCCGAACAGTCCCCACAAGACTCAGCTCCTATCACCATCGAAAAGACACCCGACATCATGGAACGGATGCGAAAGGTATTCGACCTTCAGAGTAACCCGAAGGCTATCATTTCACCATCGGCCCTGAACTGCTACCTGGACTGTTCGCTGAAGTTCTATTATAAATATGTAGCTCTGCTTAGTGCCCCCGATGAAGTGAGCGCAGACATCGACTCGGCCAAGTTCGGCAGTATCTTTCATTATGCAGCGGAACATATTTATAAAGACCTGACAAGCCACGGGAAACTGATAAACAAAGAGAACCTGGAAACGCTTTTAAAAGATGAAGTCCGCCTGCAAACCTATGTAGACAACGGATTCAAAGAGCTGTTCTTTAACCTCCCTCCAGATGAGCAACCTGAATATAACGGCATTCAACTCATCAACTCAGCCGTTATCCTGAAGTATGTTCAGCAACTCCTTCGGAACGACCTGCGATATGCTCCGTTTACCTTTGTCGGTTCCGAGCAACCTGTGTATGAAAATATAACGATTCAAGCAGCGGATAAAATCATTCAGTCACGTATAGGAGGTATCATCGACCGTATGGATACAAAAGACGGAACCCTACGGATTGTAGATTACAAGACGGGAGGCGATGCCGATACCCCGGCAAACATTGCTTCGCTCTTTATTCCCGATAAAAAGCGTTCGAACTATGTTTTCCAGACCTTTCTTTATGCCTCCATCGTCTGCAAACTACTGAAAGGGAAAAACGACGACCGACGGGTAGCTCCTGCCCTGCTATACATTCATCGGGCTGCTTCGGAAAATTATTCTCCGGTTATTCAGATAGGAGAACCCCGCAAGCCGAAAGAACCAGTAGAAGATTTCGCAAAATACGAAGAAGAGTTTCGAAAGTACCTGAATGAATTACTGGAAACGATCTTCAATTCTAATGTATCTTTTACCCAGACCGATATAGAAGACAAATGCGCCTATTGTGATTTCAAGGCACTTTGCAAGAAATAATGACTGATTCACGGACAGGGAATTTTGGCATCCTCCATAAAAGGGCCTGAAATTCCTTGCCGATAAATCAACTCTTTTAAAAATCTAAATTATCATAGAAAAAGAATAAAACTTATATAACCTAAATCTTATTCTATCTATCCTCACTCCGCTAAACTAATACTACAATGAACAAACTATTATTCGTCCCTATTGCTGTATGCGGTGTCAATCAATATATAAACGCCCAATCACCTCAATCTCCTAACATTGTACTCATTCTTTGCGATGATATGGGCTTTTCCGACCTAGGATGTTACGGGAGCGAAATCCAAACTCCCAATATCGACAAGCTCGCTCAGGAAGGAGTACGCTTCAGTCAGTTTAAGAACACCGGAAGAAGTTGTCCAAGCCGAGCTGCCCTACTAACTGGCAGATACCAGCATGAAGTAGGAATGGGCTGGATGGCCGAGGTTGACGAACATCGTCCCGGTTACAGAGGACAGCTAGACAAAGCATATCCTACCATCGCCGAAGTCATGAAAGCGGGTGGATATTCCACATACATGAGCGGGAAATGGCACGTAACGACAACCGGCGGATACGATGCTCCTAACGGAAGTTATCCTATACAACGGGGGTTCGACAAATACTATGGCTGCCTGCACGGAGGAGGAAGTTATTACAAACCCGATCCAGTCTATAATAATCTGGACAGAATCACCGACTTACCCGATGACTATTATTACACTAAAGCCATTACCGACTCGGCCGTAAGTTTTGTTCATGCGCACGATACCCGGAAACCGATGTTCTTATACGTAGCCCATTATGCGCCTCACTTGCCACTCCAAGCACCGGCCGAATATGTAAAAAAGTGCATCGACCGTTATAAAGTCGGATATGATGTCTTACGCAAGCAACGATTCGAAAAGCAAAAGAGCTTCGGACTGGTACCCGATAGTCTGGAACTTCCGATATTCAACAAAGAATTTGGTGGCAAACGTCCGGCATGGGAAGACCTGACGCCTCAGCAACAGGAAAAATGGATAAACGATATGGCTACTTATGCCGCCATGATTGAAATCATGGACGAAGGCATCGGCAAGCTGGTCGATGAGATCAAGAAGAAAGGTATGTACGAGAATACCGTCTTTCTCTTCCTGAGCGACAATGGAGCTACCGATGAAGGCGGGTTTATCGGACAATTAATGTCTGACTTATCGAATACACCCTATAGAAGTTATAAGAAGTGGGTTTTCCAAGGAGGAACCAGTACTCCGTTCATCCTTACCTATGGCGACAAGAAGAAAAATAAGATGAAAGGAGAAATCTGTCACCAGCCGGCACATATCATCGATATCATGCCAACATGCATGGCTTTGGGAAAGGTAACATACCCCAAGACGTTTGCTCATGCTGACCTGCCGGGAACCAGCCTGCTTCCAGCTTCACAAGGAAAAGCTCTTGAACCAAGAACCTTATACTTCGAGCATCAAAGTTTGTGTGCCATTATAGACGGCAACTGGAAACTGGTCAAAGCCGACAGAGACAGCCAATGGGAACTGATCAATCTGGCTACTGATCCATTCGAAACCAATGACCTCGCAGAAAAATACCCCGAAAAAGTAGAAGAACTGGAGGCCAAATGGATTGACTGGGCCAACACCCATAAAGTATTTCCTCTGGAAAACAGGAAATGGACGGAACGAATCAATTTCTATCACAAAAAGAACCCTAACCAAAAAGGGAATCAGTAACAACTTAAATTCTCTGTATGCCCGATGTTTCAATTCGGAGATAAAAAACAAATCGTGCAGGCTCTCGAGTCTGCACGATTTGTTTTTCTGATACCTCTTTCCGTATCCTATGATGTAGAAATAGAAAAACTGTCTTTAGGACAAGCCCTCTATTTCACCATTTACGATATCAATATGCAATGCCTGCGGTTCTTTTGGCAATCCCGGCATACGCATGATTTCTCCAGCCACGATAACCAGCATCTCAGCTCCGGCATTCAATACGATATCGCGAACGTGGAATTCAAAGTCTTTCACCACTCCGTACAACTTCGGATCGGTAGAGAATGAATATTGTGTCTTAGCGATACAGATAGGGAAATGTCCATAACCAAGTTCCTGTATGCGTTTCAGTTTCTTTCTAGCCGCTGCACTGTAAGTAATCATGTTCGCACCATACAGGTTGCATGCTACCTTCGAAATCTTCTCTTCCACGCTGTCTTCATCATTATAAGCCAGATGCAACGGTCCCGAAGGCTGCTTTTCGATAGTATCTACTACCAGATTAGCCAGTTCCACAGCTCCAGCGCCACCTTCTACAAAGGCATTATTCACCGCAAAACCTACTCCCAGTTCCGCACAATGCTGACGAACCAGATCAATTTCTTCTTCCATATCGTTTGCATAACGGTTGAATGCAACAACTACCGTCTGACCGAAAGAACGAAGGTTCTCGATATGTTTGTCGAGATTTGCCAGTCCCTTAACCAGTCCCTCTGCATTCGGTTCTTTTATCTGGTCAAGACTTACACCACCATGCATTTTCAATCCTTGTGCTGTCGCTACGATAACAGTCAGCTTAGGCTGCAAACCCGACTTGCGGCATTTGATGTCGTAGAACTTTTCAGCACCCAGATCGGCACCGAAACCAGCTTCCGTAATCACATAGTCACCAAAAGTCATAGCCAGCTTGGTAGCCATTACCGAGTTACATCCGTGCGCGATATTGGCAAACGGACCACCATGTACGAAAGCAGCCGTATGTTCCGTAGTCTGAACCAAGTTTGGTGCAATCGCGTCTTTCAGCAATACGGTAATTGCTCCCGCTACACCCAGATCTTTTACAGTAAACGGCTTGTTGTCGATTGTGAAGCCCAGCAAAATATTCTCAATACGGCGACGCAAGTCGTCTTCATCTTTTGCCAGACAGAGAATAGCCATGATCTCCGAAGCCGGTGTAATATCGAAGCTCGACTCACGAGTGATACCATTCGATTTACCGCCCAGCCCGGTAATGATATAACGCAATCCGCGGTCGTTCACATCGAGTACACGGTTCCACAACACCTCTTTCAGTGCAAAGCCGTTATCCTGATTCTGATACATGTAGTTGTCCAGCAAGGCAGCAATCATGTTATGTGCCGAGGTAATCGCATGAAAATCACCCGTAAAGTGCAGGTTAATCTTATCCATCGGCAAAACCTGAGCATATCCACCTCCGGCAGCTCCACCTTTCATACCGAAGCAAGGACCGAGCGACGGCTCACGAAGCGCACAAATCGCCTTCTTTCCGATGCGTGTCAAGCCTAATGCCAGACCGATTGACACGGTAGTCTTTCCGATACCCGCCTTAGTCGGTGTAATAGCCGTCACCAGAATAAGGTTGCTGTTCTTTACTTTTTCCTCATCGATCAACGTTTCAGGAACTTTTGCGATATAACGTCCATAGTTATGGATTTCTTCTACAGGTATATCATAATCACGTGCTACCTGCTTAATCTTTGTCAGTTCAATACTGCGAGCTATTTCGATATCTGATTTCATAGTGATTTTGAAAATGAAAGCGCAAAGATAAGAAAAATTCCATAACTTTGCAGTATCACGTTTCACGAATAGAAACACTCTCACACAATTAAAATCAAATTAAAGAAAAAGGAGCTAAATTTATGAATAATTTTACCTTTTACAGCCCCACTGAATTTGTATTTGGTAGAGCAACGGAAACACAAACCGGAACATTAGTCAAAAAATATCACGGTACGAAGGCCTTAATTGTGTATGGAGGCGGCTCTGTCGTACGGAGCGGACTGCTGGACAAGGTAAAGCGTTCGCTGGATGAAGCAAAAGTTGCCTATGTAGAACTGGGAGGCATACAACCCAATCCAACCGACCCGAAAGTATACGAAGGCATCGAACTGGGACGCAACGAACAAGTCGACTTCATTCTTCCGGTAGGCGGAGGCTCCGTCATCGATACGGCCAAGGCAATTGCCATTGGCATTCCTTACGAAGGCGACTTCTGGGACTTCTTTATCGGCAAATCTGTACCTCAGGCGGGACTGCCTATCGGCGTGGTGCTGACCATTCCCGCAGCGGGAAGTGAAGGCTCCGGCAATGCCGTCATCACCAAACTCGACGGCTTGAGAAAACTGGGTCTGCACACTCCGGCCATTCTTCGTCCGGCTTTTGCCGTCATGAATCCGGAACTGACCTATACCTTGCCGGCCTGGCAGACAGCCAGCGGCATCACCGATATGATGGCTCACATCATGGAACGCTATTTCAGCAATACTCCGGGAGTGGAAATAGCCGACCGTATGTGCGAAGGAGTACTGAAAGCAATCATTACCGAAGCACCCCGTGTACTGGCCGAGCCGGATAATTACGACGCACGCGCCAACATCATGTGGGCGGGAACCGTGGCACACAACGGAACCTGCGGCGTAGGCTGCGAAGAAGACTGGGCTTCACACGGACTGGAACATGAGGTCAGTGCCCTCTATAACGTGACTCACGGTGCCGGACTGGCTGTTATTTTCCCGGCATGGCTGACTTATGCAGCCAAACACAATGTGGGGAAGGTGGCTCAATTTGCAACTCGTGTATGGGATGTACCGGCATCAGACGACCTGCAAGCTGTCGCTTTGGAAGGTATCTCACGCTTCAAGACATTCCTGCACAGCATCGGCATGCCTGTTTCGTTCAAGGAACTGGGCATAGAACATCCCGACATCGACCTGCTGGTAAGAAAATTTCACGAAGACAAAGGCCAGATAGCCGGCAATTATGTGCACCTCGACCATCAGGCAAGCCGTGAAATCTACGAAATAGCCAATCAATAAATTTTATCAGCGGTTTGATCTACCGTATACTCAGACGGATTATTCATTGCTTCACGTAGCGGTGCAATGTTAATCCGCCTGTTTTTTGACTTTATTTATCGTACAACAGATTATTACATCCACTCAAATATCAACATTATGGAATTCAACAATACTCAAGTCCGCCGTCAGGACAGACTGCTGGACGAAACACGTTCGTTCGAAATACTGAAAGAAGGAGAATACGGAATACTTTCCATGCGTACCGAAAACGGGGACGGTGCCTACGGCATTCCTCTCAGCTATGTATGGGACAGAGGCAACTCTATTTATATACACTGTGCTCCGGTAGGCAGAAAGCTAAACTGTATCGATGCCTGCACAAACGTATCTTTCTGCGTGGTAGGACGTACCAAAGTCATTTCCGGAGAATTTACGACAGCCTACGAAAGTATTGTACTCCGCTGCACGGCACACCACGGACTTCACGAGGCCGAACGTATGTCTGCCCTCTCCCTGTTCCTGAGCAAGTACTGCCCGAACGACAAAATCAGAGGGCTGGAATATGCTGAGAAATCGTTCCATCGTACGGAAATCATCCGCCTCGACATCGAAGAGATCAGCGGAAAGACCAAGAACCGTTTCTAACCTCCTAAACCAAGTATGAAGTCGACAACAAGTTATACCTACAAGGATATATGGCTGATAGCCTATCCCATCCTCATCAGCCTGCTCATGGAACAGATGATCGGTATCACCGATACGGCATTTCTCGGGCATGTGGGCGAGATAGAACTGGGAGCTTCTGCCATCGCGGGCGTATACTATCTAGCCATTTTCATGATCGGATTCGGATTTACCATCGGTTCGCAGATCCTGATAGCCCGCCGCAACGGAGAGGGCAATTACCGTGCCATCGGAAATATTTTCTATCAGGGCATTTACTTCCTTATGCTGATGAGCCTGGTGATATTCACACTCTCACAGCTTTTCTCCGAACAGATACTGGGCGTGCTGGTCGCCTCCGACCGTATCGTAGGAGCAGCAACCGACTACATCCGCTGGCGGGTATACGGTTTCTTCTTCTCCTTTATAGGTGCCATGTTCAGGGCTTTCTTTGTGGGAACCACACAAACCCGCACGCTCACGCTGAATTCCATTGTCATGGTACTGGCAAACGTGGTATTCAACTATACCCTGATTTTCGGTAAGTTCGGCTTTCCGCCCATGGGTATTGCCGGAGCTGCCATCGGTTCGTCGCTTGCCGAACTGGTATCGGTGCTGTTCTTCATCGTATACACGTATAAGAGAATTGATTTCCGCAAGTACGGACTGAATCACATCCCGGGCTTCCGTACCCGCGAGTTGTCGCAAATCATGCACATCTCGGTATGGACCATGATACAGAACTTTATTTCCCTTTCTACGTGGTTCCTGTTCTTTATCTTTATCGAACACTTGGGAGAACGTCCGCTTGCCATATCCAATATCATACGCAGCGTATCGAGCATACCCTTTATGACGGTCACCGCTTTCGCCTCAACCTGTAGTTCACTGGTCAGCAACCAGATAGGTGCCGGTCACAGCCGTCAGGTTCCGGCACTCATCAACCAGCATATCCGACTATGTGCCTGCATCGTAGTTCCGCTGGTTGCCCTTATCTCGCTGTTTCCCTCACCGGTGCTGCGTATCTATACCGACATTCCCGACCTGATAGCTGCCAGCATCCCTACCCTCTGGGTACTGTGTTCCACTTACCTGGTCAGTATTCCCGGATTCATCTATTTCCAGTCGGTATCCGGAACAGGCAATACCCGTGCAGCCTTCATCCTCGAAATGATCGCACTGGTACTGTACATTGTCTACATCCTGATTGTCATTATCGGACTAAAGGCCGACGTCGCCGTATGCTGGACTGCCGAACACCTATATGCCATATGCATAGGCGTAGCCAGCTACCTGTATATCCGGAAATTCAACTGGCAGCATAAACGCATCTGAGGAATTCCCCTATCACGAATAGGAATATTCCTCTTTACGATTAGGAAAAAACAATTGTCCGTATCAGATTCCCGGATTACCTTTGTCATATCAAAACAAAAGGAGGTAGTTATGAAAACAACAAGACGTAAATTTTATTATATAGTAGCCATATTATCTTTAATCGTTACACTGAGTTCATGCGAATATGTAGGTCTGGGAATAGAATTTGGCAACGGACCAGGTGATTACCGCGAAACAACCGACTATCTGTGCAGCCGTACCTGGACAGACGAATGGACCGACGACTACGGTATCTATTACTATCAGGAACTTCGTTTCTATCCGGACAATACGGGAATTGACTATCTGTACTCGGAAGACCGGTACGGAAACCGTCAGGAATCTACCCTGAACTTCGCCTGGGACTGGTGGAACAGTAGTTATACAAGCATCCGCCTCAACTACGGCAGCCGATATTCCTACATGGATAACATTCAGATGGGAGGCAACCAGTTGAACTGTCTGCTCGATAATTATCCGGCTTATTTCATCGGAAAATAAATTCATTTAAATCTCTCTCTCAAATTCTCCCCTTCCGCTTCTGAAATGCTGCTGAAAGTATGAAAAACGGAACGGGGAGATTTTTTATTTTCTGTACAAATTCTGCCGTGTTTTTGTACAAAAAGCAAAAAGATTTGTACAAAAATACGTAGTAGCCTCAACACGTCTTTCAGTAAATGTGCTGAGGCTTTCTTACATTCTCAGGAATGTCTTATCAGGAAGAATCTCTTCCGCTCCGAACTTTATCCATGATGCCTGTCGTATGTAGCCAAGAAAATGAGTATCTTTGTTACCCGAAAAAATAAAAGTTCAAGAATCATGAAGAAAACAGACCTTATGACAATGACGGCTGCCATGGTATTCGCAGCGTCGGGCTATGTCAACGCCGGCACTCCGGCCAACGCCGACAAGCCTATCATCGGCAAGCAAGAAATCAGAATCAAGGACAAAAAACTTACTCCCGAAGCCTTGTGGGCTATGGGACGTATCGGAAGTTCAACCGTATCTCCCGACGGAAAACAGATTGCATATACCGTGTCCTACTATAGTGTAAAGGAAAACAAGAGCCATACCGTTATCTATGTCATGAATGCCGACGGCACCAATAACCTGCTGCTGACGACTACTGCCGACAGCGAAATGGAACCGGCATGGATCAAGGGTGGCAGCAAGATTGCTTTTCTGAGTGCAGCCAGCGGAAGCATGCAGCTGTGGGAAATGAATCCCGACGGTAGCGAACGCAAGCAGCTTTCAGCATACGAAGGAGGCATCGACGGCTTCAAGTTCTCACCCGACGAAAGTAAGGTGCTGTTTATCGCACAAGTGAAATACGGAGAACGTACGTCTGATTTATACCCCGATCTGGACAAAGCGAGCGGAAGAGTCATCACTGACCTGATGTACAAGCATTGGGATGAATGGGTGGAGAGCATTCCGCATCCTTTTGTGGCAACATTCGACGGCAATCAGGTTGGCGAGGCTACTGATATCCTGAAAGACGAGCCTTACGAATCGCCGATGAAACCGTTTGGCGGCATCGAACAACTGGCGTGGAGCAACGATTCCAAACAGATTGCCTACACCTGTCGTAAGAAAACCGGTTTGGAATATTCCGTATCGACCGACTCGGATATTTACCTTTATGATACTGAGAGCGGTAAAACTCGTAATCTGTGCAAGGAAGATGCTACAGATAAGAATTTGGGTTACGATACCAACCCGAAATTCTCTCCCGACGGAAAGAGCATTGCCTGGCAGAGCATGGAGCGCGACGGTTATGAAAGTGACCGCAACCGTCTGTGCGTGATGAACCTGAAGAGCGGAGAAAAGACATACGTAACCGAAGCCTTCCAGTCGGGTGTAGACGACTATTGCTGGGCTCCCGACGGAAAGACATTGTATTTCGTAGGCGTATGGCATGCTACCAGCATGATTCACAGTACCAACCTGAAGGGCGAGGTTAAGCAGCTCACCGACGGCATGTACGATTATACCTCGGTTGCCATGCTGAACAACAAGCAGTTGCTTACTAAACGTCACTCTATCAGCGAAGCAGACGAGCTGTTTACAGTCGACCTGAAAAAGAAAAATACCGTAACCCGTATCACCAAGGAAAACGATCATATCTTCAGTCAGTTGAAAATGGGTAAGGTAGAAGCACGCTGGACCAAGACCGTCGACGGAAAGGACATGCTTTCGTGGGTGGTTTATCCTGCCAACTTCAACCCGAACAAGAAATATCCTACCCTGCTGTTCTGCGAAGGAGGTCCTCAGAGTCCGGTAAGCCAGTTCTGGAGCTACCGCTGGAATCTGCAAATCATGGCTGCCAACGATTATATTGTCATCGCTCCTAACCGCCGCGGTCTGCCGGGATTCGGTATGGAATGGCTGGAAGAAATCAGCACCAACTACGGAGGTCACTGCATGGACGACTACTTGAGTGCCATCGACGACATCGCCAAAGAACCGTATGTCGACAAGGATCATCTGGGATGTGTGGGAGCCAGCTTCGGAGGTTACTCGGTATACTGGCTGGCAGGTCATCACAACAAGCGCTTCAAAGCCTTTATTGCTCACGATGGTTTCTTCAACATGGAGCAGCAGTATCTGGAAACAGAAGAACTCTGGTTCACGAACTGGGACCTGGGAGGTGCATACTGGGAGAAAAACAACCCGGCGGTACAGCGCAGTTACGCCAACTCACCTCACCTGTTCGTTGACAAATGGGATACTCCTATCCTCTGCATTCACGGAGAAAAGGATTACCGCATCTTAGCTTCACAGGGAATGGCTGCCTTCAATGCTGCCAAACTGAGAGGAGTTCCAGCTGAGCTGCTCATCTTCCCCGACGAAAACCACTGGGTACTGAAACCGCAGAACGGTATTCTGTGGCAGCGTACCTTCTTTGCATGGCTGGACAAATGGCTGAAACCGGCAAACAAGTAAATTCATTTTAAAACAATAAAGCGAGATGATTAAGAATATAGTTTTTGACTTCGGAGGCGTAATAGCAGACATCGACCGCGAGCAGGCTGTGCAAGCTTTCATCCGCTTGGGTGTGAAAGACGCCGACCGCATACTCGACAAATACCATCAGACGGGTATCTTTCAGGAGCTGGAAGAGGGTACGCTCACCGAAGAGGCTTACCGCAATGAACTGGGTAAACTGTGCGGACGTACCTTGTCGTGGGAAGAAGTGCAGCAGGCATGGCTGGGATTCTTCACAGGTATAGATGTACGCAAGTTGCATTACCTGGAAACCTTACGGCGTGAAGGTTACAAGCTCTATGTGCTCAGCAACACGAATCCGTACGTCATGGGATGGGCTTGCAGCGAACGTTTCTCTTCGGAAGGGAAACCGCTGACTGCTTATTTTGAGAAGTTGTATCTTTCGTATCAGATAGGCTGCACGAAACCCGACCGGCGTATTTTTGAGTTCATGCTTACCGATAGCAAAATGCAACCGGAAGAGACCTTGTTTGTGGACGACGGCGCATCGAATATTGCAGCCGGACGTGAACTGGGTATGTATACGTTTCAGCCCGAAAACGGAAGCGACTGGCGCGACGAACTGGCCAAGTTGCTCATCCGACTGAAATAACAAGAAACCGAACCCCGAAAGCCAATCAGACCGCTTTCGGGGTTCATTCTTTTTTCTCGACGACCGACACGCACATACGGCAGATTCATCATACAACACCGGATAAATTCTTACAAACATAACCCGCTGATACAACGCCGTTTGCGACTGGAACGTTAAAAAAGTAGCAAAAAAGTCTTCAAAAAGCTTGCATGTTTAGTCATAAAGCACTACCTTTGCATCGCTTTTAAGGAAGAAACCTTCTTCGGGGTGTAGCGCAGTCCGGTTAGCGCACCTGCTTTGGGAGCAGGGGGTCGTGGGTTCGAATCCCGCTACCCCGACGAAAAAGGAACTTTCATAACTGTTTTGAGATAATAAGTTCGGGGTGTAGCGCAGTCCGGTTAGCGCACCTGCTTTGGGAGCAGGGGGTCGTGGGTTCGAATCCCGCTACCCCGACAGATGAATGTTGGTAATTAAACGATTTAAAGGTTTTAATTATCAACATTTATTTTATTACTAACTTCTATCTTTTCTCCTTATGAAAACACTATCCGTAAAGAAAGTACTCTGCCCTGACGGCTGTTCCGCAGAGCAGATTCCCGCGTTATTCGATGCAGCACAGATCCCCTTCCAGCAAATAGACTGCGTAAACTGGAAAGATTATCCCTATACACCGGACGTCAAATTCAGAATTGCTCATACAGGAGATGCGATACTGATACATTACCGCGTAACGGAAAAGAGCGTACGTGCCGTTGCACCGGCAGACAACGGACGGGTATGGGAGGATGCGTGCGCCGAATTTTTCGTACAGCCTACCGACGAAAAAAAATACTATAACTTTGAATGTAACTGCGCAGGCACGCTGCTGATAGAATATGGTATACCGGGCAACCGGGAACATGCGCCGCTGGAAACCGTCGGGCAAGTTGAACGCTGGGCATCGTTAGGCAGAATCCCTTTTGAAGAACGACTGGGAGAATGCTCCTGGCAGCTTGCGCTCCGCATTCCGGTATCGGCTTTTTTCCATGACAAGATAGCTTTGCTCGACGGGAAAAAGATGAGAGCCAACTTTTATAAGTGCGGCGACAAACTTCAAACGCCCCATTTCTTGTCGTGGAATCCGATAGATCTCCCCTCGCCTTGCTTCCATTGTCCGGATTTCTTTGGAGAAATTGTTTTCGAATCGAAGTAAAAAGACAATGCTTATAAATTGTTTTCTAGCAGCAGTTGTAGTCATGCTAACCATCAAGTTATGGATCATGACAGGGGATGTGCGTAAAATACAGCAACAACTAGCCGAACCTCAGACCGAAAACCGCAAAATCATAGAAGCACAGTTGAAGGCCTTGGAAGGAAAATCGGAAGAAGCATACGCACTGTACAAAGAAGCTTACTACTATAGTCTGGTTTTGTTTTTCAATGAACTGGAAAACAAAAAGCCGGCAAGCAACGAAATGAAAGAAAAGTTATGGAAAGAAGGCTTCCACCGTATAACATCTTACTATTCCATTCAGGTAAAACGTTTGGGAAATTATTCTTTACCGGTGGACAACATGGAAACGTACGCTCAGATCTGTGCACGAATCGGGAAACTTTAAAACAGAAAGATTTTAATGGAAAACTTTGCAGCAATCGACTTTGAAACGGCCAATAGAGAACGTTCGAGCGTATGCAGTGTGGGAATTGTCATTGTAAAGGACGGAAAAATCGCCGACAAGATTTATCGGTTGATACGTCCTTACCCCAATTACTACAGTTACTGGAACACACAGGTACACGGACTGACCTTCAATGATACGGCTCAGGCTCCAACGTTTCCCGAGGTATGGAGGGAAATCGCCCCCCGAATTGACGGACTGCCTCTCGTAGCACACAACAGCCCCTTCGATGAAGGTTGCCTGAAAGCTGCGTTTCAAGTTTATCACATGGCCTATCCGGAGTATACGTTTTATTGCACTTGCAGAGCTTCCCGCCGCACTTTCGGCAAACAACTGCCCAACCATCAGTTGCAGACGGTAGCACTCCGATGCGGTTACGACCTGCACCAGCATCATCATGCTCTTTGTGATGCAGAAGCATGCGCACAAATCGCCATAACTATCTTATAAAAAAAATCCGCTTCAAACTGCCACGCTTTACAGCAACGGGCAATTTGAAGCGGATTTCTTCTATCGGATATTTACTTATTTTCTCAGCATTAAATTCTTAAAAGGCGTGGGGTACGGTGTTTCAAACTCCATCCGTTCTCCCGTAACCGGGTGATAGAAGCATAATTTGAATGCATGCAGCGCCAGACGTCCCAGCGGATTTACCTCACAACCATAGCGTTCATCTCCTACAACCGGATGTCCCAACGTTTGCATGTGTACACGAATCTGATTCTTACGACCAGTTTCCAGTTGCAGTTCTACCAGCGAATAACCGTTAGCACGCTTTATGGTGCGATAATGCGTAACCGAATACTTTCCACCATCATCGACTGGAGAAGAACTTACATACAACTTACGGTCGGTCAGCCACGAGGCAACAGTTCCCTGATCCTTTTCCATGTCCCCCATTACGATTGCCACATAACGGCGATCGTACACAATATCGTGCCAGTTGTCGCGCAACGTATGCTGGGTTTTTTCATCCTTAGCATACATCATAACGCCCGATGTTTCACGATCCAAGCGATGGACTACAAAAATACGATTATTGCGATGTTCCCGCTTCACATACTCGTTCAGGATATGCTGTGCAGTTCTCTCCTTCTGATGGTCAGTTGCTACGGAAAGCAGCCCTTCCTTCTTCTCTACCACGATAAGGTAAGCATCCTCGTACAATATCTTCAGCATCGGATGACGGAATTCGTGGTTGTGCTTCTCGCGACTTATCTGCACCTTCATACCCGGCTTAAGCGGATAGTTATATTGCGTCTGGATATTATTGTCGACCAGCACCACCCGATTGGTAAGCAAAGCCTTTACACGCGTACGGCTGATTCCTGCCATTTTCTTCATCAAAAACTCCATCAGCTCGGCAGGTTCCGTCACATTATATATGGTATACTTCGCAGCAGCCCGTGCCACAGGACGGCCACCCGCATTTCTATTTCTTCTCGACATAGCTATCTTCTCTATTGATCTAAATTATCTTTTCTCCAATAACACGACATTCTCCACATGATGCGTATGCGGGAACATATCTACAGGCTGTACGGCAGTTACCTTATATTTGGCATCGAGCAACTGAAGGTCGCGGGCCTGAGTAGCCGGATTACAGCTGACATAGACGATACGCTTGGGCTCGGCAAACAGAATCACATCGATTACATCATTGTGCATACCTGCACGTGGAGGATCGGTAATAATCACATCCGGACGTCCGTGCTCGTTGATAAAATCTTGCGTCAGGATATCCTTCATATCACCGGCATAGAACAACGTATTGTCGATACCGTTTATCTGAGAATTGACCTTAGCATCTTCTATAGCCTCGGGGACATATTCTATACCGATGACCTTACGTGCCTGACGAGAAACGAAGTTGGCAATAGTACCCGTACCGGTATAAAGGTCGTATACCAGCTCGTTGCCAGTCAGTCCTGCAAAGTTCCGGGCTACCTTATACAGATTGTATGCCTGTTCCGAATTGGTCTGATAGAAAGATTTCGGACCTACCTTGAAACGAAGTCCTTCCATTTCCTCGAAAATATGATCGTTTCCCTTGAAAACTTCCACATCCAGATCGCCGATGGTATCGTTGCACTTATTATTGATAACGTACAACAAAGAAGTAATCTGAGGGAACTTATCCGCAACGAACTGCAACAGTGTCTTCATTTTCTCCAGTTCCGCATCCGAAGTAATCTTGCATTGCAACAGCACCATGAGTTCACCTGTAGACGAAGTACGAACCATCATGTTACGGAGCATACCCTCCTGACTACGCAAATCGAAGAATTCATAATTATGTTCATAGGCATAATCGCGGATTGCATTACGGATCTGATTCGAGATATCATCCTGCAACCAGCACTTCTCAATGGCAAGCACCTTATCGAAAGCTCCCGGGATATGGAATCCCACAGCATTCATCTGATCATACTTCACGTCCTGCTTTACTTCCTCCTCGGTCAGCCAGCGCTTGTTAGAGAAGGTAAACTCCAGCTTGTTCCGGTAGAACTTTGTTTTCGCGGAACCTAAAATGGGCATAAACTCCGGCAACTCCACCTTTCCGATACGAGTCAAGTTATCGTATACCTGCTTCTGCTTATAGCGAATCTGGTCTTCATACGCAAGACACTGCCACTTACAACCGCCACAAACGCCATAATGCTGGCAGAACGGCTCGACACGCATCGGCGATTTTTCATAAAATTTTACTGCAACCGCTTCTGCGTAATGGTTTTTCTTGCGTTTTACTTGCAAATCGACTACGTCACCGGGAACTACATAAGGTACGAATATTACCAAATCATTTACTTTCGCCACTGCCTTACCCTCGGCAGCTACATCTGTTATCGTTACTTTTTCCAGTAAAGGAAGTTCTTTCTTCTTTCTTGCCACGTCTGTTTTATATAAATCCAATTTGGGAGCAAAGTTACAAAATAATCCCGACATTCTGTTACGATTTCGGAAGAAGTTAATTTTGCAAAGTCTATATTGCAAAACATAGAATAAAAAGTTCCTTTTTCATTTGGATATTCATAAAATATATATAGTTTTGCCAACGTTAAATTCTTTTACAAAGAATCGCAACGACTAGAAAAACATACATAAACCTTTATAAACCTTATAAATAAATGGAAAAGAAAAGAATCTACACATTCGGAAACGGCCATGCTGAAGGTAAAGCAGATATGAGAAATCTTTTAGGTGGCAAAGGAGCCAACCTTGCTGAAATGAACTTAATCGGTGTTCCCGTTCCTCCCGGATTTACAATCACGACAGAAGTTTGCAACGAATATTTCGAAAAAGGAAAAGACGATGTAGTCAACCTGCTGAAAGATGATGTAGAAAAATCAATCAAAGGAGTGGAAGCACTCATGAAATCAAAATTCGGCGACGTAGAAAACCCGTTGCTGGTTTCTGTACGTTCGGGTGCAAGAGCTTCCATGCCTGGTATGATGGATACAATATTGAACCTGGGACTGAATGACGAAGTAGTTGCCGGACTGGCACGCAAGACAGGCAACGAACGTTTTGCATGGGATTCATACCGTCGCTTCATTCAGATGTATGGCGACGTAGTTCTAGGCATGAAACCGACCAACAAAGAAGACATCGACCCGTTTGAAGCTATCATAGAAGATGTAAAGAAAGCCAAAGGAGTACGTCTGGACAACGAGTTAGGAGTAGCTGAACTGAAAGAACTGGTAACTCGCTTCAAAGCGGCCGTCAAGGCTCAGACCGGACAAGACTTCCCGGAAAACGCTTACGAACAACTTTGGGGAGCCATCTGTGCCGTATTTGATTCCTGGATGAACGAACGTGCCATCCTCTACCGCAAGATGGAAGGTATACCTGCCGAATGGGGTACGGCTGTCAACGTACAGGCAATGGTATTTGGTAACATGGGTGAAACATCGGCAACAGGCGTTTGCTTCTCTCGTGACGCTGCTACCGGCGAAGATCTGTTCAACGGTGAATACTTGATCAATGCACAAGGTGAAGATGTGGTAGCCGGAATCCGTACGCCTCAGCAGATTACAAAAATCGGATCTCAGCGCTGGGCTGCTCTGCAGGGCATTTCTGAAGAAGAACGTGCCAGCAAATATCCGTCTATGGAAGAGGCTATGCCGGAAATCTATAAGGAACTGGATGCACTGCAAACGAAACTGGAAAATCATTACCATGATATGCAGGATATGGAATTTACCGTTCAGGAAGGAAAACTCTGGTTCCTCCAGACAAGAAACGGTAAACGTACAGGTGCTGCCATGGTACGTATCGCAATGGAAATGCTCCAGCAAGGTCTGATTGACGAAAAAACAGCTATTTTACGTTGCGAACCCAACAAATTGGATGAACTGCTTCACCCGATATTCGATAAAGAAGCTTTGCGTAAGGCAAGAGTACTGACTCGTGGTCTTCCGGCTTCTCCGGGTGCTGCCTGCGGTCAGATTGTATTCTTTGCCGACGATGCAGCACAGTGGCGTGCCGACGGACACCGCGTGGTTTTAGTACGTATCGAAACCTCTCCCGAAGACTTGGCAGGTATGACTGCTGCCGAAGGTATCTTGACAGCACGAGGCGGAATGACATCGCATGCAGCTGTTGTGGCACGAGGCATGGGCAAATGTTGCGTATCAGGAGCAGGCGCCATCAATGTCGACTACAAAGCACGCACCGTAGAAATAGATGGCACCGTCTTGAAAGAGGGAGATTTCATTTCATTGAACGGTAGTACCGGCGAAGTGTATGCTGGAGAAGTTCCTACCCGCGCAGCTGAATTATCCGGTGACTTTGCGAAACTGATGAAACTTTGCGATAAATATACTCGCCTGAAAGTACGTACCAATGCCGATACACCACATGATGCTGAAGTGGCTCGCAGCTTTGGTGCTACCGGTATCGGACTTTGCCGTACGGAACATATGTTCTTCGATAACCAGAAGATCATCGCAATGCGTGAAATGATCCTGGCTCCTGATGTAGAAGGACGTAAGAAAGCACTCGACAAATTGCTCCCATATCAGAAAGCTGACTTCAAGGGTATCTTCAAGGCAATGGACGGTTGTCCGGTGAACGTACGTCTGCTCGACCCACCTTTGCATGAATTCGTTCCGCACGATCTGAAAGGACAGGAAGAAATGGCCAAAGCCATGGGTGTAACGGTTGATTATATCCGCCAACGTGTAGAAAGTCTGTGCGAACATAACCCGATGCTGGGTCACCGTGGATGCCGTTTGGGAAACACTTATCCTGAAATCACTGAAATGCAGACCCGCGCCATTCTGGGTGCTGCTTGCGAATTGAAGAAAGAAGGTTACGACCCGCACCCGGAAATCATGGTGCCGCTTATCGGTATTCTTTATGAATTCGAAGCACAAGAAAAGGTTATCCGTGAAACAGCTGCCAAACTGTTCAAAGAAGAAGGCGTGGAAATTCCGTTCAAGGTAGGTACCATGATCGAAGTACCGCGTGCTGCCCTGACTGCCGACCGCATCGCTTCTCATGCCGAATACTTCTCATTCGGAACCAATGACTTGACTCAGATGACTTTCGGTTACTCGCGTGATGACATCGCTTCCTTCTTGCCTGTATACTTAGAAAAGAAGATTCTGAAGGTAGACCCGTTCCAGGTTCTCGACCAGAACGGCGTAGGTCAGTTGGTAGAAATGGCTGTACAGAAAGGACGTTCTGTCCGTCCGGATTTGAAATGCGGTATCTGTGGTGAGCATGGTGGTGAACCTTCTTCTGTTAAGTTCTGCCACAAAGTTGGCTTGGACTACGTAAGTTGTTCTCCGTTCCGCGTTCCTATCGCCAGACTAGCTGCGGCGCAGGCTGCAATAGAGGAGGCATAAGCAATATAGGATAATATTTGATTTAGGCTGTAACGAACTGTTTATCAGGCGTTACAGCCTAAGTTGTTTTTAGGCGGTTCGTGCATTTGTCCGCAAAAAATGAGTCAAATAAACGGTACTTGCATACACCACGCATACACTTTTGAACAGTGGCGCATACACCAACGCATACACCATTTAATAACTTATAAATCAATCTGATATGACAACATTTAAAGTAGTCGTAAGAAAAAAGAGAGCTGACGGATTTTATCCAGTGTACATTCGTGTTGTCCACCGTTCAAGAATGGTGTACTATGGAGTAATAGGTGCTGTAATGGTCAGCATAATTCTTTATCTATATAAATTGGACAAAAAGATTTGTACAGAGAAGCATAACCAAATATGGATTCTATGCTTTTTACCCTACACACCTTTTGTTATACATCGTATTAATAGTACATATTTCTCTTGAACTTTTACCCACTATATATCTAGATTGAGCCTTAATAAGTATTTAACATAGGTCAACTTAATTCTTTTAAAACTACTTTAATCTACTTAACTCATTTATATGAAGTACGCAGAATCTTATCTTCATTGTTTCATCATATATTTCAGCAGAAGTATGAAAATGTCCGTAAAACCAATTGGTAAGAGGGTGTTCATTCCCTACAAGCCATTTATATAGTCGGGTAAGATCTTTTCTCTCCTTATCCAAATCAGAAGTCAAATCATCATCATTAGCACAGAAATGCTCTACATCTCTTTTTGTAAGTGGAGGACAAAAATCCGGAGCTGAATGAGTTATTACTGTATCAACTTTTATGCCTTCATCATTGAGAATCCGTAACAGTCCTTCATCATATCTGAACATTTCATCCTCCCAATACAAAGGTAACCTTTGTTTACCGAGAATCCGATTATAATCCATCTGGGAAAGCCTGAAACTCCTGTCTATAGATATAGCTCCACCAACACACAAGATATTATGTTTCCTAGTATGTACAATGGTATAATCCGGCAAAGTTTTCATATAAGGATAATCAATCAACTCCTTATCAAAGAACAAGGGGTCATCATGATTGCCACGTACCATAAGCAGCAGAACATTCTGTTTCTTAAGTTTTCTATGTAACTTCTTTTTATAGAGTTCATCATAATACGCCAGTTTATTAAATCCGAAACCACAATCTCCAGCTACAATAACAGTCGCATTTTCTATTTTCTTTTGTACAATATTGAAGACAAGTGTTTCAAACTCACCATGAATATCGCCACAAACTTCAACAATGTCGTCTCTATATGATATATCAAGATATTGCATTATTAATCAAGAATAATTCCTTCTAAAATAAATTCAAACATTAAAATACCCCACAAATTCTTACGCTGAAACACCTTAGATATCAGCAGCCTTGAAATTAAATACAAGCTTTATTACAGTTTCAATATCAACAGTATCCTTAATGTTATCCATAATTCCGTTTTAATATATTCTGTTACTGTTTCACTAGATAGGTAACATTTAATTTTCCTGTTAATTTCATGGTTATACTGATTAAATTCTCACCCACCTTTCCGGTGACATTACGCCGGTAAGCTTTGTAATAATTATAAGGACTATTGTCATGACTAATATTATTATGTCTTTTGTAGTCAATCGTTTCATAACATCAATTAAAATTTGTTGATACTAATCAGTTACTTTTTTATTTATATATTATTTTAAAGTTTTGCCTCATTATCCAAAATGGTTTCCTGCGCAAGGTCAGCTAAATGTGATGCAGAAGTTGAAGTCAGTCCCTTTTCTGAAAAGAATACCTCATTTACTTTCTCCATAAATACTAATCCAATTTTTTAAATTCAAAATCATCTATACAGCAACATGCTTTCTTATAATCAAATCCATATAAACGCATATATGCTTCTTTAATTTCCTTTGCACCGTTATAGAACGGATCTGATGTATGAATATCTGTAGTAACGATTACTTTCATTTCAGGAGTCAACACTGTATCGCTTGTCCTTTTAATCCGCTTCGGAGTTATTTCAAATACCCTATCCTCCGTGTTTATAAATCCCACTGATGCCATCATGAGATTATCAAAAATCAGATTACAGAAACACGAATCATCAACTTTATTATTTGTTAATTCATCCATAATTAGGCAAGGGGTTCTTTCATTCCAGTCTCTATATTTCTTGGGTAGCCAACCTGTTCCCCAAATCCATTCTTTACCTCTACATGGGTAAGTGTCATAATGTTCTTCGAGAAAATCATAATATATTGCAAAGTTACCTTTATTATTAAATTCGTATGTAAGCCATAAAGCCCTTTTCTTACTACTTATCCGATAACGGAAATGCCTTATCTGGGAGATTTCAACATACGAAAAGCCATGAAAATCAACTTGTAAGGAAGGATACTGTTTCTCAACCTTTTTCCCGACCTTTTTCAAGGCTTCAGATATAGGCCCTCTGAGTACTTCATCTATAACCTCATTCTTTAATGAAATAATTAAGAGAGCCTTTTTCATGAAATTTTGATTGAAAGAAATTTCATGTAGTATCTGACTAGCAGAATTTACTTTATTCTTTTTAAACAATGATGTTAGGGAAATCTTCATCTGAACTAATCCAATTTCTTAAATTCAAAATCATTCTTACTACAACATGCTTTCTGATAATCAAATCCATACAGGCGCATGTATGCGTCCTTAATTTCCTTGGCACCGTTATAGAATGGATCGGTAGTGTGTTGTTGTGTAGTAACTGTTACTTCCATTTCTGGTGTCAGTACTATTCCATTTGTTTTCTTTACTCTCTTTGGAGTTACTCTAAATACTTTTGACATAATATATTAAGTTTAAAGGTTACGTATCTTGTTCATTGTTTTATACAGACAAATATACGGATACCGATATGCCAAATTGAGGAATAGCAAGAAAAAAACTAATATTATCTGTATTAATCTCAGTTTTTATTGAATATCAGCTTCCGATTCCCATTTGATATTTCTTCAGTACTACCATAATATGTGATTTTCCATAACAACCCCGTTGTAAGTTCTTCGGATGTTATCAAAACATCTTCATCAATGACTATTTCCATTCCCATAATTTCTTCCCATGAAGGATATTTGACATAGGGCTCTCAAGATGATTGTCAACTTTTGAATAAACCGAACAGTTCATATCAATCATCGGACTGCATCCTTCCTATCGGCAAACCAACAGTATATAATAATCTGAAGGTTTAATATTTAATGATTGAATGTAATGATATCTTTTCTTCCACCCATCTTTATCTAACCGCTCTGCCGACTCAGAAGCATTGATTTTCCACAATTCCATGAAATCAGGAAATATATCTTCAAAACTGGATACCCACCTCACATATTGAGGCACGTTTGGAGGTAGCCGTTTCAAAGTCTATCACTATGAAATTAATCTCTGATTTATCAGTCATTATTTGATTTTTTATAGTATGACAATATATTCTCTGCAAACTTACATATTTCATCCTTTACCCATTGAGGTTCGATAACTTCTATCTGGTCAGTCTGTTGAAGCAAAGCCTGAAGAAAATCGTATGTAGGCCGGATTGTCATTTCGAATGTAGTAGATTCATCATCAGATGCAATTTCACGCTGAGAGTCATGTATGGGTAAAGTAGCCAGGTATTTTCTTGCCCATCCGTATGCCTTAATCACTACACGCTCAATATCAATATTTCCGTCAGCGATAATGCCTACGCATCCTTCAAAATATTTATTTATATCAAATGAATCAGGAAGTTTGAATGTTGTATCCGTAACTTTGACATTGAGAATTCTGTCAAGTGCGTATGTCCTTATTTCTTCAGAATATACCGACCATCCTATAAGATACCAACGACGGTTATAAACCTTAAGATGATAAGGTTCTATCTGAAACGTACTTGCATGCGACCTGCCAAAGCCCTGGTGGGTTATCTCCACTACACAATTCTGACGCATTGCCTGAAGTAAAATCTGTAAATATTTATTTCCTGAAGGAATCTTTTCAAATGAGATGCGTTTCTCCAACTTTCTGTCTGCCTGAAGCTGGTTCAGTGTAGCATACGAATCTATCAGCCATGAACGGAAACCATCACCCTCCAACAAATCTGCATCTTCTATATAATACCCATATCCACGTTTTGCATCGCATGATATGATTATATCAAAGATTGTCTGCACTGCATCTTTATGATTCATAAATGTCTTCCATGGTAATGGTTTGCCATCACCCAATCCACAATCTTCCCATTTGTCACTTATTTCCTTAAATGTGATATATGGATGACATCTGATCAAATCCACAAGCCATACATACCGACCAAATTTGTTTGCTGCCATAAATACCTGATTTTAAATTTATATTATGCCACAAAATTGCATAAGCACTTATGCTAAATTTAGGCATAGATATAGAAAAAACAAATAAATTTACGCAACTATATGCTTTATTGTACCAACGATTTTGTGGCACATAAAATATTTTGTGTAAATAGGGAAAAAAGTAAAGTGCTTCTAAAAAGTTGAACGTGTTAAGGATGTAAATTAGACGGTGTGGGCAAAGTTAATTTCTTTACTCACACCGTCTAATTTACATCCTTATTTTATAGTCCTTTCATCGGCAGGCCCCTCCTTCTCTCATACCTTCTTCCACCTCTTTCCAAAGATTCTTATTGATAATATGTACAATGTCGAACACCATCAAACCGTCGGAAAGCTTCAGGTTCATGGTTATTGCTTTCGATAGCTTAGCTGGATTGTTATAGAATTGATCAACTAAGACTCCACCCATAAACTTATTGTTTTTCAATATAGTGCGCAGATGTTGACACGAACCTTCCACACAATACCATGTGCCCGACTGGGCCTGACTATCTGTTTCGTTCCAAACGCTATGACCGTTCCTCAGATATTCTTCTATCGTAATGTCCGTGTAGTAATTTCCCGTAGCATATAAGTCTATCAATTCGGCATAACCATAGTTTTTATACTCAGGAGTTGCCCAGTCGAAATCCTTGCTGGGATCATAGTCCTTGCTGGCAAAATTCACACCTACTTCATAGTAAGATGGATACCAAGCACCTGTATATGTGCCAAACGATATATTGGGATTCACGGCTTTTACTTCCTTGCGGACCAAAGCCATAAAGTCAGTAATCGTCTTTGTGCGCCACTCAAACCACTTCAAAGCCAGCTTTCCAAATTTGGGCACAAACTTTCCGTCGACCGTCTTTTCCCAGGTCAGGATATCTTGCGGAAAATTCTCCACCTTAGCGCCAATATATTCCTCAAACTTACTGCGCGAAAGCGGTGAAAAGTCGGCACTGATACCATCGTATCGTACACGGTCGAGCATCAGTCCGTCCAAGTTGGGATATTTGCCAACCAACTCTTTCAGTACATTGATGATATGTTTACGATACTCCTCGTTAAGCGGATTAATCATGGCACCATACTTATGTTTTTCCTCCATGATCGAGATAATCCCTTTCTCAGGATTGTAAACCATAGATGCCCATTCTGGATGGCCATCATAAACCAAGCCATGGTCAAAATAATTGTGACCGGCACAGAACACATTCAACGATGCATGTACCTGCAATCCCAGTTTATGCCCTTCCTGAATAAAATAGCCCAAATAATCAAAGTTTCCACGTTTGGCCCCCTTCCACTCTTCCATGCGCGGAGCATACTTACTGTCATAGAGTACTTCACCAGTAATCGGACGTACGTCGACAATGGCATGCGTAAATCCAAGCGACTTTATCTTCTGTAAATAATAATCAATGGAATCTTTCTGATTAAAACGGCCGAAGTTAGCTTCGGCATCAAACCACATCAGTGCTGGCTTGGCTGGAGTCTCTTCTATCTTAACCATTTTCTTAGTTCCACCGCAAGATGACAATACAAGCATTCCTGAGGCAAGTAGTAAAAGAGATTTTTTCAAACTTAATTTTTTCATTGGTACCTACATGTTTTATTAGTTAATATTTTTCTATTTTATCACCGCTCTAAAAGGAGCAGCCGGAAACCCAGCATTGTTCTGCAAGGTCCCTACCTTGTAATTGCGAAAGCAATAGCGTACTTCAACCGGATTCGGAACAGAATCATTCCATACTTTAACCTTTGAACTGCCACCAATAATTTCAGCCTTGGCAGGATATATATTACCTGCTTTGTCGACTAGTTCAAAGCCTTCTACCAATTGGTTTTCAGGTCCAAGGCCATCCTCACCAAATTCAAAATCCACCTCAACGTGCTGACCGTTCATCTGACATTGCCGATAGATGGGCCCTGAATACATAAAACCTTCCAAACCATAAGTACGTGCCAGTGCCCAATAAGCCAGACGTTCGCCAACTTTTATTTTATAAGGTGAATGGATAAATTTCTCGCTGCCAGCATCAGTGGTAATCACCATGCCTGTGCCAGGCACTTCATGCATCAGTTCAAGCTGACACTGTCTGAAGAGAGCCCAGTCGAATTTATCACAGCCTTCCGATTCCCAAGGAGCAATCTGAACATAATAGAACGGCATCTCGGGTGACTGAAAAAAAGTACGCCACTCGGCCACCATAGCAGGAAAGAGTTTCTTATAAAGAGCCGGATCCGCACTATTTGCCTCTCCCTGATACCAGATAACTCCTTTTACAGGGAAACCTTTCCAAGGATTGACCATGGCATTCCACAATAAAGTGGGTGTACCAGCCGGCCAACCGAATTCTGTAGCCTTCACATCAGGCAACTCTACTTCTGTAAACGGCTCTAACGTTTCACGGCTCATCCAAGCCTCTATCTTTGAAGCGCTCCATGCACAATGTATCAAGCCTACAGGTACATCCAGCGTACGCTGAAGTAAATCACCGAAAAAATATGCAGTAGCACTGAAATTGGCTACCTCTTTAGGTGAAAGTTCGGTCCAATATCCATCAATACCCTCCGTCTTCGGAGTAGTGCTCCAGGCATTCTTCACTGTGTAGAGCCTCAATGGGCGCTTGGAATCAGCCGCTACAATGTAGGGCTGAGAACCATAGACCGGCTGACCTCGAAAGCCTTTGACCGGCATCTCCATATTGGACTGACCGGAACAAAACCAAACTTCACCAATCAGAATATTCTTTAAGACCAGTTTATCACCGTCGTTGAAAGTAATAGTATAAGGACCGCCATAAACCGGAGTTTCCAGCGTCAGTGTCCACAACTGCCCTTCCCGACGGTCGGCGTAGACTTTTTTATTGTTCCACGAAGCCACGGCATATACTTTCTTACCGGTAGTTGACCGACCTGTGAAAACAACTTTTGACTGCTGTTGCAGTACCATGCCGTCACCCCAAATAGAAGGGAGTGTTACTTTGGCATAAAGAACTGATCCTAACAGCGATAAACAAAACAAACTAAACAATCTTTTCATATCCTCATGTCCTTTTTATTAATTAATTCAGGAATATTTTATTCTCATTTCAATGTCTGACTAACACATTTTCCAAAGGTCAGTACTCCTTATCTCTATTCGTGAAACCCTATTGTGAGAAATAACTCCGAACAATGACTGGTCCGTACAGATAAAATCCAGTCATAATGAATCATAAAGCTCCGTAGCGTTTTCCTCCGAGTCTGTATCCGTATACACAAAAACAACAGATTCCATTTCTGCTGACTTAAGCAGATTGAACTCCTGCGACCTACAATCATCGTTCTACTACCCTGCTCCAATAGATAAAACAGAATGAATGCAGCTTCGACGAAGTATTCAGAAACTTTTGCACTGAAGAGAACAAATAAGTAAAAAAGTAAGTATTGAATTCTTCATAACATCATCATAAAAGAAGCTGCTCTTTCCACTAATATAAGATAAGCACAAGAGACAGCTTCTTTTATTAAGAGAATGTGTTAAGTCTAAATTTAATTAATTTCTTACTGGATGGAATTCAAGTAATCATCGAACCCCTTCTTGAAGTCGTTCCAGTAATCGTACATCTTAATATGTACCATATCAAAGACAAAATAGCCATCGGCCACATTGATGCAGGCATCTATAGTCTGTGGAATTTTATCTCCTTGCCCGCCTTCAGTCCAACCTGTACTATTGCCTATGTCTGGTCCACCGGCAAACTTGACATCGCCCATCAACAGCTTTTTGGCATTCGTACAGAAACCTTGCATATTCCACTCTCCGCTCCCATATATTTCATCAGTCGAAGCATAAGCTCCAAGCAACATAAAGTCGAGCATATCGGCATAGCCATAATCTTTATATCTGTCTGTTGCCCAATTAGGATAATCGGCAGCAGTGTCATACTTTGGACTAGCCCAGTTGACACCTACCTCATAGTAGGTTGAATACCAAGCACCCACATATACACCAAAGCGTAAGTCAGGATTAACTGATTTCACTTTATCGCGCGCCTTGGCTATAAAATCATGAATAACTTTAGCTCGGAATTCCAACCACTGCTTCATGTACTTAGGCTGCGGAGAAGGTAACGGATAATAACTACTCCCTGGCTGAATGATATCTTCGGGAAAGTTTTCGACTGTCTCACCAATATATTCTTCAAACTTTTGTTTGGAAATAGTCGAAAAATCAGAAGCAAAGTCATTGTAACGGCAGCGATCCAGGAAAATACCATCTATATCATACTTAGCCAAGTCACCCAACAACTGAAGAACAAACTGTTGAACTTCATCATTGGCAGGATTCAGGAATTTTGTACCATATACATTGTCGGGATCGTTTGCTGCCGTCATATCCATGGCATTGGTAAGCCCTCCTTCCAAATTAAGCGTAGTAGCCCATTCTTTCTTAGAAGGATCTCTAAAGAGCAATCCTTGTTCTCCCAAGCCATAAGGATAAAGGTTACCACCTACAAAAGTATTGATAGAGGCATTGACTTTCAACCCCAATTTATGACCGGCGTCAATAAAGGCCTGCAGATAGTCCCACGTTGCCGTACGTTCAAAATAAACATAACCATTATCACTCCAATAGTCCAGCTTCTTTACTTGGTCTACAGCCGATGTCTGAAACAGCACATCGCCCATAGTAGGACGTACATCCACCACAACATCAGTGAAACCGGCTTCTTTTGCTTTCTCCAGGTCACGTTCTATATTTTCTTTACTGTTAGCATAGTCGGGGAAATTGGCAGCTGCATCAATCCACACAAAGCGAGGCTTAGCCTCAACCTGCTCTTCAGGCTCATCCGTATCTTCCTCCCAAGGCCAGCCAGGTATGCCGTCATTGCTGTCTTTGCAAGCTCCCAACAAGAACATACAACACAAAACCGCAATGGCATTAGAATATCTAAAAAACTTCATCGCAAATAATTATTTTCCAATGGTTCATTTTTGTAAAAATCCAGGAGACTCAGTTCTCCAAGACTCCTGGATATTCTTAACTAACTCAATTATTTCTGAATACAATCAGCAGAGAACCCACCGATAGTAGCACTGTTATTGTCATAATAGTAAACGTAAATCTTGAAGCCGTTGGTAGACGGAGCTATCAAAACGTCACCCGAAGCAGTCTTCGTGTCACCTTGCTGATACCAGTTCAAAGCATCGGCCTTGAATACCAGTGCTGGAGAGGTAAAGACATCATTACCCAAAGAGCCCTTGCTTGTGACATCATACAAATATACCTGAGGACCAACACCCCAATGCGGGAAGTGAGAAACAAGCAACATAGCCAGATAGTTAGCATTGTTGAACGTCTTAGTATCAAGACAGTTCTGATTCTGTGCCCAGCTATTGCCACTGGTATTCGCCAACTGTGCAGCTATCTGATTGTTACCATTCAGATAAGTCAGAATATTGGCATCGTAGTATGACAAGAAATAGCCATCGGTCACATTAGTTGAAGCTGGAACTACAGAAGTCGAATTAACAGGAGCAGCTCCCCATGCTAAGCCAGTAGATGAAATATCGACAACCTCAGGAGTCTGGATTTCACCATTCTTCACTACAATACGTGTAAAGGCACTTGAACTGGTCACACCGCTAATACCATCATTCGTCAGGATAATGACTGCATTACTTGTTACATCACCAATCACTTTCATCTTAGCACCCATAGGTAATCCTGCGGTATTAGTGAACGAGTAGAAAAGTTGAGGAGCATCCTTTACAGAAGAAGTCATGAAGATATTGCACTGGTTGCCTATGTCTACCTTGTTGCAGATAAGCAGGTGTCCACCTTCATCACTTGTGACACAACCGGCTTGTGCCGAACCCAGATTAATAGTACCGCCCTTGCTACCTGTTTCCTGATTGAAGTAAAGAGGAGTTGTTCCGTCGCCCATGCAGACAACCAACTGTCCACCTACAACACCCAACGTAGGAGCATTGGTGTCATTCCAAGGAATACCAGCTCCAGCCGTTGCATCCAGATTGAACAGTTCTTCAAGCGGTGCATTGAATCCGTATGGAATCTTTGCCGGTATAGTCTTTCTAACTACATATTCTTTCTTGTCCACTCCATTATGAGCCACTACTGTAAACGTTACATCATCATTGTAATCTAAAGCCTCAACGCGCGGATCAGGAGTAATGGTAGCATGAGGCGACAAAGTAATATCAGCCAGACAAGAGTGCAAATCGTCCGCACTAATCAGTGAGATCGTATTCGAGCTATTATCAATGACACCGGATACAACTGGGTCAACCAGTGAAAAAGACAGAAGCTCGCATTTATCAGACTTCGTGCGTTCGCCTGTAATGCAAATCTCACGTTTCTCGCCTTGAGCATTAGTGTATACAAAATAGTTATCTTTTGTAAGATCCAGTACCGTCAGACTTGGTTCAATTGTACAATTAGGAGCCAACTCAGCCCTTACTCTGACGGCCGTCATATACGGTGTAGTCTCATCCTCACTATCTTCCGGATAGAACCACGGAATAGGTATTACATACTTGTCGGCCGAAGCATCTGTTATCGCATACTTTACAATCTCTTTATCGGTAAAAGGACCAGAGGTAAAGATAGCTGTAAGACTCGTAATACCTTGACGATCTGCTGTAGGGAGCACATATTCAGGCTCCTGGCAGGCTGTCATTATAGACAACAAGCCTAATAATAATAAATATATCTTTTTCATAATCATTGTTTTTAGATTTAATGGATATCCGTTACCACTTGAAGCAAGACGTTATCCATCCTCCTTATTATTTCCATTCCGGATATTGGGTAACAGCACTATTATTATCCAACTCTGATTGAGGCAACGGGAGGCGATACATCTTTTCCGGGAAGTTACGATCTTTGTCGTCACACGATACATAAGTGTACTTCAGATCTCCGTTGGCTTGTTTCTCAATCTTCAAGCCATGAACCTGATAACCGTTCAAACCACCTTCTTCGTATGATTTTGCAGCAACGTTCCAACGACGCAAATCCCAATACCACTGTCCTTCATAGGCCAATTCCACCTTACGCTCCTGAACAATGGCTTTCCAAAGCTTATCGCCACTCTTATCCGAATAAGGAAGCCCTACACGAGAGCGCACCGTTCTGATAGCCTCATTGGCTCCAGCATTATCACCTGTTTGATAGCAAGCTTCAGCATAATTCAGCAAAACTTCAGCATAACGGATTACAGTCCAAGGTTGTGTACTCACATCGATATCAGAAAGATTATGATTTTCATCAACTAACTTACGCAAATAATAACCTGTAGTACTTCTGCCTTCGGGAGTTTTATCTTTATTCCACTGGCACCAACCATCTAAACCATCCACAAAAGTCTCGATGGTACGACCTTTCCACGTAGCCCCGTTATAAAGGATGGTAGCCTGGAAACGCGGCTCCAGTTTGTCATAAGGAGGAGTATCAGTTACTCCTTCAGTGTTATGCCAGGTTGACCAGTCAGGGAAACCACCTTTAGCCAATTCATAAGATTCCACCATTTCCTGAGTAGGAGTACCATATCCACCACTATTTACACCAATCAGCTTATAGTCACCACCGGGAGTATAGTAAGTATCAAAGTCATGACCTATTGTCCGGTCAAAGCAATACTGCAAAATGGCTTCCTTATTACCATTCAGTATCGTTTTTGAATATGAATCTGCATAATTGCTTTCCAATGTATATCCCAGTTTCTGCACTTCTTCTGCTGCAGATTTGACTTTATCATAACGTTTTGCATAAAGCATTGCGCGGGTCAGAAAAGCATAAGCAGCACCTTTGTCTATACGTCCTTTGGCGTTTGCTTGATCAGGCAAATGGGTGGCAGCATAATTCAAATCTTCTTCCACAAAGTCCCAACCAGCCTCTTCCGAACTCAACGCCTTGTCACGAACGATCTGTGTCATGTCTTCATTATAAATAATCACTTCCTTGTAACGTTTGAGTAAGTCAAAATACAAGAAAGCACGGATGAAACGCATTTCTGCTTCAAAACGTTCAGCATCGGCACTGCTGAATGTACCATACTTATGCAGATTAGAAAGGTTTTCATTCGTACGACGCACATACTCGTACAGATTTTCCCAATTGCCAAGATAGGTACTTACATAAGAAGGCTGTAAGGTCGTACCCCCGTAAGCTATCTCACTGGGAATAAAACAAAGAGCATTATAATTGTAGGAACCATACTTCAGTTCATCGGTCAAAGCTTCGGTCATACCGGCAGCACATTCTTCCAAAGCAAAGTTACTTAAATTATAAAAGTACTTATATAACTCATTGACAGCATATTCAGCATCTGTAGTGGTACTCCACAGCATCTTGTCCGAAATACTATTAGTCGGAGTCATATCCAAGAAATCATTGCAAGAGCTCAATCCGAATGAAGCCCCCAATATACATAAACCTATTATTCTTGCTTTCATAGACTATACGTTTTTTAGAATGTTAATGAAATACCACCCATCACTGTTCTCTGCTGCGGGTAATAACCATTGTTTACTCCCGGCGATTCCGGATCAATGCCTTCGGGCAGACCACTAATGGTGAACAAGTTCGAACCTTCTACAAAGATGCGGAGATTCTGAATGTTAATTTTCTGCATCCATTGACGCGGGAATGTATAGCCGAACTGAGCTGATTTCAGACGAATATATTTACCATCGCGTAACCAGAAAGTTGAAGCCAGTCCATTATCTCCCCCATGTCCCGGGCTACCCAGAGTTATACGCGGGAAGGTACCATTCGGGTTGTCGATACTATAAGCATTTTCCACCAGATACAAAGGAGAATTAGAGCCTTCCTTGAACGTCTGTGTCCAGATTGTGTTATCATCATAACCATTGTAATAGGTTCCGGTCAGAGATACATCAAACAAAGCACCACCCGTAAACTGAGCATTGAAGTCGAAGCCATACCAAGAACAGTTCAAGTTCAAGCCATAAGTCAGCTCAGGACGATTGCTGCGACCTACACGAGCTTTATCATCTTCCGAAATTTTTCCATCTCCATTTAAGTCCTTATACTTGATATCGCCTACATTTGGACGTGTTCCATACCAGGCAGAGTTGGTAATTTCTTCTTCTGAACGGAACAGACCTTCAGCCACCCATGCCATCGTAGCACCATAAGGAGTACCAGTAACTTTACGCCATTCCATGATATTAGGACTGTCAGGGTATCGTAACCAACGTGTTTTAGCATAAGTAATATTGGCACTTATACCATAGGTAAAGGGCTTACCACCTAACTGAAATGATTTACGATGAGAAACCAGAATATCTACACCTTTGCTATCAATCTTATTATAGTTGGCATAGGTCTGATAGTAGCCACCCATCGAAGGAGGATAATCACCACCCATTGCTGTCAGAATATCGTAAGTATAGTTATAGAATGCATCGAATTCCATGCCCAGCATACCATTCCACATTGTGAAATCGAAACCTGCATTCCACGACAATGTTTTCTCCCAAGTCAAATTAGGATTAGCAATCACATTCGTATAATAAGCAGGTGACAAGACTCCGTTGATGAGGACATTGGTTCCTGCAACATACTGATTCAAGAAAGAATAAGGATTCACAGAGTCATTACCCAACAAACCGACAGAAGCACGAATCTTCAAGTCATCAATGAAGTCAAGATTCTTCATAAAGTTTTCCTCCGACAAACGCCAGCCTAAAGAAGCCGACGGGAAGAAACCCCACTGCTGCCCTGTCATTCCGTAGAATTTATAAGAGCCATCGTAACGACCGGTAAACTCTGCCAAATACTTGTTGCTATAATCGTATTTCAAACGGAAAACATAACCAGCAGAACGCGAAGCATCGCTCGAGCCTGCAACAGGATTCTTGGTTGCAACACCATAATCCAATTCTGGAAGTTGAGCAAATGGCAGATTCTGCGCATAAGCAGAGAAGTTATTGGATTTGTAATCACGACCTTCTACCAAAAGCATAGCATCTACATTGTGTTTGCCAAATGAATGAATATAATTGATGCTAGCCTGACCAACCAACTGTTCATAAGTAGATTGACCTTCACCGATATTGATACCTTGATCTGTTCCACGAGGATCGGACTTCATACTCCAGCCGCTTACATTATCGTACACCATCGTAGAATAAGGAGTATTCAAATTTTTATTATGTGAAGTTCCATAATTATAAGAACCGCTAATCTTCAGCGACAATCCCTTTACCCAAGGTACATCGTAGCTCAACGAGAAGTTAGACTGTAAGTCAAAACTACGGGTATCTTTACTTCCTGACTCATAAATGGCTGCCAACGGACTGTTGGGCAATGAAGTATTGTTTTGTAAAGCAGCAGTGTACAGTCCATCATATTGAACAGGCAAATAAGGATGCATCTGAATTGTCTGACGCGCAACAGACAACCAGCCTTGTTCCCCTAAATAAGAATCGCTATCCGTTCCACCAGAAGCGTAGCCCGGCGTATGACGACGACCAACATTACCGGCTACACCTAATGTAAAATGGAAATTCTTGGCAAAGTCAGACTCAATGTTAGTACGTACATTGTAACGGCGATAATTGAAGTTATCGATATTACCATCTTGACCCAGGTAACCTACCGAAGTAAAATAATGCATTTTTTCTTTACCACCTTGCACCGTTACACTATGCTTCTGAGTGAAACCCGTACCAAATACCTTATCGATATAGTCCACGTTGTCCCAGCCATCGGTCGGATCGCCATTGGTCATAGCTTCCACATTCTTTTTTGTGAAATGAGGTACATACTGACTACGATCGGTAATAGCACCACTGGCCAACTGGTCCATCATCTCTGCCATATTGTAATAGTATGCAAACTGAGGACCATTCATAAATTTCGGGAAGTTAGCATTCATAGAAGCACCCAAAGAAGCATCATAAGTAACCTTTGTCTTACCAACTTCACCCTTCTTGGTTGTTACGATAATAACACCACCGGCGCCCTTCAGACCGTATACGGCAGCCGATGCACCATCCTTCAGAACAGATACACTTTCGATATCGTTCGGGTCGAGGTCATTGATATTGTCTACAGGGAAACCATCCACAATGTAAGCTACATTATAGATAGAACCACGAATTTTCAAAGAAGCCTGGTCCAAGCCCGGTTCTCCAGACTCTTGTACTGAAGAAATACCCGGCAACCGGCCACCCAGCAACTGAGATACATTGGTAGACGGTGACTTCAGCAACTCCTCACCTTTCATGGCTGAAACGGCGCTGGTCAGTGAACTTTTCTTTTGCGTACCATAACCAACCACAACTACTTCATCGAGCAACTCAACATCAGCCTTCATCTGTACATTAATGACCGTGCGCCCAGCCACTTTGTACTCTTTCGTCTTCATGCCGACAAAAGAAAAGACAACAACATCGCTGTTTTTTACTTTCAACGAATACTTTCCTTCAACATTCGTAATCGTACCGTTACCGGTACCTTTTACCAATACGCTCACACCCAGCAAGCCTTCTCCAGTATCATCCGATACCACTCCTGTCAAAGTTATATCCTGTGCATGAATGCCCAAGGGATATAATAAGAGCATCAATAATGAGAATGAAAGAATTCTCATCCACCTAAAACTTCCTATAGGATCTTTGATAAAGTCTCTCATAAGTCCGTTTTTTTTAATTAATAATATTTATTTGGCTAACACTTTTTCACTCAATTCTTCCAACACTTTCCAGCACTGATACAATCCGCGAGGAACATGAAAACAACCTTTCCACTTACCACCCTTCAAAGGCAACAGCACCTCACCGCGACGGTTCAGGTAGCCATACCATTCGGGATATTCCTGGTCTTTGAAGTGAGACCATACATAGTCGTGTACCTTCTCGAACCATTCAAGACATTGTTTATCACCCGTCAGGCAATAACCCTTCAGCAATGAAATCAAGGTCTCGATATGTACCCACCACAGTTTCTGGTCCCATTCCAGCTGCTGAGGAGGATTGCCCAGACGATCCATGAAATAGTAGATACCACCGTACTGTTTGTCCCAGCCATAGTTGAGCATGGTCAGTGTAATGTTCTTTGCCTTCTCTATCAGGTCAGGACGATTCAGACGTTTGCCCAGATCCATAATAAACCACATAGCCTCGATAGCATGGCCGGGAGTAACCTGACGACCTTCGAAAGAGTCGGACAATGAACCGTCGGCCAGCACATTCTCCACAATAATACCGCCTAATTCAGGACGATAAAATACGTCCATTACCTCATGGATGCAGGTATCCATAGTCTTCACCAGGAAATCTTCATCGAGCAAATGTTCGATTTCCAATGCCAGATTACAGAGAATCATAGGCAGAGCGAAGCCCTTCAAATCACGTGTACCGGGATGGAGTTTGTTCCATTTACCCTTCGGATTGTCCACCTTCGACAGAATGATGTCGAAAGTCTTCTTGGCAATATCAGCATATTCCTGCTTGCCAGTAGCTAAACTTAACTGCCCGAAAGCCATCGTAGCAAACGTATAAGAGAAAATATTGTAGGGCTCCACCAAAGGATGTCCTTCACGGTCGAGCGAGAAATACCAGTTGTAGTTACCGTCATGGCCATACTTTTTCAAGAATTCACCACCCTGAATGGCACAGTCGAGCCACTCCTGTCGTTTCTCTACCTTATTGTAGAGCATGGAAAACATCCAGACTTCACGGCCCTGCAACCAGATAAACTTATCCGTATCGAACACTTCACCATTGCGCTTCAGGCAAGTGAAATAGCCGCCAAACTCCTTATCCTGAGAATGCTGTAACCAAAAAGGAAGTACATTCTCCATAAGCTCTGTTTTGTACTGTTCTGCTAACTTTTTGAAATCCATAAATATATAATTATTAGGTCGATAACTTTTTTATCCAATAATGTTCCCAAGCAAACAACAGGATTTTCATTCCAGTTTCAATGATTGAGGCCAACCAGAAACAGCCATGATAAATAAAGATGAGCAATGGCCTATTGAAAAAATACTTATTAAATATTATTTGATTTTGAAACTTCTATTCCTTCAGATGAGGTTTGAAACAAAGATGGTGCTACTACCAACGAAACACCCTCCAATACAGATTTCCTTAAGAAACCTTTCCAATCCTTTGTTCTCATATTCTTCATAACTTCATTAGTAACTTTATTATATGCGCAACACAAATATAGACACATTTATTAAAATAACAAAAATTTAATAATAATAATTATTA
>FR887817.1:0-2908 GCA_000432735.1 Bacteroides sp. CAG:443
ATTAATCAGAATTCTGTTGCATTTGCAAGTTGAATTCAGCTAAATATAAAATCGAACGCCATGAAATATTTGTCCATCGCCATTACCCTTTTGGCCATTTTGAACAGTTGCACTCAAGAATATTTGTTTTCTCCTACAGATAGTACAGTTTCCATCGTAGGAAATTTATCAGTCCCGTTTCAGGACAATACAGCCAGAGGTATCAGGTCCAATTACCTGCCAGATGGAAGTCGCATATCATTCTATAGTTCAGGAGGAATATCTGCCGACAATTTATTACTAACCTATGAAAAGGAAGGATGGAATTTCCCTACTGAACTACAATGGAATCCAGAACGATCTGAAGCTACTGTCACCGCCTATTACCCATATATAGAAAGAGACTTTTGTCCCTATGAAAAAGACGGAAGTCTAAAAGATATATTGTATAGTACTGGCATTTTCAAATACCAAAGTCCTATTACTCTGCAATTCAATCATATATTCTCACAACTTATTTTTCAAGTTAACGCTCGCCTAAATTCTCATTTAGAACAAATAAGCTTTACCCCTTCTATTTCAATAAATAATATTGATTGGCGACATGCACAACTGACATATACATCAGATAAGTTGCATACACAAAAATTCACGAAACAAGAAAATGGAATTTATAAGCTGATAGTCCCACCCGCATCAAATATCTCGATAAATATTACCTTAAAAACTTCTGAAGGTAATTATACAGCGCAGCTCACACCAACAACTTTCCAACAGGGATATCAATATAAATATAATCTTAAGTCCAATAACGAATGTGGCATAAGTACAGCAGAAGATTTTATTGCTTTTACCCATTTAATCAACGGAGAAGTTTATTCCAACAGAACGTTAGATGAATTTGGAACTTCCAATAATGGTAACTGGACATATTACTTGCTCAATGATATTTACTTCACTCCCGAACAATGTGAACGACTACAACCTATCGGACGCATTGAGTCACAGGAAGCCAATTATATGGGATTTAAGGACTGCCTGGACGGACAGAATCATTCACTATACAATTTATATCTCACCCCAAAAGAAGATATGGATTCATATGCTCTGTTTTCTTGCATAGATACAACAGGCATTGTCAAAGACTTGAACATAGTAAATGCTTCATTCACCGGAAGTCATATTTGCAAATACGAAGCTATACTTGCAGGAAGAAATAACGGCACTATAATCGGATGTCATATCAAGGGCAATAATACTTTTGTAGAAATGAATGACAACAAGCCTGGAGGAATGATTGGTATCAACAAAGGATGCATTATAAACAGTTCATCTGAGAACATTGATTTTCAACACCCCAACGGGAAAGTTGGTGGAATTTCTTATAGTAATTCAGGTAAAATACTGAATTGCTATACAAGTGAATGCAATTTTCTTCATACTCAGGCTGGAGCAGGCATCTGCTATACAATGGAACCTAGGAGTGAAATGAAAAATTGCTATGCTTTTACCACTGCCGGATATCCGTCAAAGAAAAAATATGCCGCACTTGTCTACTCCGCAAACAACTGTATAATAGAATGCGGATTATCTTGTGACGATGACATAAAAACGGTTTACGGTAGCTATCAAACTACCCTCAAAGAGATATATACTTATGATGCACAGACCATGAAAACTCAAAATGGAATATTAGTCATGGATATACTCAATAATTGGATTGAGAACAATGCTTCTCTTTACCCTCAATATACTTTCTATGACTGGATTACAGGAGATACCCCTCCTATCATCATACAACAACCATAGATTATGTTTTTTTTATACTCAAGGACAATACGTATGCATAAAATGTTGTATTTTTGCCGCAAAATCTGTTTCTCATGGAAAAAAATAAAAAATTAGTGATTATTATAGCGGCCTTAATCGTTGTGGTTGCCGGAGTTTCATTTTTAGCGTTCAACGAGTTTCGCAAAAATAGAGAAATGACCGAGGTATTCGCTGTCGAAAAGGAAGAAATGGAAAACGAATACAGTACTTTCGCCACTCAATATGATGAGCTTCAAGTACAAATAAATAATGACTCCCTGCGCGAAAAACTGGAAAGTGAAAAGTTGAAGACACAGCGCTTGCTGGAAGAACTGCGACAAGTAAAAAGCAGCAATGCAGCAGAAATCATACGTCTTAAGAAAGAGCTGAAGACGGTACGTGCCGTATTGAGAAGTTATGTCATGCAAATAGACTCACTCAATCGTCTGAACGCAGCCTTAATGGTAGAAAATCAGGAAGTGAAAAGCAAGTATACAGCCGCAACTGCACAAATCAACACGCTCGCGGCAGAGAAAAAGAATTTGAACGAAAGAGTATCGCTGGCTGCACAGCTTGATGCAACGAATATCTCTGCACTTCCGATGAACAAGCGAGGCAAGAAAGCACGTAAGGTAAAAGACGTGAAAAAGATTGCTATATCATTTACCATCGTCAAAAACATTACGGCTAAGACTGGTAACAAGACGATTTATGTGCGTATCGCCAAACCGAACAATGAAATTCTATCAAAAGGTAATACAACATTCCAATATGAAGATCGCCAGATTACTTATTCAATAAAGAAATATATTGAATATACCGGTGAGGAACAAAGTGTTACTGTATACTGGGACGTAGAAGAGTTCCTTCCTTCGGGAACATACAATGTTTATATATTTGCCGACGGCAATATGATTGGCCAGAATTCATTTGAAATGGAATAATACCTTTATGAGAAAAAAACCGATCTATTTCATACTAGGTCTTATGCTCTCGACAGTATTCATGTTGTCGTGTGGAGAAGATCGTTCCGGAGAATATTATGCCTTGATTGGAAGCAAGACATGGATTTATGAGACCATGCAACAGAACTATTTGTTCTACGAAGACCTTCCTGCTG
>FR887817.1:2958-37289 GCA_000432735.1 Bacteroides sp. CAG:443
CCTTGATTTTTTCGATAAGTCTGCCGACTTTCTGGAGTCGGTTGTATCCGATCAGGATAAAAAAAACGGAGTAACCTTCTCACACATTGACTCCGTAAAAACGACACGCGTACTAAGCAATAATCCTACTTATGGAATTGAAGGTACATTGGTTCGTGGTACCGACGGCGACTATTATTATACCATTTTATATGTTCAGCCTGAATCACCGGCAAGCGAAGCTGGACTGAAGCGAGGTGACCACATCTGCATGGCTAACGGAATCAAGCTCAGCAGCAGTAATTATGCTGGATATATCCAGACACCGACGACGGCTTATACATACAAGGTAGCCAGAAAAGGTGAAAGTACTACACCCGATACGCTAGAGATACCCATGCCTCAGCCACGTATAATTGAAGAACCCAGTGTCTATCTGACACGGAATTTTACAACATCAAACGGGAAGAAGGTTTTCTATATCATGTATAATAGTTTCGAAACTTCTGAAGAGTCAGACCTGAAAAGCAAATTTGCAGAAGGACTGGCCTCTTCTCCCAATGATATAGTCCTGGATCTAAGATACAATCCGGGAGGATATGTTTCTACCGCTCAATTGCTTAGCACAATACTTGCTCCATCCAATGCAATGGGACAAAACTGCTTCAACCTGATCTTTAACGACAAGTTGAATAAAGTGGAGAATTATGCATTCGATCCGGCATTACTGCAAGGAGTTTCCAATGCCTCGTACGAACATCTGTATATCCTGACGACAAGCAATACCGCTTCGGCCTCGGAACTGGTTATCAATTGCCTGCGTCCGTATCTGGGTGACAAACTGCTTCAAGTAGGAGAAAATACCTTCGGCAAGAATGTAGCCCAAAGCTTGTTTACGAATGCTTCATACTCAAAACTGGAATTTTGGCTGACTACTGCATATATCAGCAATTCAGAAAACTACTACGATTACTACACCGATGGATTAAAATCCGATTATACCGTCAGTGAAGACGTATCAGGATACTTGGGAGAATTAGGCACTGAACAAGATGCATTAATGGCTGCCGTATTGCATCACATCAAAAATGGCAGTTTCCCAGCCGTAGAAACTCCTGAAACGCAATCTGCTGTCAGTCGCAACTTCGGAATGAACCAAACTCCGCGGGTCATATTCAATTCCATTGCACATAAACCCAAGTACTCTAAAATAACCAAATATTAATTAACTCAGGCCAATAAGCTAAAAAAGCAAAAAAGCATTAATGCAATAATCCTTTTCAACCTTTTTACTTGGTGGATTGTTTATATTGTGATACATTTGCAATGTTGCATAAGCAACTAAAACCTAAAGTAGAATCGGTAATGAAAAGAGTTTTAAGTTTCATTTTATTGTTCGGGCTGGCTCTGAGCAGTTATGCCCAACGAATCCTAAACCTGGACAGTTGTCGTGCATTGGCTCTCTCGAACAACAAAGAACTACGCATCACACAAGAGAAAGTAAATGCCGCACATTATCAGCAGAAAGCAGCATTTACCAACTTTTTGCCCAAGATAGATGTTACAGGGAGTTACATGCGTACCCAAAAAGAAATATCGCTACTAAACGATGACCAGAAACAGGTTATCGGTAACATGGGTACAAGCGTAGGAAACGGACTGCAACAATTGGGACAAGAATTGCAACAGGTAGCTATGCAACATCCTGAACTCCTTCCTCTCCTTACCCCTTTGAATAATGTGATGGGTAAAATACCAGGAGCACTCAATCAAGCCGGACAAAGTATTCTTGACGCATTCCGCACCGATACAAGAAATCTGTATGTCGGAGCAGCTACACTGACCCAGCCCATTTTCATGGGAGGGAAAATCATCGCGTACAACAAGATAACCAAATATGCAGAACAGCTTGCTCAATCGCAACATGCTACAGGAATGCAGGATGTCATATTGAGTACAGACCAGGCTTACTGGCAAGTCATTTCCCTCGTAAATAAAAAGAAGCTGGCCGAAAGTTTCTTAAAACTAGTACAGAAGCTTGACTCTGATGTAAGTAAGATGGTTGCAGAAGGTGTAGCAACCACTGCCGACGAACTTAGTGTTAAAGTAAAAGTAAATGAAGCCGAAATGACCCTGACACAAGTAGAAGATGGACTCAGTCTATCGAAAATGGTACTTTGTCAACTCTGCGGCATCCCCTTAAACACAGATATCCGACTGGCAGACGAAAATATGGAAAATCTTACCTTACCTGATATGTATACAGAAAGTAATGTAAGTACAGCCTTCGCCAACCGCGAGGAATTGAAATCACTGGAGCTTGCAGAAAAGATTTACCGTCAGAAAGTCAATGTTACGCGTGCAGAATTTCTTCCTTCTGTCGGACTGACAGCCAACTACTTGTTTTCCAACCCGTCACTTGTCAACGGATTTGAAAATAAATTCAGAGGAATGTGGGGAATCGGAGTCATTGTAAAAATACCTGTATTCCACTGGGGAGAAGGTATTTATAAAGTAAAGGCAGCCAAAGCAGAAGCCAATATAGCCCGCTACCAGCTGGAAGATGTAAAGGAGAAAGTGGAACTACAAGTTACCCAAAGCTCATATAAAGTAAACGAAGCCGTCAAAAAGCTGAACATGGCAGAAAAGAATATGGAAAAAGCTGAAGAAAATCTCCGATATGCCAACCTGGGCTTTAAGGAAGGAGTCATTCCAACCAGTAACGTACTCGAAGCACAGACAGCCTGGCTCTCAGCACAATCTGGAAAAATCGATGCTCAAATCGATTTGAAAATGAGTGAAATATATTTAAACAAATCAATGGGAACATTAAAATAACAAACCAATATGACCGAAAAATCTCAACGCAGCAATATCATGCTGGCATTCTTTACACTTGCAGCAGTAATTGTTATTGTAAGCATTATCGGGTTCTTTACCCTCGGAAAAGGTCCTGAAATCATTCAAGGACAAGCAGAAGCGACCGAATATCGTGTATCAAGCAAAGTACCGGGACGTATTCTTAAATTCCTGGTAGACGAAGGTGACAAGGTTAAGGCAGGCGATACACTTGCCATACTCGAGGCCCCCGATGTTCAGGCCAAATTGTCGCAAGCACAAGCTGCTGAAGAAGCGGCACAAGCCCTAAATGAAAAAGCAATACGAGGCACTCGTTCCGAACAACTCCAGGCTGCCTTCGAAATGTGGCAAAAAGCAAAAGCCGGACTGGAAATAGCCGAGAAATCATACAACCGTGTCAACAGACTGTATGAAGAAGGAGTCATGTCGGCCCAAAAACGTGACGAAGCAAAAGCCCAATATGATGCGATGGCTGCTACCGAACGAGCTGCAAATGCACAATATACCATGGCAAAGAATGGTGCTCAACGCGAAGATAAAGCCATGGCAGCAGCTCAGGTAGAACGTGCCAAAGGTGCCGTAGCCGAAGTTACATCTTACATCAATGAAACTTATCTGATCGCTTCTGCCGACGGAGAAGTGACAGAGATTTTCCCAAAGGTAGGCGAACTGGTCGGTACAGGTGCTCCCATCATGAATGTGGCCCAAATGAATGACATGTGGGTAACTTTCAACGTACGGGAAGATTACCTGAAAGACTTCACCGTAGGAGGTGAAATCAGCGCCTATGTACCGGCTTTGGAAAAGAACGTTACATTCAAGGTCACTTACATGAAAGACCTAGGTACTTATGCTGCCTGGAAAGCAACAAAAACAACCGGACAGTTTGACCTGAAAACATTCGAAGTAAAAGCTAAACCAGTACAGCCTGTAGAAAACTTACGCCCGGGAATGTCGGCTATCATTGAAAAATAAAAAACAGTCATGTCAATAACCATCCATAAACGCCTGTTACAGATTGCAAAGCGAGAAGTAATGCGCATTGCAACCAAACCAATGTATCTGTTCTGCATGGTAATAGCCCCTGTCTTCAGTTATATATTCTTCACAACACTGATGAGCAGCGGACTACCTACCAATATGCCGGCAGGTGTAGTGGATTTAGATAACACCTCAACAACTCGTGCAATCATACGTAACCTGGACGCTTTTCAGCAGACAAAAATTGTAGCTCATTACAATAGCTTTAACGAAGCCAGAGAAGCTGTACAGCGCGGAGAAATTTACTCATTCTATTACATACCACAAGGGACGACAGAAAAAGCAATCGCAGGCAGACAGCCTAAAGTTTCTTTTTACACAAACTTTTCGTACCTGATAGCCGGCTCACTGCTTTACCGAGACCAACGTACCATGAGCGAACTGGCTTCGGCGGCCATTGGACAAAGTACCTTACTGGCTAAGGGCGCTACAGAAGACCAGGCTATGGCCTTTCTGCAACCCATTGTGATAGATACACATGCCCTTAACAATCCGTGGCTGAACTATTCCGTATATTTGTGCAATACACTTTTCCCAGGAATATTGATGCTGCTCATCTTCCTGGTTACAGCCTACACCATAGGCGTAGAAGTGAAAGAAAATACAGCAAAGGAACTGATGCACATGGCAGATAATTCCATCGTTACAGCATTGGTAGGGAAACTATTGCCACAGACCATCATTTTCTTCATCATCGCTGTATTCTATAATGTATATCTTTATGGATTTCTGCATTATCCGTGTAACAGCGGCATATTCCCCATGCTTTTGGCGGGACTGTTACTTGTTCTTGCTTCGCAGGCAGTAGGCATATTCTTTTTCGGATTATTCGGAACACTCCGTCTGGCACTCAGTGCCGCCTCATTGTGGGGAGTTCTGTCGTTCTCCATTTCAGGATTCACCTATCCAGTAATGGCGATGCACCCGACGCTTCAGGCACTGTGCATGCTGTTTCCTTTACGGCATTATTTTCTGCTATATGCCAATCTTGCTCTAAACGGTTATCCGCTCATTTATGCATGGCATTCTGTGGTAGCACTACTGATATTTATGCTGCTTCCATTCTTCGTACTGAAAAGATTACGTACGATTATGTTACACTATATCTATATTCCTTAAAAGCTTGATTCATGGAAAAATATTCACTCCGACATACAATACAGCAAGGGTTCAACGGATTATTCTATATTTTCAGAAAAGAGCTTAAAGCTACCATCAAAGATCAGGGAGTACTGATTTTCTTCCTGCTGGTACCATTGGCTTATCCGCTGATATATGCTTTTATCTACACCAATGAAGTGGTTCGTGAAGTCCCCACTGCTGTAGTAGATGCAAGCAACAGTTCCCTCAGCCGAAAATACATCCGCATGGTAGACGGAACACCGGACGTACACATACAATCTTATTGTGCCGACATGGAGGAAGCCAAACAACTGCTGAAAGAGCAGAAAATATATGGTATTATTTATATACCCGAAAGCTTCAGCCGCGATATAGCCGAAGGAAAGCAGACACATGTAAGCATCTATTGCGACATGAGTGGCATGCTGTACTATAAAGCCATTCTGCTGGCAAATACGGAAACATCTCTGAAAATAAACAAAGACATTCAAATAAAACGCTTAGGGAATACGACTGAGCGGCAAGATGAAATCAGTACAACTCCTATAGAATATGAATCGGTTTCGCTATTCAATCCACAAGACGGATTTGCCAGTTTTCTGATTCCGGCTGTACTGATACTGATCATACAGCAAACACTGCTGTTGGGAGTAGGTCTGTCGGCAGGTACGGCACGTGAAACGAACCGTTTCCGCGATCTCGTTCCTATCAGCCGACAATATCAGGGAACCTTACGCATCGTCATGGGCAAGTCTTTGGCCTACCTGATGATTTACGCTGTCATGGCGGCATATATTCTGTGCGTCGTTCCCAAACTGTTCAGTCTGGTACAGCTTGCACAACCTGCAACGCTGTTCTGGTTTACACTGCCTTACTTGCTGGCATGTATTTTCTTTGCCATGACTTGCTCGATTTTCATCCACCACAGAGAATCGTGCATGCTGATTTTCGTATTCACCTCCGTACCTCTGTTGTTCATATCAGGTATATCGTGGCCAGGAGCGGCCGTACCCAAGTTTTGGGAAATCTTCTCCTGGATATTCCCATCCACTTTTGGTATAAACGGTTACGTTCATATCAATACCATGGGAGCGACATTACACGATACCTTACCGCAAATCAGAGCATTATGGATACAGGCCGTCGTTTACTTTTTCACAACCTGTTTTGTATACCGGCGCCAGATTATGCTGAGCCGTAAGCATGCTATGGACCGTCTGAAAGCATACAGGAAGAAGAAACGACTTCTAGTCAACTAAAATCAAACTCTTTCATACAGCAAAAGGCTCTTCTCTCGCTTCCATTTATTAAACGGAAGTAGAAAGAAGAGCCTTTTTTATACGATAAGAAACTTACCTGTATCAATACGATTCATGCAGACTCTCGATATATCCATACAACTTTTTGTAGAAAGCATGTCTGGTCAGTGTAGAAGCATCTCCCAATATAATCAGCTTCATACGGGCACGAGTAATAGCTACATTCATACGACGCAAATCATTCAAGAAACCAATCTGCCCTTCTTCATTGGCACGCACCAGACTGATGAGAATCACATCACGCTCCTGCCCCTGAAAGCCATCGACCGTATTGATGGTTATCGCCTGCCGGTAAGGCTTGAAAAAGGCATCATTCCGAACCAGCCGGCGCAAATACTGCACTTGTGCCTTGTAAGGCGAAATCAAACCGACATCAATCCGTTCACTCAGAAACCGCTCCCGACCAATTTTGGTAATATACTCCTTTAACTGGGCAATAGACAACTCTGCCTCGGGTTTATTGATACGTCCATAATTCTCACCGACAAACTCCTCATTACAGTCCATTCCCTCCGTATTGATCCATTCGATGGGAGTATCGAAATCGAGTATACTCCGATATTTTACTTCGGGAGCCGATTGTAACATGCCTCCATAAAACCATTCAGACGAAAAGCGCATGATTTCATCATTCATCCGATACTGAAGTTTCAACAGAGAAACCGTTTCAGGCTTGTTTTTCACGATGGTCTGCATCAACGTATGCCCCAACCCCGCCCGAAGCGCTTCCGGAGCTTTTACCGTAGGAGGAAGCTGACAATGATCGCCGGCCAGAATCACACGGTCTGCCTTTCGGATGGCAATCCAGCATGCCGGTTCCAACGCCTGTGCAGCCTCATCAATAAACAACGTGCCGAATTTCTGTCCCATCAGCAGACGGTTGGCACTGCCTACCAATGTACACGCAATGACTCGAGCATCTGCAAACAGCGACTCATTGATACGTATTTCCAACTCCGTAGCACGATCTTTCAGAGAATTTATCTTTTGCCGAATGGCTTCACGGTCCGTTCCCTTCCGCATTCGGGCATACAGTTCGCGAATAGCCTTACGCATACTCCACAGTTGCGGATAATCCGGATGCGACTCGAAACGCCGCTCGTAAGTAAACGAAAGCATCTTGTCGTTTACCCGACTGGGATTTCCGATACGCAGCACACTCACTCCACGGTCGACCAGCTTCTCGCTGATCCAGTCGACTGCCATGTTACTCTGTGCACACACCAGTACCTGATTTTCACGATGCAGTGTTTCGTAGACAGCTTCTACCAGCGTGGTGGTTTTACCCGTTCCGGGAGGTCCGTGTACGATTGCCACATCCTTGGCATGAAGTACCTTGTTTACTGCCTCCTCCTGCGTACGGTTCAACCACGGGAAACGTACCGGCTGAAACGAAAAAGTGGAAACGGGCTGAGTTCCATGAAAAATATCACGCAATTCTGCCAGACGGTTGTTCTTGGCACTTATTACTTGCTTCAAGGCTTCAAACATCAGCCGGTAACTGGTTTCATCGAAATACAACTGCACCCCCAGTACCTCCTTACTCTGCAAGGCAAGCAAAGCGTCTACAGAAGGAAGAATCACCACCATACGGTCCTCATCCACATAATTCACCGTCGCTACGAAATTCAGGTAATTCAGCTTACCCGATATATCCTGTGTGAAGAAACAGACCGGACGACCATACTCAAACTGATGCTCAATTTCCTTATCCTCCCGCCGTTCAACCTCTACGACCAATTGATTAAGGGCATTGTAATAATTCCGCCCCAAATTCAACGGATACCAGCACATTCCCCGTTTGATTTTCCGTCCTATTCCCATCAGCTCTGTCTGTTGCTTGAACTGTTCCTTTTCATATTCGTACTCCATCTGCAACAATTCATACTGATGCTGCAAATAAAGTATCGGAGATTTTATAGTCGTATTTTCTTTCATACACCAATCATCTTACACATCCGTCACATAGGTTAAGCCATACGCGACGTCAATCTTGATTTTTTCCTTTTGCAAAGGTAAGAGTTCTTCGAAAAAAGAGCGGCGGAAACATTGATTTATTCCCGGATAATGCGTACTTTTGTTTAGAGGCTATAAAAATAATGTAACCATGAGGAAACAAGCTGACTATATTAAACGTATTGAGATTAAAGGCCTGTGGGGAAGAAAGAATATTTCGTGGAACTTGCGTGCGGATGTCAATATTCTGAGTGGTATAAACGGAATCGGCAAAAGTACGATTCTGAATAATTCTGTACGTTACCTCAACGAACTGGAAGGACATGCGCTCACCAACGGAGTTCAACCGGGTGTTTCGTTTATCTTTTCTCCCGAGGATGCCAATTTCATCCGCTTCGATGTGATTCGCAGTTTCGACCGTCCGCTTATTAATTCCGACTTACTGGAAAAAATTGGAAATGCAAATGTCAAGACAGAATTAGACTGGCAACTGTATCAGTTACAGCGCCGGTATCTCGACTATCAGGTAAATATCGGAAACCGGATTATTGAGCTGCTCACCAGTGGAGTTGCAGAAAGCCAGGCACGCGCAGCAGATGTTTCACGTCCTAAAACCAAATTCCAGGATCTGATAGACGATTTGTTCAGCGAAACAGGCAAGAAGATAAACCGCAAAAGCAACGAAATATTATTCGAACAGGACGGTGATACACTGACTCCGTACCAACTTTCATCCGGAGAGAAACAAATGCTTGTCATTCTGCTGACCGTACTGGTGCAAGACAACCAGCCCTTTGCCTTGTTCATGGATGAGCCAGAAATCTCACTTCATGTAGAATGGCAGCAACGACTTATCGCACTTATCCGGAGCTTGAACCCGAATGTACAAATCATCCTTACCACACACTCCCCTGCTCTCATCATGAACGGATGGCTGGATGCAGTAACCGAAGTAAGTGACATAACAACTCGTTAAAACAATTACGGCTATGGGAAAAAGACTCACAGACAATCTTACTTCACTCTATATTGGAGCCGCCAATAGTCTGAAGCCCAAACAGGCACGAAGGAAAATCGTTGCCTATGTGGAAAGTTACGACGATGTTTCTTTCTGGCGTTCCCTTCTGGCCGAATATGAAAACGACAAACGTTATTTTGAGGTTATGTTGCCCTCACGCAGCTCTCTAGCCAAAGGGAAAAAGACTGTTCTGATGAACGAACTGGGTAGTCACCTCGGAGAAAACATGATAGCCTGTGTAGACAGTGATTATGACTACCTGCTTCAGGGAAGGACACAAACATCACGTTACATTATCAACAGTCCTTACGTACTGCAAACCTATGCATACGCCATCGAAAATTACCATTGCTATGCCGAAGGATTACACGAAGTATGTGTCACAGCTACCCTGAACGACCATAAACTGATTGACTTTCCGGCTTTCATGAAGCTGTATTCGGAAATAGCCTATCCTCTTTTTGTCTGGTCGGTATGGTTCTATCGTCAGCACAACCTGTCGGAATTTTCACTGCTCGATTTCTGTTCCTTCGTAAAACTGGATCAGGTCAGTACACGTCATCCGGAGAAAAGCCTCGAAATCATGTCGAAGAAAGTCAACCGTAAACTTCATGAACTGGAAAAGCGTCATGCGGCTGCCCTCGATGAAATAGAAGATATGAAAAAAGAATTCCGTACGCTGGGAGTCTATCCGGACAATACCTACATGTTCATCCAAGGGCATCACATCATGGACAATGTAGTCCTGCGTCTGCTGGTTCCAGTATGTACGGTATTGCGTCGTGAACGAGAGCAGCAAATACACGATCTGGCGCTGCACGATGTACAACTCCACAACGAACTCACGGCATATCAGCGCAGCCAGATCGACGTGGAAGTAGTAATCCGAAAAAATCCTCATTACCAGTCATCGCCTCTATACAAGAAAATCCAGCAGGATATAGAAACGTTTTTGAAAATAGCCAAGTAAACAGCTTTACGGCTTTCGTATCTCGTACCCTAATCTGAGTAATCCGATACAGCCATGTACCCGACTGTTTTTTATCACATGAAAAGCCGGCTGTATATACATGTTATGCCGACAAGCAATCCGGCAGGTCAGTTCACCACTCCATTCGTTTCCTTCAGCAAAACCTGCATAACCGGCAAACACCCCACTTTCCAGTTTGCCACAATGCAATACCAAAGCACCACCAGCATAGCTCCGGCAACCTTTTAAGACTGTAGGATTAACCGAATATTGAATCAATGCATGCCAATGAGCTGACAAATTCTGCTCTGCATATCCCCATACTAACGCATTCCATTCTTTTTTTTCTTTCGACTCTTCAGTTCCCTTCTCATAACAAGCAGACATCCCGTTACGTAAAGCAAAACCCATATAATAACTGCTGCCATTGTTCTGATAATTAATTGTTGATATTCCCAGTATGCCATCACTTTCAGGACAGAAACGAAAGACATTCTCACGTCCGGTCAGTCTTTTATACCCCACTCCATTGTAAGCAGAAGCCTCAAAACTCCATCTGTTCCCTTTATACTTATAGTCTATCCCTATCGAAGCCAGAGGATAATTGGCTATGGGATAATTTACAGATAATGTAGGGAAAATGCCACACGAACTATTGGTAAACAAGGAAGTATAAGGAGATGTAAAATAGTCTTCATTCAAATTACGAACTCCTACAAACAGAAACGACTTTTTCAACTGCCACCTTATACCCAATACAGCCAACGCCAATGGAGTATTTTCTTCCTCAATATTAGAAAATCCCTGCCAGTCGTCTATCAAAGGTCTCTCATGTGTTTCGGCAATACTGATTGAAGCCATCTCCATGCCGAAATTTTTTCCTATAGGAAACTCAAACTCTGCCCGGAGCAGATTCACCCACTTTGCTCCTTTCCTGAAATCGGTTTGGAATTCGGATGTATAGGCTATACCTGTTTCCTGTGCTGCAAGACAATGACTATAGAAAGTAATCATTGACATTGCAGCATAAAAAACATTAGTACGAAATTTTTTTGCTATAACCATTTTACAAATCGCCTGATATACCAGTTCTTCACGAGCTGTGTCAGTATGCAATAAGAAAGTAAAATACCGAACAACCATGGGAAATAGCTTAACGGCAATGCTCCCAGCCCAATAGAACTTCCAAAAGGAGTAAACGGGATGATAATGCCGATAGCCATAATCAGGAAGGTCAGACCGGTAACCTGCCAGGATGCACAGCTCTGTATGAACGGAATTTTCCGCGTACGAATCATGTGCACAATCAATGTCTGCGAGAGCAGTCCTTCGATGAACCATCCAGACTGAAAAAGAGTCTGATGTGCCAGCGAGTTACAGTCGAACACATACCACATCACCAGATACGTCACAATATCGAAAACCGAACTGATCGGACCGATAAAGATCATGAACCGGCTCAAATCGGATGCATCCCACTTACGAGGCTTGCGCAGATACTCGGCATCCATACGGTCGAACGGAATGGTAGTCTGCGAAATATCGTACAACAGATTCTGTATAAGCAAGTGAATAGGCAACATGGGCAGGAAAGGCAAGAAAGCACTGGCAGCCATGACGCTGAACATATTTCCAAAATTGGAACTTGCCGTCATCTTGATATACTTCGTGATATTTCCAAACGTCTTGCGACCTTCCAGTACACCATCTTCCAGCACCATCAAATCCTTTTCCAGCAGAATAATGTCCGCACTCTCCTTTGCAATATCCACAGCCGAATCGACAGAGATACCAATATCCGACTGACGCAACGCCGATGCATCATTAATGCCGTCGCCTAAAAAGCCAACCGTATTCTGCTGATCCTGCAAGATAGAAATAATCTGCGTTTTCTGAATAGGAGTCAGCTTAGAGAAAACCGTCGTTTCACGGACAGCCTTATGCTGCTCTTCGCTACTCATTGCAGCCAGTTCCGGTCCGGTAAGCGCATTTCCCGTTTCAATGCCTACCTGACGGGCAATGGTACGTACCACGGCATCGTTATCTCCCGACAAGATTTTTACTTCAATACCATGCTCGTGCAACTGCCGGATGGCACTTGCCGCCGACTGCTTAGGAGGATCGAGAAACGCCAGATACCCGATAAGCACCATTTCGTTCTCATCCTTCACACAGAAATTACATTCCTTGTCCAGATAACTCTTCTGTGCCACGGCAATGACCCGCATTCCCTGCTTGTTCATCTGCTCACTGATTTCCTTTGCCTTCTGTTTCAGTTCGGGCTTAAAGGGCTGCACCTTCCCCTCAAATTCGGCATACGAACAAATTTCGAGCATTTCTTCTACCGCTCCCTTGGTGATAATCTGCCGTTTTCCCTGTTTATCTTCCACCACAACCGACATACGCCGGCGAGTAAAATCGAACGGGATTTCGTCAACTTTCTTGTAATTATCCTTCAAGTGTTCCAGATCAAGATCCTTCACATGCGAAAGGATGGCCTTATCCATCAAATTCTTCAAACCAGTCTGAAAGAAACTGTTAAAGTACGCGTGGCGCAAAATACGCTTATCGTTGTCGCTTGAGCCATCGGCGTTGATGTATTTTTCCAAAACAATCTGATCGCATGTCAGCGTACCCGTCTTGTCGGTACACAAAATATTCATAGCGCCGAAATTCTGAATCGCATTCAAATCCTTCACTATCGTTTTTTTCTTCGACATGGCTACCGCCCCTTTCGACAGATTGGCTGTCACAATCATCGGAAGCATCTCCGGAGTCAATCCGACAGCCACCGATACCGCAAAGATAAAAGCCTCCAGCCAGTCACCTTTTGTCAGTCCGTTCACCAAAAAGACAAAGGGAATCATGACCAGCATGAAACGGATCAGCAGAAAACTCACCTTACTGATACCTTTATCAAAAGCCGTTGCCGCCCGATGTCCGATAATCCCTTTGGCAATCGTTCCCAGATACGTATTGTTTCCCGTAGCAAAAACAATTCCCGTAGCCGAACCGCTCACCACATTCGACCCCATAAAGCAAATGTTGTCCAGCTCTACCACGCTACCCTTGCTGTACTTCTCTCCTTTCGGTACCGGACACTTTTCAATCGGATCCGACTCTCCGGTAAGCGAAGACTGGCTGACAAACAAATCCTTTGCCTCAACGATACGGATATCCGCCGGAATCATGTCACCGGCAGCTATCATCACAATATCTCCGGGTACCAGTTCGGCAATGCTGATTTCTTCGTCGTGACTTCCGGCACGTTTCACATAACACGTGTTGGTCACCATCTTCAGCAACGCTTCACTCGACATGTTTGCCTTCCACTCCTGACGAAAACGGAGAATGGCACTGCACACTACCATCACGGAAATGATGATAATAGCCGTCCAGTCCTGTTCTCCCGGATCGGCAAGCAGCACATCCAGCACGAACGAAATGATAACCAAAATCGTCAGTACACCGATAAACGGATTAATAAACGTCTTGATGAAGGTAGAAACCGGATTCTTCTTCTTTTCATGTTCCACTTCATTCTTGCCATAAAGCGACTGTCTTTCCTCTACTTCTTCCACACTGATTCCCGACGGAGTAGTCTGAAAATAACTGAATACAGCGTCCAGTGGCTGAGCTGCCGCCAAAAATACCTTCTCGGCATTAAAAGCGAACTGTGTCTTACGCTTCTTGTCCTTCCACATTGTCATACTTCGTTTACAAGTTACTACCATGTATCTTTTTCACGCTGCAAAAGTAGAACGGACACTGCAAAAAGACAGTTAGAAAACAATTAGAGTGGTATTAGAAAACTATTAGAAAAATACACAAACAGATACTTAGCTATTAGAAAACAGCCAGTTATGCAACTTAAATGGGCGTGTTTATTTCCTTTTTCACGCCTCATTGTTAAAATATAAATCCTATATATGCGGAAGTTCAATGACGAAAGTCGTTCCCTTGCCCTGCTCCGAATGTACACTGATATTTCCCTGATGCAGATGAATAATCTTCTGCGACAGTGTCATGCCGATACCATGTCCTTCCGCCATCTTCTCCTGTTCCCCTCTATAGAACAAGGTAAACAGATGCTGCTTGTCGGCTTCCGACATTCCGATGCCCGCATCCGACAAACGTACGATGGTCCACTTATCCCAGTAAGATATCTGGATAAACGAAGACTTGTCGGCAGAATACTTACAGTTATTTTCAATCAGGTTCGAGAAAGCAATATTCAGCAGATACAGATTCCCTTTCACCGTAATCAGACGGTCATCCTCTGCCTCCTCCTGTTCGAACAACAAATCGATATGATAATCCGGATGAGCACGCAAAATAAATTCCCGGGCATCCAGCAACAATTCGTCCAGCCGGATTTCCTGCATCTTGATATGCTCCTTCTGGTAGTCGGCCTTCGCCAGATTCAACAAGCCGTCTATCAGCTTCGTCATTCTGCGAGCATCGAGCAACACGTTCTGCATTGCCTGCCTGTACTGCTCCCCGCTTCGTTCCTTCTGCAACGACAAATCCAGCTCTGCTATCAGGGCTGCCAGCGGCGTACGCAGTTCGTGCGACACATTGCTGACAAACATTTTCTGCGAGTTGAACGATACCTCCAAGCGCTCCAGCAAAGCATTGAAAGCCGTACTCAGTTCTCCCAGTTCGTCTTTTTCGTTTTTCACAGGAAGCCGCCGGTTAATGTGCAATGCCGTAATGGTTTCTGCTTCTTTCACAATATCCCGAATCGGTTTCAGCGACGCACGGGCAAGAAAATACCCTGCTGCAAACAGCAACGACAATCCGACAACAAACAATACGACCAATGTTTTCTGCAACTCCAGCAAATTGTCGTAGCCATATCCGTCGTAAGCAGCAGCCGTTACAATGTAGTCTTTCCCTCCGAACGAATAGCGTATTCCCACAGCCTGATACTTGCCAATATAGAACTCCATCTCCTTTTCTTTCAGAATACGGTCTATCATGGCACGGTCTTCCTTGATAATATCGTTCTGTACCGCATCGTGATAAAGCATCTGGAAGTCGGCAGAATAGACAGCCACTTCCACTTCGTTGATAAACTTCTTGTTGTTCAGATAAATAGACTGCATAGTCTGTGCATCTACCTGATTCTGAAGAAACAAATGCGCCTTTGTTACCGCCTCACTTTTCAGGTCGTGGAAAAACGTCTTGCTGCGCGTATGTTCGCTTACCAGATAAATCAACACCATGCACAGCAGAAAAACGGCTGCCGTAACACACGTATTCTGTAAAGTCAGTTTCGTTTTTATTTTCATAACTTATCCGTTAAAATGAAACCGATACCGGGTTTCGTATGAATGAGCTTGACATCAAACTCCTTGTCGATTTTCTTTCGCAGGTAATTGATATACACATCGATGAAATTTGTTCCGGTATCGAAATGCGTATTCCATACTTTTTCAGCAATCTCTACGCGACTGATAACTTTCTCTGCGTTTTCAACCATATACAGCAACAGGTTGTATTCTTTCGGCGACAGCTTTATCGCTTTCCCCTGCCGTTTCACCTCCCTGAGGTTCCGATTGATTGTCAAGTCAGCATACTCAATCTGCTCAGGCATATCGGCTACCACTTCTTTATTTCGTTTCAGCAATACCTTTACACGTGCCGTCAGTTCCCGGAAATCGAACGGTTTCGTCATATAGTCGTCTGCTCCCGCATCGAAACCATCCAGTTTGTCATCGGTAGAACCCAAAGCGGTCAGCATCAGTATAGGTACCTTTTCATTCAGGCGGCGAATCTCCTTGCAAAGCTCGAATCCGTCCATCTTCGGCAAGATAATGTCTGATATAACCAGCTGGAAAGAATAAGCCTGAAAAAGACGCAGCCCCATAGCTCCGTCGTATGCCACCATTGTCTGATAACCGTTCTCTTCCAGTCCGGCTTTCAGCAGGTCGGCCACTCGCTTTTCATCTTCTACAATCAGTATTGTCTGCATACTCTCTGAATTTACCTAATGATATTATTTGCCTGCAAGTACAGATTACAACGCATATCCCCGCCCAATAGTTGACAGGTTTACAAATATAGTGAATTTATTTTAGCCACAAAGTGTACGTATCTTTATGCCACCGGAAGTTTCTTTGCCCCAAACAGGCAACGTCTCTATAAAACATGAAGGCAAATACAGAAAAACGTCCCGACATTTTCTGAAAATTTGTACAAATCATTAGATTTTTTGTACAAAAAATAAAGTAGTTCTGTAAAGCTTGTTGAGAAAGCACCTCAATAGTTATCAGAAATTCTACAGCTATTCAAACCATCACATGGCATAGAAATAAAATCCGACAGATTGACTTTCCTGAATAAATAAAAGCCGAAGAGAGAGAGGAGAACGTTAAAAAACATTATAAGCAATATATTTTTTATTCAGCTTCTATTCATTTAAAATAATAATATATATCTTAGTAGAAAGATAACAAAATAAAAATATACGAAAAAAACACATCTGTAGCTACACACAGCAAAAAACAAAGACTATACGAGATCATCCGCTTGCTACAAATACAAAAACTATACGAGGTACATACTTTAAATAAATCATAACCTTAAATCAAGAATAAAGTATTAACCTTAATTGTTTAACTATGCAAAAGCGATCATTTCTAGTAGTCACAATGTTCCTGATAGGAATGTTCTTGACGGGGATTTATGCTCAGACTATTACCGTAACTGGTAATGTTACCAGCAAAGAGATGGGCGATCCTCTCATTGGAGTAAATGTATTAGTAAAAGGGACCACTAATGGTACGGTAACCGATTTAGACGGTAATTATTCAATTACTGTAGGACCCAATGACGTGCTGGTCTTTTCATATATCAGCATGAAAACCGTTGAGGAGAAGATAAATGGAAGAAAGACAATCAATGTATCAATGGTTTCGGATACGGAAACTTTAGGTGAAGTCGTTGTAACGGCAATGGGTATCCAGCGCCAATCGGAAACGCTAACTTATTCTGCACAGACAGTGGGCGGCAGTGACGTAAACGACATCAAGAGTGTGAACATGATCAACTCTCTGCAAGGCAAGAGTGCCGGTTTGATGATTACTCCGAACTCTACTGGTGCCGGCGGTTCTTCTAAAATCTTGTTCCGTGGTAACAAGTCTATCAGCGGTAGTAACCAGCCGCTGATCGTGGTAGATGGTGTTCCGGTAATGAACAGTGTTTCCGGTGCGCAGGTAAGCAGCAATTATGGTGGCGAACGAGACGGTGGTGACGTGATGTCGACCATCAATCCGGATGATATTGCCTCCATCACCTTGCTGAAAGGTGCTTCTGCTGCCGCTCTGTATGGTGCCGTAGCTGCCAATGGTGCAATTATGATTACCACGAAATCAGCTCAGTCGGGCAAGGTTTCAATCAACGTTTCCAGCAATACTACCATGGAAACGCCGATGGTGCTGCCGGAATTCCAGAACATCTATGGAATGAGCGACAACGGTACGTACAGCTGGGGTGACAAGCTCTCGGCTGAAGCTCCTAACTATGCGAAGGAATTTTACCGTACAGGATTTACAACAAACAACTCTATTTCACTGGCGGGAGGTAATGACAATATTCAGGCATATTTCTCTTATAGTAACGTGTACTCGGAAGGTATGACACCGAGCAATACGTATCGTAGCCATAACCTGAACTCGAAGGTGGGATTCAATGTGCTGAAGAGTGTACACATCGATTTCAGTGCGAAATATACTAATCAGTATGTAAAGAATCAGGCAGCTGCGGGATTCTTGTTCAACCCGCTGACAGGTGTGTATTTGTTCCCGAGAGGTGAGGACTGGAATTATTATAAGAATAATTACGAAATATACGACGAATCAAGAGGCATCAATGTACAAAACTGGACGAATACCGGACTGCAACAGTACAGCAACCCGTACTGGACACTGAATCGCCAAACACCGATTACAGACCGTAATCGTTATGAATTCGGCGGAAGCATCAAATGGGATATCAACAAAGACTGGAACATCCAGGGACGTATGCGTTACGAAAGAGGAGAAGAACGCTGGCAGCATAACTTATATGCATCCAGTATTGCCAACTTTTATCCAATGGGACGTATGGAAGACAACCGCTATTTCAGCGACCAGCTGTACGGTGATGTATTGTTGAGCTACAGCCATACATTCAATGATTTCCTGGTATCGGCTACGGTAGGATCCAGCTTCACCAAGAGCAAGACATCGCATGTGGACTTGTGGGCGGAAGGTACGCAGTTTACTTCACCGGGCAACGGTAACGTGTATTATCCGAACATCTTTACACCGAACAATTATTACGGCAACATGTCTACCATTAGAGATAAGAATGGCAACTGGAACACCGAAAAACGACTGAATGCCGTATTCGCTACAGCTCAGTTCGGTTACAAAGATGGTTTGTTCATCGATGTATCTGTACGTAATGACTGGTCTTCAGCGTTGGCTTTCACGGAAAGCTGTTCGTTCTTCTATCCGTCTATCGGCGGTAGCTTCCTGCTCGACCGATTTGTCGATCTGGGCAAGAACGTGAACTTGCTCAAGGTTCGTGCCAGCTACTCCATCGTAGGTAACGACGTACCGGTATTCATGAGTAACCTGCTCTACTCGTTGCAGTCGCAGGGTTCTATCACTCCTCCAGAAAATGCTCCGTTCCGTACATTGAAACCGGAAAAGACGCACTCTATAGAAGTCGGCTTCGACGGTACATTCTTCCAGAACCGCCTGACATTAGGGCTTACTTACTATAAGACGAATACGAAGAATCAGTTCTTCTCGGTGGCTGCTCCGTATGAATCGGGCTTGCGTAACCGGTATGTCAACGCGGGTAACGTGCAGAACCAGGGATTCGAATTTACGGCAGGATGGTATCAGCAGTTCAATGAAAACTTCAGCTGGAGTACCGACCTGAACTTCTCGTACAACGAGAACAAGATTGTGGAACTGGTGGATGACCTGCCAAACGGACTGACACTGACCGACTTCGGCGGCGCCAAGATTATCCTGAAGAAGGATGGCTCGTACGGTGACTTGTATGTCCGCCACATCATGCGTGACGAAAACGGCAAACCGATGAAGGATGCTACGACCGGCAACCCGATTGTAAGCGGTGATACAACTACTGATATGATTTATGCAGGCAACATGAATGCGAAATTCAATGCCGGATGGTCGAATACCTTCCATTACAAAGATTTCACCCTGTCGTTCCTGATCGACGGCAAGTTCGGAGGCAAGGTATTGTCTATGACGGAAGCTACGCTGGATGGCTGGGGCGTTTCCAAACGGACCGGTGAAGCCCGTAATGCAGGCAAGGTGGTAGTAGACGGCGTGGAATTCGAACCGAAAGCATGGTATACTACAACAGGTGCCAGCAACTTCAACAGCCCGTATGCTAACGAATTTTATGTATACGACGCAACAAACGTACGTCTTCGTGAATTGAGTTTAGGATATACATTCCGTAATTTATTCGGTGCAGGAAAGAACCTGACAGCAGCTATCATCGGACGTAACTTGTTCTTCTTCTATAAAGATGCACCTATGGATCCGGATGTATCAGCAGGTACCGGTAACGGTGTACAAGGCGTGGATATGTTTGCGCTGCCAACCTCTCGCAGCTTTGGTCTGAATTTGAAACTTAACTTCTAAAATGCCTGATTATGAAACGAAATAAAATTTATCAATATGCCATTTTGTTGGCTCTTCCTTGGTTAGGAGGTAACTTGATGACTTCTTGTACAGATAGTTTTGAAGATCTGAACACAAACAGTGTACAGGTCGACCCAAATGATCTGCCTTTCTCTGCACAATGTGCCGAACCGATGCAGTACTGCTATCCGCCGCAGCAGAATATGTTCCAGTTCTGGACTAACCTGACCATCGACTTGTACAGCGGGTATTTCATGACACCAAACGGTAACTTTACCAACGGGGATATGGGAGAAAACCGCGGACACAGTGGAGGTATGTACGAAAATTATTACTTGCACATCTTCAATAATACACGCCGTATCATTGCCGACTGCGACCAGAAGGGTACGCTGGGACTGGCTGGTGTAATGCGTATCGTACAGGCGTATGGTACCCTGATGACGACCGATGCTTATGGCCCGCTGGCTTACAGCTCTATTCTGTCGGGTGAATATGAATCGTATTATCCCTTCGACAGCCAGCAACAATTATTCGTTTCCATGTTGCAAGACCTAAACAAGGCGATTACGGACATTAAGGCCATGAGTGAAAGTGAAAAGCTGACACTGGCTACTTTCGATATCTGGTGCAACGCGGATACGGACTTGTGGGTTAAAGTTGCCAATACCTTGAAACTACGTATGGCGCTCCGCCTGTCGAAACGTGAAGCGGAAATGAAGGAAGCCGGTATCGACCTGAAGCAGGTGGCAACAGAAGCTGCTGTCAACACGCTGGCAACGGTGAACAAGGATATCGTCATCGACAAGAGTCTAGAAAACGAAATGTGGTTGATGTTCAACTGGGGTGACTGTGGTTTCAACGCGAACCTGGTTACGCTGATGTCGGGTATGAAGGATCCGCGCCAGCCGTTGTACATGACCAAGAACACTGCCGATGTAATCGACCTGAATGGCAATGTAGCCGTACCAGCTAATACACAATACTTAGGTATTCGTTTTGCCAGCGGTCTTCCAGGCAAGCCGAACAACTGGGCTAACTTCTCTCAGTGGATCGACCCGCAGAACAGCATCGGTGTATATTCCATGCCGCTGCCTATCTTCAAGGCCGCCGAGTCTTACTTCCTGCTGGCTGAAGCGAAACTGCGCTGGGATATCGGTTCGGCAAGTGTACAGAGCCTGTACGAGGATGGTATCCGTGTTTCCATGGCAAACGAACTGAGCTACCGTGGCAAGTATGCGGGTGTCAGTGCTTACGAAGAGGGAGCAGTGGATGACTACATCAACGGCACAACCACTCAGATTGACTTTGTCGATCCAGTAGACCCGAAACTGAATACTCCGGCCCTTAACAAGCTGTGTGTAAAATGGGATGAAAGTGCCGACAAGGAAGCAAAACTGGAACGTATCATCACACAGAAATACTTTGCATTGTTCCCGTTGTCAATCGAGGCATGGGCTGAACAGCGCCGTACCGGCTATCCGCATCTGTTCCCGGCTTATGTAGATGAAAGTAACGGAGGCGTAAACAAGGAAGAAGGTCTGCGTCGTGTCATCTACAGCAGCAATGCTTATGATACAAATGCTCAAGGTATCACCATGGGTCTGGAACTGCTGAACAAGGAAAATACCAGCAAGAACGGTATCTCGGGCGATAAGGGTGGTACACATCTCTGGTGGGATAATGCCAATAAAGGAAACTTCTGATACATAACTGTCTTTTTAAAGCGGGTGAGCTTTTCAGGCTCACCCGTTTTTTTTGCAGTACTCCGTCCGGCGGAGAACAGTACTCCATCTGGTGATAAACAGTACTCCGTCCGACGGGAAACAGTACTCCGTCCGGCGGGAAACGTGACTGCTTCCGCCGCGGGGCCTACGGAAACGGCATTTGCGAAAATATTTACAGAAAGATGCATAAAATTAGTTTGACTGGTCTGATATTTTATATTAGCTTTGTAAACAAAGAGAAATTTCATGATGAAAGACTATACTATCGCCGTAGCGGGAACGGGTTATGTGGGCCTGTCCATCGCTACTTTGCTGTCGCAGCATCACCGGGTGGTGGCTGTCGACGTGATTCCTGAAAAGGTGGAGAAGATAAACAAACGTATCAGCCCGATACAGGATGAGTATATCGAGAAGTATCTGGCGGAGAAGGAACTCAACCTGACAGCTACGCTCGACGGGGCTTCGGCTTACCGGGAAGCAGACTTTGTGGTGATTGCGGCTCCTACGAACTACGATCCGGTGAAGAATTATTTCGATACGTCGCACGTGGAGGAGGTGATCGACCTGGTGCTGGAGGTGAATCCGGACGCGGTGATGGTCATCAAGAGCACCATTCCCGTGGGGTACTGCCGCAGCCTGTACGTGAAGTATGCGGAGAAGTTCCGTACCTCTCCTGCCCTGACGGGAAAGAAGTTCAACCTGTTGTTCTCGCCGGAATTCCTGCGTGAGAGCAAGGCGCTGTACGACAACCTCTACCCCAGCCGTATCATCGTGGGATGCCCGAAACTGATAGAGGGACGCGACGAGGAGAACAAGGCGATTCAGGCAATCGCGGGCGAGCATCTAGAAGAGAAGGCGCACGAGTTTGCGGCGTTGCTTCAGGAAGGGGCTATCAAGGAAAACATCGATACGCTGTTCATGGGACTGAAGGAGGCGGAGGCAGTGAAGCTGTTCGCCAACACGTATCTGGCGCTGCGTGTAAGCTATTTCAACGAGCTGGATACGTATGCGGAGGTGAAGGGACTGGATACGCAGGCCATCATTCAGGGTATCTGTTTGGACCCACGCATCGGATCGCATTACAACAACCCGTCGTTCGGCTACGGGGGCTACTGTTTGCCGAAGGATACGAAGCAGCTCCTGGCCAACTATCAGGATGTGCCGGAGAATCTGATTCAGGCGATTGTGGAGAGCAACCGTACACGCAAGGATTTCATTGCCGATCAGGTTCTGAAGAAAGCGGGGTATTATGATTATTACAATCACGGGGACTATAATCCGCAGGAGGAAAAGGAATGTGTCATCGGGGTGTATCGCCTGACGATGAAGTCGAACAGCGATAATTTCCGCCAGAGTTCCATTCAGGGGGTGATGAAGCGTATCAAGGCGAAAGGGGCGACCATCATCATCTACGAACCGACGCTGGAGGACGGAACGACGTTCTTCGGCTCGAAGGTTGTAAACAACCTGGAGGAGTTCAAGAAGAGATCGCAGGCTATCATCGCCAACCGCTACGATGCGTGTCTGGACGACGTGAAGGAGAAGGTGTATACACGGGATATTTTCCGCAGGGACTAGCACCGACACAGCACCGACGAGAATGCTTTGTTCCGACGAACAACAAGACTGAAGACTAAATAAAAGACAAACAGAACGAAACAAACATAACAAAAGACCGAATTTATGAAAAGATATTGTCAGACACTCGATCTCTACGACGACAAGGAGCTGATAGAGGCTTACGTGGCAGAACATGCGCACGTGTGGGAGGAAGTGAAGGCGGGCATCCGCGAAGTGGGTATCGTAGATATGCAGATTTACATCTACGGCAACCGCTTGTTCATGATCATGGATACGACGGACGAGTTTGATATGGAGCGTGACTATGCGCGACTGGCTACGCTGCCTCGTCAGGCGGAATGGGAAGAACACATGTCCAAGTACCAGAAGGTGCTTCCGGGACAGACTTCGCAGGAAAAGTGGAAGCTGATGGAGCGTATCTTCAAGCTTTGATGCGGAGAAAAATCTTTTTTTCACGGGTGTGAGAAAAAATTTTTTTCAGAAGAGTTTTTTTACGAAGGGGAATACTGATTATCCAAAATAACACTGTATTACAGATAGTTAAAGAAGCCGATTCCCTTTCATGAATCGGCTTCTTTCGTGTCTGGGAGAGGAAAATCTCGTTTTTTTCGAAAAAAATTTCATTCAGGCATAGGGGTTTTTCTGGAGGGCTGCGTTATCTAGTCAAAATCACCTAGCTAAGTGACTTGAAAAAACAAAGTGATTTGAAAAGAAACAGTATCAACCAATTAAAAAACTAGACATTATGAAAATTAAACTTATTACATTATCTTTGTGTTTATTCGCTGGTGTTAATTTGGCAAAGGCTCAGGAAACAAGTAAGAACTTTACTCCTTCGGAAAACAAGCACGAGTTCCGCCTTTCGGTTAGTGACGGACTGACTCAGAGCACAGTCGATGTACTGGGTATCGGACTGGGTGACGCGATTACCGGAAGCAAGCGCAGCGACCAGAAGTCGACCATGGTATACGGACTGGGTTACCGCTATGCACTGAACCGCTTCAAGGTAGGTGCCGACCTGGGATTCTCGCAGACTAGCAGCAAGCTGATGCTGGCAGGAGAAACGGCTCCGTCTATCAAGGAAAAGGAACTGAACTTCCTGGTATTGCCCACAGCAGAATTTACATACTTCAAGCGTAGACTGGTGGAACTGTACGGTAGTGCTTCGGCAGGTGTGAGCCTGAAACGTCACTCGGAAACAGGACTGACAGATGCAGGCAAGAAGGCGGCACAAAAAACAGACTTAAATGCAGCATTTGCTTATCAGGTAAACCCTATCGGTTTAAGAGTAGGTAACGACCGTATCGGTGGTTTCGTAGAAGCCGGAATGGGTCACAAGGGATTCCTGACAGCAGGTGTAAGCGTGAAATTTTAATTAACCCTTAAACTAGAACGCGGACGCGATAAAATGAAAGCCTATAGAAAGGAAATATTCAAATCCAGATTTCAGGAGCATTATCCGAGGCTGTGCTGTATAGCCTGCGGATATGTTTCTGACAAGGAGGATGCGGAAGATATCGTGCAGGAGCTGTTTATCAGCGTGTGGAACAAGGGGCTGGACAGCTTGTCCGACCAGGAGTTCGCCGCCTACATGACGACTGCCGTAAGGAACAGCTGCATCTCGTTTCTGAGAAAACGCCGGGACGACGTGGTGTCGATAGAGGATTATCATCAGCCGGCAAACTGCATGGCGGATGACGACGGCGAACAGGATGGAAAGTCGCCAGAAGAGGTGCTGGAATCGGCACTGGCCACACTGCCGCCCCGATGCAAGGATATTTTCCTGATGGCTAAACTTCAGGGAATGAAGTATCGCGAAATAGCCGAAAACCTGAACCTATCGGAAAAAACCATCGAGAACCAGATGACAAAGGCCATCAAGATGCTGCGGGCGTACGTGGCCGAACATGGACTGGCACTGGCTACGGTTGTGGTCATCATTTTATCAATCATCGTAAATTGTGAGTAGGATATGAATTGCAAAGAGGATATAAATGAATTGCTTGCCAGGTATTTTGCCAAGGAGGAGCTGACCGGAACTCAGCAGAAGGTTCTGGATGAATGGATTTCGGCCAACGCAGAGGAGTTTGAACGCATGCGGAGGTTGATGGAAGCACCGGTAAAGGTGCCCGACAAGACGGATTTCGACGCGGAACAGGCGTGGAGGAAGGTGGAAGCCAAGCTGGAAAACAAGTCGTTCTGGCTGGGAGTAAGGCCTCATATCGTTACGGTGATCTCGGTGGCTGCCTGCGTGTTGTTTGCCGTGGCCATGGCAACGACGTATTTCCTGCACAAGCAGGAGGAAAAGGACTTCATCAAGTATGCCAACGTGGGACTGCGGCTGAAGCAGTTCATGCTGCCCGACAGCTCGGAGGTGATTCTCTACCCCAACGCGACGCTGGCATTCAACCAAGCGGACAAGGAGCAGGGACGCATTGCACGGCTGAAGGGAAAGGCTTTCTTCCGCGTAAAGAGACTGCACGGCATTCCTTTCAAGGTGGAAACCGAAAGGCTGGACGTGGAAGTACTGGGTACATCGTTTCTGGTGAATGCTACGGATACGGAACAGAACGGCGTATTCGTCAAGACCGGAAGGGTACGGGTGAGCGACAACGAGGACAATGTGGTGATTGTGGCCAACGAAAAAGTGGAACTGGAACAGGGAAAACTGAAGGTGGGCGTGATAGACAATCCGCAGCAGCTCTTCGGACAAGATAAATTAATGATGATATTTGATAATGCTCCGATACAGCAAGTGGTAAAGGAGATTGAACAAAAAACGGGTATACGGATCGATCTGGACAAAGGACTGGAAAAGAACCTGATCACTACCCGGATAGACAGTGACAACGGTATGGAAATAGTCCGTGAACTGGCTTTCCTCTGCGGATGCAGCTACGAAATGGTGGAAGAAGGAACACACTACAGACTGTACAATGAGTAATGGGTAAACTGAAACTGTACCTCATACTGGCAGTAACCGTTGCTTTATGCGGAATGACCGGAGTATACGGACAAGAGTCCGGACCGGCGCACACGGCAGCAGAAGAAACGTTGCAAGTCGACGCTTCTTCTGCTACTGTGCTTCAATGGTTTCACCGGATAGAGCGCGAGAAGCGTATCGTGCTGTCGTACAACGCGTCGCTCATCGACCTGAACAGGGTAATCAGGGTTGAGAAGGCACGGCGGATGACGGTGGCCGAACTGCTGGAGGTGGTGCTCGACGGATATGTGTTCAAGACGGACTTCATCCCGCCGCGCAAGCTGGTGATTCAGGTGCGCGAGAAGGAGAACTTCTACGTGAGCGGAACGGTGTTCGAGGAGGGCAGCAAGGAACGGCTCTACGGGGCCGTGGTGTCGCTGGAAGACGGCAAGGGGAAGCAGTGGAACTGTATCTCCGACGGGAACGGGGTGTTCAAGCTGTATGCACCGGAGGGTACGTACAGGCTTACGGTATCATACATGGGCTACAGCCCGTTCAACCGGCAGGTCAGGGTGGACAAGGACCGCTTTGTCACCGCACAGCTGCAACCGCTGTCGTTCGAGATGGAGGAAGTAACGGTGGAATCGGAAAAGCGGAGCGAAGAGCTGGGAGAACTAACGCCTTCGAACATGCTTGCCTTCAGCGGGAATGACCTCTTTGCCCAGATATGGATTCTGCCGGGGGTGACTTCATCGATGGCGGGAAGCAACTTTCAGGTGGACGGCGGAAGCTCCGACGAGAACCAGTTCCTGCTGGACGGGGTGCCGGTGTTTCATCCGGGACATATCAACTCGCTGCTGCCGGTATTCAACGGCGACGCGGTGAAGAACATGGTGTTTCACAAGGGGTTCTTCGATACGCATCTGGAGGGAAGACTTTCGTCGGTGACGGAGGTGAACCTGAAGGAAGGCAACAAGCAGAAGCATGTGGGTACACTTACGCTGGACATGCCGGCTGCCTCGGCTACGCTGGAGGGACCTATCATCAAGGACAAGCTGTCGTACATGGTCAGTGCCCGAAGGAGCTGGCTGGATTTCTTCGACCGGCTGTTCTCGGAAGACAACCGCCTGAACCATGCTTCGTACGACTACAATGCCAAGCTGTCTTATTCCCTTTCGCCGGTCAGCTCGCTCAGCTTCCTGGCCTACGGAGCACGCGACGACTATCACTTGCCGCTGCTCAGTGAAGACGAGAACACGTCGGTACTGCGCTGGGAGAATCAGGTTTATCAGCTGACGTACCAGACGCAGGCGGGAAAACTGGGAAACCGTACCTCGCTGTTCTACTCGTCGCATTCCAACCGGGCACGGAGTGAGATGCTGGGAGTGGAGGGCGACGGATATATCCGCAGTGGCATCCGCTCGGTCAACGTATCGACGGAGTTCGACTATACGTTCGAGAATATCTACCGTGCGCAGTGGGGAGCCAAATACTCGCACGAGGTGTACGACCTTGCCTCGTTCGACGGACAGGAGGCCCTTCGCCACGAACCGGTGACTCAGGCATCGCTCTTCTACGACAACCATGTGCGCATCACGCCCCGCCTCTCGGTACAGATAGGCGTTCACGGCGTAGCCTACCTGCCCCGCAACCACCACTCGTATTACAGCATCCAGCCACGCATGTCGCTGAAATATTTCCCGGGCGAAAAAGACCTGCTGTACCTCAACTTCTCGAAGATGGAGCAGTTCTACCATTGCCTGAGGCTGTTCAGCTGGGACATGCCTACCGATTTCCGCATGCCCAGCATCGACGGGTACAAGCCGCGCACATCGGAACATTACGAGGCGGGATGGAAACATTTCCTGAACAACGGGATGCTGGAGGTATCGGCCTACTACAAGACACGGCGCAACGTGGTTGCCCTGCGTCCGGAGGTGTTCGTGGAAGACGGACAGTGGGGAGAGTATATCATGGTGGGAAAAGGCGACAGCTACGGAGCGAGGATGTACTTCTACAAGGACTGGAAGCGATGGAAGCTGCAACTGTCGTACACGTACGCACGGACGCGGGAATGGTTTCCCGAGCTGGCGGCCAACGGCAAGATGCCTTCGCTGTACGACATACCGCACCAGCTGAATGCCGCTCTGTCGTACCAGTTGAATGCCCGTTCGCTCTTCTCCGTGGGAGGCATGATGCGCTCGGGCAAGGTCATCGACCTCGACGAGAACTTCGACCCGCTGCCTGCCTCGGAGTTCAGACAGCACCGCCTGCCGATGAACTACCGGATAGACGTGGGCTATTCTTACCGGAAAGCGTTCGGCGAGAAACTCCTGTCGCTGCGTTTCGGGCTGTACAACGTATTGGGAAATCCGCCCGAAGAAGATGTGCTGAACTTCTACTCCGTACACTGGAAGAGCAACTGCCTGCCCTATGCGGGTATCAGTTTCCGCTTCTAGTACAAGTACGAACGCTACGCGCTCACTTCATGCGGGCGGCACACTCGCGGCACACCCCTTTCACCATGTAGTTGATGCTGTTCAGGCGGAACCCCTCGGGCAGGTCGATGACGGGGATATGGATGGAGCGGAAGCAGAACGTGCGGTGACACACCTCGCAGTAGAAATGCGTGTGCATGTCGTCTACGCTGCATGTATCTTCGTCGGGACAGACCTCGTACTTGAGCGAACCGCTGCCGTCCTCGATGTCGTGCACCAGGTGATGAGCCAGAAACAGGTTCAGCGTGCGGAAGATGGTAGAGCGGTCGACGGTGGCAAGCATCGTTTCCAGCTCGATGAGCGACACGGCACACGAAGCCTCCATCATCGCCTTCAGCACCAGGATGCGTACGGCGGTAGGCTTCACGCCCTTCTTTTCCAGCCTCTCGGCATAAATTTCATTTGTTTCCATGACGTTTTTAGTATTTTTCTGCGGGTCTTTGCGGCAAAGATACACATTTCCTATTGCAACCCGGTTGCATCCAGGTCGCCCGTATAATGGATAGGCTGGCGGTTGCGCATCGACACATGGATGTTCGACGAGCCGTCGTCGTAGACATCGACCGAAAACTCGAAATTATCCTCGCTGGTAGTGGCCTCGAAGTGAATCCGGTAACGGTCTTTCTTGAACTCGCAGGAATAATTCTCTACCGGAACCTTGAAGCGCAGTCCCTCTCCTCCCCCGTAAGGAATCTGGTAAGCCCTGCCGAAGTATGGCAGACAGACATCCACGGAATCCTTCTTCATCTGAAGTCCGTAGGGGGTAGACAGCGGAATGCTCCTTCCGCTCATGGGGTATGCCATGTCGACATCGATCTTGAAGGTACGGGCTTCCACCTGCTCGTCGACGTAAGCCTTGAGCGCCTCCTTCTTCTCCTCACGGGTCTGCGCCACCGACGTACCTGCCCATAGCAGGAAGAGCGCGGCCGTCCAAACAAATCGGAATGTTTTCATATACGAATCTCCTTTCTGAAAAAAATCTGTAGATTGAACAGGCGCAAGATAAACAAAAAAAATCTGTTATCCATCCCCACGGCGGAGAATGAACAACAGATTTAATTTAAATTCAGTTATATAACATTACCGAACCTGAATAACTAGGTAGCGAGATACACTCCAGAACTGGTTAGGATTGGTAATCTTCAGAATAATCTGTCCTTTGTCGTCTTTGGCAAGTTCGTACGAACCGGCAGGATGAGTAGTCAGCAAAGTAGCACGTTTAGAGTACAGCTTGATTTCCTTATCCTTGCGGATATCGATTTCGGTAAAGTAATCCTTGTTGAACTCGTTGTCCTTCAGCACGTCGCCACGGTTCAGAATCTTCTGGTCCTTCAATTCAGACTTGGTACCGAATACATACCATGCAGTGTTGAGCGCCTTGTCCTGAGCGGCAACGGTCTGAGCCTTCGCCTCGTTTTCGGCAGTCAGCTGGTCAACGTTCTTGTTCAGGTCGGAAACAGCCTCATCGAGTTCGGCGATACGGATGTTCTTAGAAGCCAGTTCAGCCTGCAAGGTTTCAATCTGACGCTGTTTTTCTTCCAGCTGTGCAGTCAGGTTCTTGATAGCCTTCTTGAGCTGTGCCGACTGGTAGTTGCTATTCTTGAGCTGCTTCTCCAGTTTGGCAATCTCTTCGCGGTTCGATTTCAGTTTCTCGCTGATGAAACGGATATCTTCCTTAATCTTGTCTGCGCTCGATTTGTTTTCGATGGCATCGCCTGTAAGGTCGACACGGTTTTCAGCTTCGTTGATTTCGCGGAAACCTTCCTGGATTTCATTGAATGAACCCATTATTTCATCCAGTTCGGCATCACGGTTTGACAGCTCGACCATCAGTGAGTCGTTCTGGAGCTTCAACGCGTCTTTACTCTGACCGGAATTGTTGCACGAAGCAAGTACGGCCGCAGCACATAACGAAAATAAAACAACTTTCTTCATAGTTTCTATCTGTTTAGAATTTATAAATTATTCTTCTTTTCCCGCCAGTACGATGACGATCTCCCCTCTCGGCTCGTTGGCCGTGAAGTGTGCCACCACCTCCTGCAAAGTTCCCCGTACACTTTCTTCGTGTATCTTGGAGATTTCGCGGCATACGGAAACCTTCCGTTCGGGGCCGAACAACTCAGCAAACTGTGTCAGTGTTTTCACCAGCCGGTAAGGCGACTCGTAGAAAATCATCGTGCGTGTTTCTTCCGTCAGTGCGTTCAGGCGCGTCATCCGTCCTTTCTTCTGCGGCAGGAAGCCTTCGAAGCAGAAACGTTCGTCGGGCAGGCCCGAAGCCACCAGCGCCGGCACGAAAGCAGTCGCTCCCGGAAGGCACTGTACCTCGATGTCGTTTTTCACACATTCGCGTACTACGAGGAAGCCCGGATCGGATATGCCCGGTGTCCCCGCGTCCGATACCAGCGCGATTGTTTCTCCTGCCTTGAGGCGGTTGATGATTCCTTCCACCGTCTTGTGCTCATTGAACTTATGATACGACTGCATGGCATTCTTTATCTCGAAATGCTTGAGCAGAATGCCCGACGTGCGTGTATCCTCGGCCAGCACCAGGTCGGCCTCCTTCAATATACGGATCGCGCGAAAGGTCATATCCTCCAAATTGCCTACAGGAGTAGGAACAACGTATAATCTTCCCATACAATGTTTCAATTGTTAATTGAGCAAAGATAGGAAGTTTTTAATCTCACTAGTTAATTTGCCCCAATATTTAACAGTTGTTGTATATTAAAATAGCGAAAAATGGAAAATTCGGACAGAAGATAAAGCTTATTAGCATCACAAATTGTATTTTTGCACAAAATTTTAGACCAATGGTTGTTTTTTCAGAAGATCATACTCATGAAACCTGCCGCAGAGGAAGAATAGAAGTCATCTGCGGTTCCATGTTTTCGGGCAAGACCGAAGAACTGATCCGCCGCCTGAAACGCGCCACCTTCGCCCGTCAGCGAGTGGAGATATTCAAGCCGGCCATCGACACACGCTATTCGGAAGAGGAAGTGGTGTCGCACGACAATAAATCCATCCCCTCTACGCCGGTAGACTCGTCGGCAAGCATCTTGCTGTTCAGTTCGGAAATAGACGTGGTGGGCATAGACGAGGCCCAGTTCTTCGACGAAGGGCTGATAAACGTGTGCAACGAACTGGCCGACCGCGGGGTGAGAGTCATCATTGCCGGACTGGACATGGACTTTAAAGGTGTGCCTTTCGGACCGATACCTGCCTTGTGTGCCATCGCCGACGAAGTGACGAAGGTGCATGCCATCTGTGTGAAATGCGGTGACCTGGCGTACATCTCCCACCGTACCGTTGCCAACGACAAGCGGGTGCTGCTGGGTGAAAAGGAGGAATACGAGCCGCTGTGCAGGTGCTGTTACCGCAAGGTGCTGGAGGAGGAAGGGAAAATCTGATCTTCCCGATTCGGGCGTAGCCGTCCGGTTCAGGAGAACGCGCCCGTAAGTACAATGTATTTTTTACAAAGCGTGCACCGTTGAAAATCAGCAATATGTAATAACAGCTGAAAATTATTTCAAAAAAATATGCCAGAATATTTGGCAGATTGATACAAAACATCTACCTTTGCACTCGCAATCAGGAAATGACTGCAAAACAGGTTTGATTCGCTAGCTCAGCAGGTAGAGCACAACACTTTTAATGTTGGGGTCTTGGGTTCGAGCCCCAAGCGGATCACTCAAACAAAAAGCAAAACAATGAAAACCGCTGATAATCAATCATTATCAGCGGTTTTTCTTTTTATCCATACTGCAAATTGAAGCAGAATACCGCATCTTACTGGAGGTGAAATAGGTGGACTTAATTTCCACATAAAAACAAGTCCACCTAATTGGATTATATTTCACTGATTCTCTGCGTTTTGCATAAAACAAACTCTTTTCAAAACATGTATTTTTACACCATCAAAAAAAGAAGAGTATGGCAATGCAAAGAAACTATTTTACGGTATTGTTTTTCCTGAAGAAATCAAAGCTGCTTAAAAATGGAGAAGCACCAATCTGTATGCGTATCACAATAAACGGAAAACGTGCAGAGGTACAAATCAAGCGAAGTATAGATGTTACAAAATGGAATACGCAAAAAGAATGCGCGATTGGCAGGGAAAAGAAGTATCAAGAAATAAACCACTATCTTGATACGATAAGAACTAAAATCCTTCAAATTCACCGTGAACTTGAGCAGGACGGTAAACCTATTACAGCAGATATTATAAAAAATATCTATTATGGAGAACACTCTACTCCCAAAATGCTGCTTGAAGTATTCCAGGAACACAATTCGGAATATCGGGAATTAATGAACAAGGAATATGCCGAAGGTACTGTACTTCGATACGAACGTACAGCAAGATATTTGAAGGAGTTTATCAGTGAACAGTATAAACTGGCTGATATTCCATTAAAATCAATCAACTATGAATTTATAACCAAATTCGAACATTTCATTAAAATACAGAAAAACTGTGCGCAAAATGCGACAGTGAAATATCTGAAGAATTTAAAGAAAATCATCAAAACTGCATTGATAAAGAAGTGGATAACTGATGATCCGTTTGCAGAAATACACTTCAAACAGACCAAGTGTAACCGTGAATTCTTAAACGAAATGGAACTTCGCAAAATCATCAATAAAGATTTTGATATTCAACGATTACAAACCGTAAGGGACATATTCATCTTCTGTTGCTTCACCGGTTTGGCTTTCACAGACGTAAAGAATCTGAAAAAGGAACACCTTGTACAGGCTGATAATGGTGAATGGTGGATAAGAAAAGCAAGGGAAAAGACCGATAATATGTGCGACATTCCATTGTTGGATATACCAAGACTTATTTTAGAGAAATATCAATCAAATCCAATCTGCAATGAAAAAGGATTATTACTTCCTGTTCCCAGCAACCAACGAATGAACAGTTATTTGAAAGAAATAGCTGATGTATGTGGTATTCAGAAGAATCTTTCCACACATATTGCAAGACATACATTTGCATCACTGGCTATTGCAAATAAGGTTTCCTTGGAATCCATTGCCAAAATGTTAGGACATACGGACATTCGTACAACTCGTATTTATGCCAAAATAATGAATTCTACCATTGCCAATGAAATGAAAGTACTGCAAAACAAGTTCGCAATATAATTTTCAACCATTATTTCATTTCTTACAGCAAATATCGCCCTTTGCCACTGACTGTGCAAGGCGGCCCTGTCGGGCTGGTTGGCTGGAAAAAAATCATCCTCGCTTCGCTCCGGTATTTTTTTCCGCCAAGCCTTGCACCGGTCATTGGCAAAGAACAGCCGGGCCAGTAAGAAATTGAAATACTGGCTCCACGGAGCCGGTCATGTCTAATTTAAATAAAAGAATATGACTGAAGAAGTTGGAAAGAAGGTATGTGAAGGTACAGTAGCAGACCTCATGAAGGACAAGACCGGAAAACAGACGGTTATCACGTTGACAAGAAAGAATGCTTACCGAGTGAAGAAAATCAGAGAACAAGGGACGGATGACGAAGCCGTCCTTTTTCATTTCCGTAAGCGCTGTACGGGAATGGGCTCCTATGTACACACCATCGAAACGGCAGACGGGGAAACAGAATTGCACCCGTCTGAATTTGAAAAATGGGAAGCTGTGGAATTCCTGTATCCCGGC
>FR887818.1:0-7159 GCA_000432735.1 Bacteroides sp. CAG:443
GTTTAGTACCTGTAGTTGGCCGAATACTTACAAATCTTATTCGTTCTCTTCTGCAAAATCCGGACCAAATTCAAACAGCAGTATGGGTAATAGTGATGCTTTTCGTATGATGTTGCAGTCGACGAATAATTTGACATACATGAATAAATTCGGCAAGCACAATTTGACTGCTACTGCTGTATGGGAAGCTACTTCTACCGAATATCGCAATATGAATATTGGCGGAAATAATTTGTCGACGGAAACTGTGGGATGGTGGAATGTCAATATGGCTGCTACAAAGAATTTAGGTAACAGCTATTCTAAGGAAACACTATTGTCGGGTGTAGGTCGTGTTATTTATAATTATAATGACCGTTATACTGTTACAGCAACTATCCGTGCGGATGGTTCCTCTAAGTTCAGTAAGAATAAATGGGGATATTTCCCTTCTATTGCAGCTGCTTGGGATATAAGCAATGAATCTTTTATGAAAGATTTTAAGGCTATGCAAGATATTAAGCTTCGTGCCAGCTATGGTATTATTGGTAACCAGGGAATTGCTTCTTATTCGACATTAGGATTGTTGGGACAAGTTTATTCCAATTACGGTAGTCAGTCAAATTTGTATTATGGTTACTGGCCTACATCATTGCCTACTCCGGATGTTACATGGGAAAAGACTAAACAGTTTGACTTAGGTTTGGAATTTGCTCTTTGGAACAGACGCTTGTCATTCTCTTTTGACTATTTCTACAAACAAACTGTTGATTGTTTGATGCAGGAACCTATCCCGGGCTATAACGGAGGTGGAAATTATCTGGCCAATGTAGGACGTATCGATAACAAGGGAATTGATTTTTCAATCAATGCTCGCCTTATTCAGACAAAAGATTGGCAATGGACATCAACATTTACAGGTACTTATCTGAAAAATAAAGTAAAGAGTTTAGGCTCGAATGAATATATTTATGGTAAGACTCCGGCTGATAAGATGGCAGATGAGGCTACTATCGTGAAACCAGGATATGCTATTGGTTCATTCTACGGATATGTATGGGAAGGTATCAGTGCGGATGGTAAGAATGTTTATGCTGATTTAAACAATAATGGTGCAATTGATGCAGGTGACCGTACGGTAATTGGTAACGCGAACCCTGACTTTACTTTTGGATGGAACAATAGCGTGAATTATAAGAACTGGGATTTAAGTATGTTCTTAACTGGAGCCTTTGGTATGGACCGTCTGAATCTGGTTCGATATGCGATGTCTACATCTATTTCGGATGCTTCTTTTATCAATAGTAAAGAGGCCTATGAATATAACTGGGATGTTAATCCTCAAAATGCACGATTTGCATCTTTGCTGAATGGAGGTACGAATTATGCTAATTCTACTCAATGGGTTGAAAATGCCAGCTATGTTCGTTTGGCTAACCTAAGTCTGGGATATACTTTGCCTAAGTCATTGACTAAATTTGCTGACATACGTTTGTCTGTAAGTTGTCAGAACTTATTTACTATTACCAAATATAAAGGTATGGATCCTACAGCATCGGCATTTACTGATGATTCGTCAAAGAGTGTGGATGTAAGTAGTGGAGTCGATATAGGTGGTTATCCTACACCAAGAACATTTACTTTTGGAGTAAAAATGAACTTCTAACATTAATACAGAATTTTAAATATAGATATATTATGAAAACAAAAATATTTGTAGCTACATGTTTGGCTTTTTCTGTCATATCAAGTTCTTGCAGTGATTTCCTGACAGAAGATCCTAAGGGACAAATGGTGCAAAATAATTATTTCTCTTCTCAAAATGACTTGGATGGAGCTGTCAGTGTATTATATGCACAGGTACAATATTCAGTGGGAGGAGCACATGCTTTGTCTCCTAACTGGATGGGAGATGATATAACAGCATTGACAAGTGGTAACAAGGATGTATATCGCGAATTTGACAGTTTTAATGTAGGTGACAATAATGCAGATTCTAAAACGACATGGAATAAGAACTATTCTGTGATTAAGGCTGCTAACTTTATTATCAATAATGTGGAAAAGGTTCCAACCACTGATGAGGAAATTAAAATAGGAAAAGGTCAGGGGTTGTTTTGGCGAGCTGTTGCTTATTTCAAATTAGTACGTTGGTATGGTGAGGTACCTTTGATCTTGACTACTGATATTGATTTCGGGATTGGTCGTTCTACGGTTGAAGCTATTTACAATCAGATTTGTGCTGATTTGGAAGAAGCGGTAAGAATATTGCCAGTGAAATATACAGATGCTCCAAGAATTAGCGACAATTTGAATAACTATATTAATAAAGGTGCTGCTCAAGCTGTTTTAGCTGCTGTTTACATGGCTCGTGCAGGATATCCACTTAATCAGACGCAATATTATTCTCAAGCAGCTACTATGGCTAAGGCTGTTATCAGTGGAGTTGAAAAGGGAGATTATTATTATAAATTAGAGCAGAATTATAAGGACCGTTTCATGTATGTTTCAAATCCTTATTCTCAGGAAGGTGTGGTAGCTGTTAAATTCAATAAAGATAATCCGTGGGGATGGTCTGGATTGGATTCACAACATTCCGTATGTCAGGCTTATGAATCTGTAACTAATGGCGGATGGGGAGATGCTGTCGCTGAAATCAAGTTTTGGAAAGAAATGCCGGAAGGTCCTCGTAAAGATGCTATTTATGGTAGCAATAACGGTAAAGTTTATGTCGAAAAATATACGTATGCCGGACAATTTATAGATTGGTATCAGAAGGATGCGGATGGTAATTATATTATGAGCGAATGTCATCCTATGTTCCGTACCTTACTTTATGGAGGTGGAAAAGACGGTAATACAATGGGTGATTATACGGATCAACAATGTACTTGGAATAGTGGTATTTGCAGTCAGACTTTATATTTGGTTTCATATAGCGAAGTACTTCTGTGGTATGCTGAAGCTCAGACTCGTAGTACCAACTCTGTAGATGCATTTTCTAAAGATTGTTTACAAAGAGTGCTAGATCGTTCGTATGGAGGTGGTACATACTCTGCTGAGGATTTTGCAAAGAATGCTGAGGATTTTGCAAATAAATGTTGGATGGAGCATGGGTATGAGGTAGCAGGTTATTATCCGGCACTTGTCGTACGCGGAAATGATCAGTTGCGTATGAACGATTTGAAAAATACTTTTGCAAATCGCTTGGCAGATACTCCGGTGAAGGTTACAGAAGGTGTAGAAATTACCGAAGGAGTGAAAATGCTTGGAACGTGGAGTGAATCCCGCAATTACTCTACGGTACCATCATTCGATTCTGATTTAAATGACAACTTGAAATAAAATGAAAATATAAGCTGCAGGTTATATTGTCTAATCTGCAGCTTATTTTAATACCAGAAAGTATCTATGCGTTATTATGGAATCTTATTTGTGATTTTATTGTTTACCGGATGCATATCCTCTCCTGTTACTTATTATTTAGATGCTACAAATGGAGATGATGGAAATTCAGGATTATCTGCCGAAAGTGCATGGAAAACTCTTGAACGAGTAAAAGGACTGAATTTAAAGTCGGGAGAAAGATTGTTGTTTAAACGTGGAGAGGTATTTCGTGGAGAGTTGTCAATTTCTGCTGAGGGAAGTTTGGAAAATCCTGTTATAATAGATACTTATGGCGAATTGAAAGTGAATCCAATTATTATAGGGAATGATTCGTCGGCTCATGCTGTACATATATTCAATTCAAATTACCTTACTCTGCAGAACCTTGAAATAGTTAATCATGGCAATACCCCTTTACCTGGACGTTCTGGTCTGAAGGTAGAGTGTTATGATTACGGAGTATCTCATAATATCAGGATAAATAATGTGACAGTACGTGACGTGAATGGCTCTTTAGTTAAAGAAGAAGGTGGCGGTAGTGGTATCTTAATTGTAAATGGAGGTGACAGTATCTTATCACGTTATGAGAATTTAATAATTGAAAATTGCCATATCTTGCGTTGCTCTCGCAATGCTATAATATGGTCTGGATATTATGATCGTCGGAACTGGTTCCCCAATAAGCATACAATTATCAGAAATAATCTGATAGAGCAGGTACCTGGAGATGGCATCGTTCCCATAGGGTGTGATAGTACGTTGATAGAATATAATGTGATGTTTGATTCTCCTGATATCTTACCTATGACGGAGGCAGCTGCTGGAATATGGCCATGGAGTTGCGATAATACTATCATACAGTTTAATGAAGTCAGTGGTCATAAGGCTCCATGGGATGCGCAAGGTTTTGATTCGGATTATAATTGTCGCAATACGTTGATACAATATAATTATAGTCACGATAATTACGGAGGTATGGTATTAGTATGCGATAACGGTGGTGCCGGAAGTTATAGCTGTGGAAATACGGGAAGTATTATACGCTATAATATCAGTATTGGAGATGGTATACGTCCTAAGCGAACTCGTCAAGGAATGTTCTCTCCAGGAATACATATAGCCGGACCTGTAAGAAATACGTTGATAGAACGTAATATTATTCATCTTAATCAGAAAATGTCTAAAGATATCGACCGTACAATGGTAACTTCTGATTTTTGGGATGGATATGCTGATAGCACTTGTTTTAGACAAAATGTCTTTTATACGGCAGAAGTGAGTCGTTTTGATTTGACTCATTCCACTAATAATCTATTTGATGAAAATATTTTTGTCGGGAAGTTTGAAAATCAGCCGGAGAAATGTATAGCATCTAATAGTAAGTTGTTTTATCAGAAAATGGTATTAGAAAGAGATTCTTCAGGATATAGGGCGTTGCGTGATTTATTGACTGTAAAAGAAATTCAAAATTATAAATGTAATTTTGTTGACAAAGAAAGAATAGAACGGTTCTTTACATCTTTGTTGGCTGACTAATATGTAATATCTGAAAATATATGAGATTTATCAATAAAAAAGAAGTTTGTTACTGGGCAGTGAGTTTGCTGCTTATGGTTGGATGTCAAACATCACAAAAGAAGAATATGACCTCTTCTGAAATTGTTTCCGGAGAAGTTTGGAACGATGCTGATGGTCATCCGATAAATGCCCATGGAGGAGGAATACTTTATCATGAAGGAACCTATTATTGGTATGGTGAATATAAGCTTGGTAAGACTGTGTTGCCTGAATGGGCTACATGGGAGTGTTTCCGTACCGATGTGTCTGGAGTGAGTTGTTATTCTTCGAAAGATTTATCTACGTGGAAGTTTGAAGGTTTAGTACTCTCAGCCGTAAAGAATGATACATTACATGACTTACATCCATCTCAAGTATTAGAACGTCCTAAAGTCGTCTATAATAAGGCCACAAAAAAGTTTGTTATGTGGATGCATATTGATAGTCCCGATTATTTGAAGGCTGCAGCGGGAGTTGCAGTAAGTGATTCTCCAGTAGGACCTTTTACATATTTAGGAAGTTTCCGGCCTAATAATGCGATGAGTCGTGACCAGACGGTCTTTGTAGATGATGATGGAAAAGCCTATCATTTTTACTCATCAGAGGACAATAAGACAATGTATATAAGTGAATTGACTAGCGATTACTTGAAACCTAACGGACACTTTACACGTAATTTTATTGGTATGAGTCGTGAGGCTCCTGCTGTATTTAAATATAACGGAAAGTATTATTTGCTTTCTTCTGGTTGTACAGGATGGGATCCTAATCAGGCTGAATTGGCAGTTGCCGATTCTATAATGGGACCATGGACGACTATAGGTAATCCATGTGTAGGAAAGGATGCTGATAAAACATTTTATGCACAGAGCACTTTCGTCTTACCAGTACATGGAATGAATAATGCTTATATAGCCATGTTCGACCGCTGGAATAAGACAAACCTTCAGGATTCACGTTACGTATGGCTCCCTGTTTCTATAACAAATGAAGGGAATATAACTATTCCATGGAATGAACGATGGAAAGTTGATGAAGTTTTCAAATAGATATTTATTATAAAAGAATGTTTCCGTATTATTGGGTATTGTTAGTTAAAAGCATATTCACTGATGCGGAAGCATTTTTATATAAGTAGTAGGAATATTTCTCTAGTTCAAATAAAAAATATTCAGATGCTAATGGATAAAAACTGTTTTTTTATTTTCTTTGCGTTTGCATAATTAAAAATGGAAAGACTTATTATGACGTTAGCAAGTATTGTTTGGGATGTAGATCCTGTGTTAGTACATTTAGGGTCCCTCGAAATCCGCTGGTACGGACTGATGTGGGGAATCGGGTTCATCCTCGCTTATGAAATAGTATCGCGTTTGTTCAAGAAGGAAGGTTATCCCGAGTATTGGGCCGACAAGTTGTTTGTATATTGCATCGTGAGTAGTGTGATTGGTGCCCGGTTGGGACATTGCCTGTTCTATGAATGGGATTATTATGGAGCACATCCGATTGAGATACTGAAGATCTGGAAAGGAGGGCTTGCCAGCCACGGAGGGGTTTTTGCCCTGATTCTGGCTTTGATATGGTATTCGAAAAAGGTGACAAAGAAGAGTGTATGGTGGTTGTTCGACCGTATGATTCCGGCGGTAGCCGTAGTTTGTATTTGCATTCGCTTTGGAAATCTGATGAATTCCGAAATTTTTGGTTACCCCACTTCTCTTCCATGGGGATTTGAATTTGTGCGTTCCCGTGAGTGGCAGGAACTTTATAATCAGAACGGGGCAGCTCAGCCATGCCATCCTACACAGATATATGAAATGCTGTACTGCCTTGTCGCATTAATCACCTCGTGGCTGATGTATTATAAGTTTCATTTACAAAAGCAGATTGGGCTGATAACAGGAGTTTCCTTGATTATCTTTTTTGGATCTCGCTTTGGATTGGAGTTTATGAAGAATCCACAGGTGGCAGAAGAAGTGAATATGACGTTAAATATTGGACAATTGTTAAGTCTGCCTCTTATTTTATTAGGAATCTATTTGATTGTGACAAGTAAGAAGCGGAAAGAGGCCTTTTGATACGGATGAGCTAAGCGGGGAACGGTTATTCCCTGATTAGAAGAATGTTTCATCCTCAATTAAAAATGTTACATGCAACATTTTTAATTGAGGATGAAACATTTTTGTATGTATTTAAATTTATGAAGAATTATTTTTGTGATACCGTTTAAGAGCGGTTTGGG
>FR887818.1:7189-63898 GCA_000432735.1 Bacteroides sp. CAG:443
AGAGCGGTTTGGGAAAATTTATTAAGTGTGTTGAATCTGAATCACAATGTAAATGGAAAACATGAAAATAAATTCTTTTGATACTCTTTCCGTTTTTAATGTATCCAGGAAAAACTATAAAATTAGTGAATGACTGAAAGTGTTATTCTCCTGACGGTATTTCGAATGAAATAAATGCTAAAGTTTTAGTTTGAAGAATCACTACTAGCTATAGTAGAAATATAGGATATGTTGATTTTTAATAAAGGTTAGTTTTTGTAAGTAACGGCAGGATCGGGTTAAGCCTGCCGTTCTTTTTAAGGTAGAAAGATTGTGTTTTTGATAACGCTTTGTTTGGAAAATTCAGACTAATGAAAAACAAATAAAAAAGGTGATGAAAAAAACATTGTATATCGTAGGATGTTTGCTGGGGATAGGCCTGCAGATTTGTGCACAGTCTGTCGATTCGCTTTATAAAGAAAAATATCGTCCTCAGTATCATTTCAGTCCCAAGAAAGGATGGATAGGAGATCCTTGTGGGTTTATCCATTATCAGAATAAATATCATATGTTCTGGTGGGGAAAAGTAGAGTCAAAAGATTTAGTGCATTATGAGGAAGTGACTCCTTTTGCTATGACGGGAGAAAATATCGCAATGAATTATTTTACGGGATCTATGGTCGTAGACAAGCAGAATACTGCCGGATTTGGAAAGAATGCTTGCGTAGCTGTTTATACAATTGCTGAAAAAGTTTCCAAAAAGCAGTCCCAAGGTTTGTCTTTCAGCCACGATGGAAAATCTTTTCAGTATTATAAGGGTAATCCTGTGCTGGATATTGGTAGTACGGAGTTTCGTGATCCTACTGTCTTTTATTATGAACCTACTCAGAGGTGGGTGATGGTTGTGGCCAAAGCACTCGAGAAGAAAGTACAGATTTATTCTTCGGCTGACTTGAAACATTGGAAATGGGAGAGCGATTTCGGGCCGTGTGGTGACCAGGAAAAGTCGTGGGAATGTCCGGATTTGTTTCAGCTTCCTGTTGATGGAGATTGGAATAACAAAAAATGGGTGATGGTCATTTCTGTCAATTGGGCAAAGGAACAGTATTTTATAGGTGATTTTGATGGAAAAGAATTCAAGTTGATAGAAAATCATCCTCAGGACCCTCTGTATGTAGATAAAGGAATGGATTATTACGCTTCACGTACATTCCGTGATTATGATTCAACTTTGACGACGGTCACTTCTATGGGATGGGTGGCTACCTGGGATTATGCTCAACTGGTGCCTAGTACGTATGGTAAGGGATTCTGGTCTATACCTCGGAATCTGGGCTTGAAAAGCTATCCAGAAGGTTTACGCTTGATACAAGTACCGGTTCCGCAGTTGGAGACATTAAGGTATGACGGAGTAACCTGTAGCCAGGAGTTGAAGGTGGGAATAAATAAGGTTGACTTTTTTACTCCTTCTGAAAACTCTTATGAATTGGATCTTAATTTTGATGTTGAAAAATCAAATGTGTTCGGATTGAATTTGTGTGTTGGGAATGGTCGGAAAGTTACAATCAGCTATGATACGGATTCTCATAATTTAGTAATTGATCGTACTAATTGCACAGATGCGAGTATACCGAAATTCAGTCGGATGGAACATGCTAAAGTCATTCCGGTAGATGGTAAATTAAGAATACATCTTTATGTAGATAGTTCGAGCGTTGAATTATTTGCCAATGATGGAAGGGATGTCTTTACTTTCCTGACTTATCCGGATGTTTCACAAACGGGCATCGAACTGTTTGCACTGAAGGCTGGAACCACTGTTTCTTTTAAAGGATGGAGGTTGAAGTCGATATGGCAGCGCTAAAGTCTTATGAAATTGAGTAGCGAATGGCAATTCATGTATATTACGTAGGAGGAGAAAAGGTAATATGTGCTGTATATCGCTAACTGATTGTTTCTCAGTGTGTAGTTTAAATGATACAAATGTTTCATCTTTGAGTATAAATGTTTCAGGTAACATTTTTAATCGAGAATGAAACATTTGTTATAGATGAATTATGTATAGTCAGGTAATTTTGCAGTACCGTTTTGAACGGTTTGGGAGATTTATTATTATATGTTAAACTTAATCTACGTGTAAATGGAAAGCATAAAAAGAGCATTCTTTTTAACACTCCTTATTTTGGTGTGTTCGGTGGTGCAAGCACAAAGTTTGCAAGTGTCGGGAACTATCGTTTCCAAATCTGATGGGCAGCCTGTAATCGGGGCAACTATTCTTGAACAAGGTACAACTAATGGTACGATTACAGATTTTGATGGTAAATTTTCTTTAACAGTGAAACAAAATGCGGAAATAGCTATTTCCTATATTGGTTTCAAAACTCAGGTTGTAAAAGCTCAAAGTGTATTAAACATTGTATTGGAAGAGGATACTGAAGTATTGGATGAAGTTGTTGTTACTGGTTATACTACACAACGTAAAGCCGATTTGACAGGAGCCGTTTCCGTAGTGAGTGTGGATGAGCTTTCTAAGCAGAATGAAAATAATCCGATGAAGGCGTTGCAAGGTCGTGTGCCGGGTATGAATGTTACGGCAGATGGTAATCCGAGTGGTTCAACAACGATCCGTATTCGTGGTGTCGGTACCTTGAATAACAATGACCCTCTTTATATTATCGATGGTGTGCCGACAAAAGCTGGTATGCATGAATTGAATGGTAATGATATCGAATCTATTCAGGTCTTGAAGGATGCTGCTTCTGCTTCTATTTATGGTTCTCGTGCTGCTAATGGTGTTATTATCATTACAACAAAGAAGGGAAAAGATGGTCAGCTGAAGATCGACTTTGATGCATCTATATCTGCTTCTATGTATAATAATAAAATGGAAGTATTGAATGCAAAAGAATATGGTCAGGCTATGTGGCAGGCCTATGTAAATGGTGGTCAGGACCCGAATACGAACCCGCTGGGTTATAAATATGACTGGGGATACGATAGCAACGGCTATCCTAAGTTGAATGGCATTAGCATGTCTCGTTTCCTTGATTCTAATAATACTGTACCATCTGCTGATACAGACTGGTTTGATGAAACAACCCGTACCGGTGTTATTCAGCAATACAATGTATCAGTAAGTAATGGTTCTGAAAAAGGTTCTTCTTTCTTCTCTTTAGGATATTACAAGAATTTGGGTATTATTAAAGATACCGATTTCGAACGTTTCTCCGCTCGTATGAACTCTGATTATAATCTGATCGGCAAGGTGTTGACGGTTGGAGAACATTTTACGTTGAACCGTACTTCTGAAGTACAAGCCCCAGGCGGTTTCTTGGAAAATGTGTTGCAGTTTAATCCGTCTTTGCCTGTATACGACATCAATGGAGAATATGCTGGCCCTGTAGGTGGTTATCCTGACCGTGAGAACCCGGTAGCTCGTTTGGACAGAAATTCGGATAACCGTTATACTTATTGGCGTTTGTTCGGTGATGCATATATTAATTTGAATCCTTTCAAAGGTTTTAATATTCGTTCTACTTTTGGTTTGGACTATGCTCAGAAGCAGCAGCGTATCTTCACATATCCTATTACAGAAGGTAATGTTGCAAATGATAAAAATGCAGTGGAAGCAAAGCAAGAGCACTGGACAAAATGGATGTGGAATGCTGTGGCTACTTATAATTTGGAAGTAGGCAAACATCGTGGTGATGTAATGGTTGGTATGGAGTTGAACCGTGAAGATGATAGCTGGTTCTCTGGATATAAAGAAGATTTTAGTATTTTGACTCCGGATTATATGTGGCCTGAAGCTGGAACTGGAACTGCCCAGGCTTATGGTACAGCAGAGGGATATTCTCTGGTTTCTTTCTTTGGAAAATTAAACTATACTTACGATGATAAATATCTGTTCTCTTTAACTGTTCGTCGTGATGGTTCTTCTCGTTTTGGTAAAAACAACCGTTATGCTACTTTCCCGTCTGTATCTTTGGGATGGCGTATCAGTAATGAAAAGTTTATGAAAGGACTTACTTGGTTGGATGATTTGAAGATCCGTGCTTCATGGGGTCAGACGGGTAACCAGGAAATTTCAAATATTGCTCGTTACACCATTTACGTACCTAATTATGGTGTAAGCGAATCAGGAGGACAGAGTTATGGTACTTCTTATGATATCGCTGGTACAAATGGCGGAAGCATTCTGCAATCTGGATTTAAACGTAACCAGATTGGAAACGATGATATCAAGTGGGAAACTACTACTCAGACAAACTTAGGTTTTGATTTCTCTTTGTTCAGTCAGACTTTGTACGGATCATTCGACTGGTTCTATAAAAAGACAACCGATATCCTTGTTCAGATGGCTGGTATTGCTGCTATGGGTGAAGGTAGTTCACAATGGATCAATGCTGGAGCAATGGATAATAAAGGTTTTGAATTGAACGTAGGTTATCGTAATAGTACGGCATTTGGCTTAAAGTATGATTTGAGTGGTAATATTTCTGCTTATCGTAATAAGATTACTGCTCTTCCTGCAACAGTTGCTGCAAATGGAACATTTGGTGGTAACGGTGTAGAAAGTGTTGTTGGTCATCCGAATGGAGCACAAGTTGGTTATGTAGCCGATGGTATCTTTAAGTCACAGGCTGAAATTGATAATCATGCTACTCAGGAAGGCGCTGGATTGGGTCGTATCCGTTGGCGTGATATTGATGGCAACGGTGTTATCAATGAAAAAGACCAGCAGTGGATTTATGATCCGACACCTGCATTCAGCTATGGATTGAATATCTATCTGGAATACAAAAATTTTGATTTAACTTTATTCTGGCAAGGTGTACAGGGAGTAGATATTATTAGTGACTTGAAAAAGGAAACTGACTTGTGGAGTGGTTTGAATATCGGTTTCTTGAACAAAGGTAAACGGGTTCTTGATGCATGGAGTCCAACAAATCCTGATTCAAATATTCCGGCATTGTCGCGTGATGATATTAATAATGAAAAACGTGTATCTACTTATTTTGTAGAGAATGGCTCATATTTGAAACTGCGTAATCTTCAGATTGGTTACAATGTTCCGGAGAATTTTGCAAAGAAAATGAAAATGGAACGTTTGCGCTTTTATTTAAGTGCACAGAACTTACTTACGATTAAGAGTAAAGATTTCACAGGAGTTGATCCGGAAAACCCGAATTTTGGTTACCCGATTCCTTTGAACTTGACTTTCGGTGTTAATGTCAGCTTTTAAAAACAAGTAACTATTAAAATGAAAATTATGAGAAATTTATTATATGCAACTATTTTAGGTGCTACGTTGGCTTGCTCTGGATGTTCTGATTTTTTGGAAGATCAAGTACCACAGGGAACCATTGATAATGAACAATTGCAGAATTCTGAATATGTAGACAATCTGGTCGTTTCTGCTTATGCTGTATGGATATCTGCAGAAGATATCAACTCTTCTTTCTCCATGTGGAACTATGATGTTCGTTCAGACGATGCTTATAAAGGTGGAAATGGTACTGAGGATGGTGATGTGTTTCATACGTTGGATATCTCTCAAGGTATCATGACTACTGCATGGAATATCAGCGATATGTGGCAGCGTTTGTATAACTGTATTTCTCGTGCCAATACCGCTTTGCAGTTGTTGGATCAGATGGATGAAAGTACTTATCCGTTGAAGAATCAGCGTATTGCTGAAATGAGATTCTTGCGTGGTCACGGACATTTCTTGTTGAAACAGTTATTTAAGCATATTGTTTTGGCAAACGATGAAAGTCTTTCTCCAGAAGAATATAATAATCTGTCGAATACTACTTATTCTAATGATGAAAGCTGGCAGCAGATTGCAGATGATTTTCAGTTTGCTTTTGAGCATCTGCCAGTTACACAAGCCGATAAAGGCCGTCCTACCAAAGCTGCTGCAGCTGCTTATCTGGCAAAGACCTATTTGTACAAGGCCTATCGTCAGGACAATCCTGAAAACAATGAAGTAACAAGCATTAATGCTGAAGATTTGGCAAAGGTTGTTCAGTATACAGAAAAATCAATCATGTCGGCCGGAGGTTACGGCTTGGAACCGGATTTCCATAATAACTTCCGTCCGGAGCCTCAGTATGAAAACGGGTGCGAATCTTTGTGGGCTATGCAGTATTCTATGAATGATGGTACGAACAATGGTAACTGTAACTGGTCGTATGGTTTGATTGTTCCGAATATTCCGGGTGTAACAGATGGTGGTTGTGATTTTTATAAACCAAGTCAGAATCTGGTAAATGCATTTAGAACAGATAAAGACGGACATCCGTTGTTCGATACCTTTAATAATAATGACTACGATGTAACTTCTGATAATGCAGACCCTCGTTTGTTCCTGACTGTAGGTATGCCTGGATTCCCTTACGAATTCAATACGAAGTATATGATGGACAAGTCTTCTACTTGGAGTCGTAGTAACGGTCTTTATGGTTATTATGTCACATTGAAGCAGAATGTAGATCCAGATAGCGGATATCTGATTAAAGGTGGATGGTGGGGTAGCCCAATGAACCATATCGTTCTTCGTTATGCTGATGTGTTGTTGATGCGTGCAGAGGCACTGATCCAGTTGAATGATGGACGTATTGGTGAAGCTATTGACTTGATTAATGAATTGCGTAATCGTGCAAGTCAGAGTACAACCATGATTGCAAATTATCCTTCTACTTATGGAGTTACATTCTATGTTAAACCTTATACAGGAACTTACACAAAGGATGAAGCTTTGAAGATGTTGAAGTTTGAACGTCGTGTAGAATTGGCAATGGAATGTGATCGTTTCTTCGATCTGGTACGTTGGGGTGAAGCCGATCAGGTTTTGAATAAGTTCTATGCAGAAGAAGCTGATAACTGTGCTGTCTATTCAAGTGCTTCGTTTACTAAAAATAAAAATGAATACTTGCCTATACCGTTCGCTCAGATAAGTGCTAGTAACGGACATTATACACAGAACTGTGGAGGTTGGTAATTAAATTGTGAATCTTAATAAATGAATATTATGAATGCAATAAAACATATAAATAAAGTTCTTTTCATCCTCCTCTCATTGATTTTTATTGTGGGATGTGATGATAATGCTTCAGACCTTCAATTGAGTGGAGATACTTGGTTGAAAACCTTGAAGTTGGACGAATATCAGGGTATTATTGATAATTCGAATAAAACGGTTGTAGTAGGAGTGCCTGTTGATTATAATACAGATGCTATGAAAGTTACAGCAATTGAAGTTTCCGATGGCGCGGAAGCTTCAATGAAAGTAGGAGATGTTGCTAACTTTTCTTTTCCTCAAACAATTAAGGTAACTAGAGGGGATGCTTTCTTGGATTATACCGTCACTGTTAAACATGATGAAGCTAAAATTACATCATTCAAATTGAATAATGAGTATACGGGTATTATCGATGAAGAAAATCATTCAATTTTGGTACGAATCCCGACAAGTGCTACTATAACTAGTCTGATTCCTACGATTGAAACGACCGAAGGCGCAACCGTATCTCCGGCTTCAGGACAAGCTGTTGACTTTACTAATCCGGTTGAATTTACTGTTACTTATCAGAGTGCAACTACTGTTTATGTTGTAAGTGTTGTTCAGTCTGATTCTCCAAGTGCCGTATATGTAGGTTTGGCTTCTTCAATTGACGAGCTTAATCCGGAAGAAAAAGCAGCAGCAAACTGGATGTTGAAGAATATTCCGAATGCTCAGTATTTGTCATTCGATGATGTTCGTACAGGAAGAGTTAACTTGAGTGATTGTAAAGTAATGTGGTGGCATCTGCATGTGGATGGAGGAATTAATAACGAGGCAAAATTTGATGCTGATGCTGCAAGTGCGGTACAGGCTGTTTCGAAGGTAAAAGAATTCTATGAAAATGGAGGTAGTTTATTGCTGACTCGTTTTGCTACATACTACGCTGCTAAATTAGGGGTAACCAAAGATGGAAAGGTTCCTAATAACAGTTGGGGAGGTACAGAAGCATCTGGTGAAACAACTACTGCTCCATGGAGCTTCTTTATCACAAACAATTCAGAACATGCGCTTTATGCAGGTATATCTACTGCAACAATTGATGGAAAACCAGCTATTTATACTTGTGACAAAGGCTATAACATTACTAACAGTACGGCTCAGTGGCATCTTGGTTGGGAAGATTATGCCGATTTGACCACATGGGAAACAAATCATGGTGCTGTTAGCTTAGGCTATGGAGGTGATGGTGCCGTAGTTGTATGGGAGTATCCTTCAAGTGAGACGTCAGGTAGAGTTCTCTGCATTGGTTCAGGATGCTATGACTGGTATTCTGCTGGGGTAGATGTTTCGGCTGACCAGTATCATGTAAATGTAGAGAAGCTTACTCAGAATGCTATTAATTATTTAATAAGCGAGTCAAAATAAATATTCAAAAATAAGTTGTCCGATAAAGGTGGTCATTTGTCGGACAACGTTAACTAAATAATGTAATTTATGAAAACAATGATATATTCTTTAGCTTTGGCTGCCCTTATGTCATTAGGTAGTTGTAATGACGATGATCCTATATTGACACAGAAAGATTGGGATGGTACTGCGACATATTTCGCTTCGACAGACGAACAGTTTTCTACTTATTACAGACCGTATGTGGGTTATGTAGGCGATCCAATGCCGTTCTATGATCCGGTAGAACAGAATTTTAAAATTTTGTATTTACAGGAGTTTCGTCCTAATCAGGAAGCAACCTACCATCCTATTTGGGGGGTAAGTACAAAGGATGTTGGCTCTTACCAGTCGTTGGGAGAGGTGATTCCTACCGGTAATGCTTCGGAGGCAGATGCTGCAATTGGAACAGGTAGTACTATTTATAATGAGTCGGAGAAAGTTTATTATACATTCTATACAGGCCATAGCGCAAATCTGGAAGTTGTAATGATGGCGACTTCTTCTGATTTTAAGACATGGACGAAGAGTAAGACTTTCTATTTGCAGGGGAATGATTATGGATATAGTGCAAAAGATTTCCGTGATCCGTTTGTCTTCAAGGGAGATGATGGCGTTTATCATATGATCGTTTCTACAATGCAGGGTACAAAGGGCGTTTTGGCTGAATTTGTTTCTTCCGACTTGAAGTCCTGGGAACACAAAGGAGTGTTCATGTCTATGATGTGGGATCGTTTCTACGAATGTCCGGATGTCTTTAAGATGGGTGACTGGTGGTATCTGGTGTATTCAGAAAAACATGTTGCTATCCGTAAAGTTCAGTATTTTAAGGGACATACGCTGGAAGAACTGAAGGCATGTACAGCCAATGATGCAGGTATATGGCCGGATGATCATGAAGGTCTTTTGGATTCTCGTGCTTTCTATGCCGGAAAGACTGCTTCGGATGGTACTAACCGTTATATCTGGGGATGGTGTCCGACACGTGAAGGCAATAACAATACATCGGTTGGAGCTGCTCCGAATGAACCTCAATGGGCTGGAAACTTGGTTGCTCATCGTATTATCCAGCACGAAGATGGTACTTTGTCATTGGGTAAAGTCGATGGAATTGATCAGAAGTATACATCAGTTTCTTCATTGAAGGTTATGGCAAAAAGTGAAAATGGTGTAAGTGAAAATGGCGGTAAGTATGTCTTAACTGGAAATTCTTTCGTTTTATTTAATCGTCTGAATGTTGCTAACAAAATATCTTTTACTGTAAAGACGACAGATAAAACCGATAAGTTCGGATTCTCTTTGGTTCGTGGTACTGACTCGAAGAAGTATTATTCTATCGTTGTTAATCCGGAGGATAATGGCAAGAGAAAGTTGAACTTTGAAGAACAAGGAGAAGAAGGTATGGGATTTGTTGCAGGAATTGATGGATACTTGTTTAACACTCCTACCGATAACGAATATCATATCACCGTTTATACGGACAATTCTGTTTGCGTTGTTTATGTCAATGACAACGTTGCTTATACAAACCGTATTTATGGTACACAGAAGAACTGCTGGTCTATTAACTGCTACGAAGGTACCGTTGAGGTAAGCAATGTTGAAGTAAGTTATTATTAATATACTGATTAATTGTTTTATGGATTTGAATTTATTTTCATCAAAGAAAGGTTTGTTGGCCATTATGTTAGGGCTTTCACTGACGGCTCAAGGTGTAGAGAATAATGTGAATGTTAAGCATTTGGCTAACGAGCAAAATATTATCGTTCTAGATTCGGTGAAGAAGTTTTTACTTCTTCCCGTTCAGGAGAACGCACCGGAAGGCAAGGTTAACATTATTGTTAATAATCAGTTTCAGTTAGATCAGAGCATCAATGTCCGCCTGGCTCGTGAAAGAGTTGATTATTATGTACCATTGGATTTGTCTGCCTATGCGGGAAAGACTATTTCAATCGACATTACGGGTATGCCTTCTTCTTCGTTGTGCTGGAAGGAAATAAAGGTTTCTGATACTTTCGATTCTGCCAATCGTGAGAAATTCCGTCCCGTTTATCATCATACTCCGGTATATGGCTGGATGAATGATCCGAACGGTATGTTCTACAAGGATGGAGTCTATCACTTGTATTTCCAATATAATCCTTATGGATCAATGTGGGGAAATATGACATGGGGACATTCTACAAGTACTGATTTGGTACATTGGACGGATGAAGGTACTCCAATCGTAGCAGATGCGTGGGGTACTATTTTCAGTGGATCTTGTGTGGTTGATAAAGATAATACTGCCGGTTTCGGTAAAGGTGCCGTCATAGCATTCTATACGTCAGCTAAACCAAGTCCGTGGGGAGATGTACAATCTCAAAGTATGGCATACAGCTTGGATAATGGTAAGACTTTTACCAAATATGAGCATAATCCGATTCTGACTTCTCCTGAACGTGATTTCCGTGATCCGAAAGTATTCTGGTATGCTCCAGGTAAGCATTGGGTGATGATGCTGGCTGTAGGACAGGAAATACAGATTTATTCCTCTTCTAATTTAAAGGACTGGAAGAAAGAAAGCAGTTTCGGCACTATGCAAGGTGCACATGGTGGTGTATGGGAATGCCCTGATCTGGTAGAGGTTCCGGTTGAAGGTACGAAAGAAAAGAAATGGGTGCTCATCTGCAATATCAATCCGGGCGGACCGTTCGGAGGTAGTGCCACACAATATTTTGTTGGACACTTTGACGGTAAGACATTTGTCAATGATTCTCCTACTTTGACCAAATGGATGGACTGGGGAAAAGACAACTATGCTACTGTTACATGGAGTAATGCTCCAGCCGGTCGTTGTATAGCATTAGGCTGGATGAGTAACTGGCAATATGCAAATAATGTTCCTACTACTCAGTATCGTAGTACGAATACAATAGCTCGCGATCTCACTCTTTATAAGGTGGACAATGAACTTTATTTGAAAAGTACTCCTTCACCTGAAATAAAGAAGGCACGTTCGGAAAAAGTAGAGATTCCTTCTTTTAAGGTAACTGATAAGTATGAGGTTGCCAGTCTGCTGAAGGATAATAAGGGTGCCTATGAATTGGAAATGACAATTGAAAATGCTGGTGCATCGAAGATTGCTCTTGCTTTGGTAAATGACCAGAACGAAAAGGTATCCATGTATTACGATACGGTGCGTAAGCAATTTGTTATGGACCGGAGTGCAAGTGGTATTGTCGATTTTAGTCGTGATTTCCCTGCTGTAACGGTAGCTCCTGTTGAGGATACAAATAAGATTCACCTGCGTTTGTTTGTCGACTCTTCTAGTATTGAAGCATTCGGCGAAGAAGGAAAGTTTGTGATGACGAATCTTGTATTTCCGACAGTCCCTTATAATAAGTTAATCCTTGAATCGGACAAAGATGGGTATACTGTGAAATCATTAAGTGTATATAAGTTGCAATAGGTATTGACTACTGGACCGATACCGAGTTGGCGGTATCTAAACCTGAGGTTACCGAAAACCGGTATCGGTCAATATATTCAAGTCACGCGACATATGAGCCCTATGCAGTAAGTTTCGGTATATTATGCCATTATAAATGATTTATATGCAGATAGATAAAAATGTTACGCTGTTTGCTAAAATTGTTTCATGTAACAATTTTGCTATATGATGTAACATTTCTTATATCTGTAGAGTCAATGCTTGTGTACTTTTGCGCCGAATTAGAATCTACTCTTTCATATTTAAAAAATAACTATGAAGACTGAGAAAAAACAGTTTTGCAATCGTATGAATGCAGCAATAATGCTGCTCGCTTTGGCTTGTGTTAATGGATACGCACAGGAAGAAAATAAATCATCAAATAATGACGGTAATTCCAAGGAAGAAGGAAATCGTAATGTCATGCTGAATGCCGCTAGTGCTAACGGTCCTCGTGAAATTCAGATTGGTCTTCCATCGGCCGATGTGAATGTTCTGGAGAATGGTATACCGGTTACTTATGCGACCAATCCTCACACCGTAAATTCATTGTGGCGTGCTGATGCTAGTTTGAGTCATGTAGGACTTCTGAAAATCGCAGAAACTGCTATTACAACAGGTAATATCGGTTATGCGGTAAACTCTTTTACTCAGCTAGGCCAAAAAGGGTTTCATGGTACTTTAGACTATAAGGCTAACCATTTCGGAATGCAGGAAGTTTCACTGAACTTGAATGGTGAGATTGCTAATGACTGGTTTTACAGTGGAAGTATTTATCAGGACTTTGATCCGGGAACATTTAAAATCAAGTCTACACCGTTTCAAGATAGAACTCAGATTTATAAGTTCGCTTTGACTAAACGCTACAATAATAATCGCGGTGAGTTCACTGCGATGTATCATTATAGTAACAGTCATCCTGTATATAACTATGCAACTCAGTCGGCGCCGTTTATTTATGTAGGCGATGGTAGTGTGAAAGAGTTCGGTAAGTTCGCTCTTGGTACCACATCTTATTTGCCTGTAGACAATGAGATGATGTATCGGGATATGCGTACAGGTGAATTGAAGAAAACAAATCTTTACGATGCTGCACAGAATAAAGGTAGTGAGTTCGTTTTGATGAATGACTATAAATGGGATAATGGATTGGCATGGAAAGTTGTCATGAAATATGATCATGCAATGGGATCGTGTGTATACCAGACTCCGATGGAGTTGAGTCAACGCACCAATAGCTCTATCAATTATCAGTATGAAGCTGCCGATGGCTCTATGCAACCGTATGATGGAGAATATGTTCAAAGTCGTATGTCATGTTTGAACCGTGGCTTTATTGATGAGTTGATGTTTACTACCGAGCTGTCACGTAAGTTGTCGAACGGAACATGGCGTTTGGGACTGAATGAGTGGTATTATGATATTGACTATGCTTCGAATACAACGATGTACGATCAGTCTGTTCCTGCCGATGGAAGTTATCCGGTACGTTTGTGGAATCCGGCTTTTGCGACTGCTACAAGCCGTTCTTATGCAGGAAATGGATATTATTATGATTTCAACAAGAATGCTTCAGAATATTATAACGGTCATGAAAATAAATTAGCTATTTATTTTACTCACGACTGGGATATTACTGAAAAATTCAACTTGTATTATGGAGCTCGTTTGGAATATCAGGCACTTCGTGGCAACAATGCAGCTGTAAAAAATGCTAATGGAGATTATGTCGGACGTTTTGCTAATTATTACCTTGGAGCGACTGCTGTTCCGGTATATGATGCAGATGGTAATCAGACAGGATATGCTGCTGGCACAGCGGGTACTTCTGGTGCGGTAGCGATTAGTCCTACTCCTATTAATTACGACTGGTTCAATTATGCATTAAGTGCTGCTGCTACTTATAAGCTGACTGATAAGTTTGGTTTTACCGGCGATTTTACATATATTACACAGCATCCTAAGATAGAGAACTTTGCTCCGTCTGTTTTGCCAAATACCGATAAGATTTCTGTACCATTGGGACGTGCAGGTATCTATTTTAATAATGAATGGTTGAGCTTGACTTCATTGTTCTCGTATATCTCGAAGACCAACAATAACTCGACGTTGAATCTTCAGCATGCGATAAATGGCGTGAATGAGATTTTGGCAGCTCCGCTTAATTATGATATCAAGACTTTGGGATGGACTACCGATGTAGTAGCTACTCCGTTCAAGGGATTTGATTTGCATTTCTTGTTCACTTATCAGAAGCCGACTTATAAGAAATACGAAACTTCGGTTAAGTTCTCAGACGGATATGTTGGTCAGATCAATGCGACGGGAAACATTGTAGCAGAAATTCCGCAGGTGATTGTGGAAATTGATCCGAGCTACATGATTACCAAGGATTTGAAAATATGGACTAGCTTCCGTTATTTCAGTAAGACTTATGCGAACATCAATGATGCATATTACTTTAATGGACGCTGGGAAACTTTCGGAGGTTTAAATTGGCAGGTGAACAAAAAGTTGTCACTGGGATGTTCGGTTGTCAACTTCCTGAATCAAACAGGTGCTAAAGGTAGTATTGCCGGTGCAGAACTTGTTACCAAAGACGAAGCAGGACAGTACGCCAATACAGTGATGGCCGGTAGTTATATCCGTCCGTTCACGGTAGAATTCTCTGCTCAGATAAAATTCTGATTCATATAACTTCATCTTCATCTCTTTCGAAATGAAGATGAAGAATGAAAAACGTTCTTTATATAGTTTTCAATAGGTATTAGATTATATAAAAATATCAGGTCTTCATAATTAGAAAATAAAAAAGTTGTAACTTTAAAACATTTTAAAACATATACCATGAAAAGTAAAATCTTTCAGCTGATTTTGGGACAAGCTTTTTTGTGTAGTATGATAGCTTGTCAGTCGCAGAAGAATAGCCTGACATTCGAAAATCAGGGCGATTCTTTGACTGTCATTCACATTGCTCATCCCGCGAAGTATTTGTTGCTTCCTGTTCAGGAAACAGCAGGGGAGGGAAAGGTGAAACTCGACACTGGAAGTCCGGCAGATGTCGCAATGGACATTCGTCTGGCTGTAGATAGTGTAGAATATTATGTTCCGTTTGAATTGCCACAAGGAACAGAAGAAGCAACGGTTACAGTCGGCAAAGTACCAGCTAAGGCTGTATGTTGGGAAAATATCCAGTTATCGGATACTTTTAATACTGCCAATACCGATTACTATCGTCCTATTTATCATCATACTCCTCTGTATGGATGGATGAATGATGCAAATGGACTGGTATATAAGGATGGCGAATATCATTTGTATTTCCAGTATAACCCTTACGGTTCTAAGTGGGGAAATATGCACTGGGGACATTCAGTAAGTAAAGACTTGATTCATTGGGAGCACTTGAAGCCGGCTATTGCTCGCGATACGCTGGGACATATTTTTTCGGGTAGCTCTATTGTAGACCATAACAACAGCGCAGGCTACGGTAAGGATGCCATGATTGCTTTTTATACTTCTGCGAGTGATGAACACGGACAGATTCAGTGCATGGCATACAGTAACGACAACGGACGTACATATACAAAATACGAGAAAAATCCGGTTCTGACTCCATTCGACGGCTTGAAGGATTTCCGTGATCCGAAGGTATTCTGGTATGAACCGGCTCAGAAGTGGTACATGATTGTTTCTGCTGACAAAGAAATGCGCTTCTATGCTTCTTCTAATCTGAAAGACTGGGAATATTTAAGTGGCTTCGGAAAAGGTTATGGAGTACAGCCTAACCAGTTCGAATGTCCGGACTTTATCCAGCTTCCGGTTGATGGCGACAAGAACAACATGAAATGGGTCATGATTGTCAATATTAACCCGGGATGTATGTTCGGTGGTAGTGCTACAGAATATTTCGTTGGTGATTTCGATGGTAAAGAGTTTAAATGTGATACTAAGCCCGAAGTAACCAAATGGCTGGATTATGGAAAAGACCATTATGCAACTGTATGTTTCTCTAACACTGGTGACCGTATTATCGCTGTACCTTGGATGAGTAACTGGCAGTATGCTAATATCACTCCTATTAAGCAGTATCGCGGTGCCAACGCATTGCCTCGTGAATTGTCGCTTTATACAAAAGACGGACAAATCTATATGGCTGCCAATGCTGTGAAAGAAACAGAAGCATTGCGTAAGGATACACGTAAGGTCGACGATTTTACTGTAAAGGGAGAGTACAAGATTGACGAAATCGTTCCGAATACAGACGGTGCTTATGAACTGGAGATGGATGTAACTCCGGGTAAGGCACAGATGGTAGGATTTGATCTGCTGAATGCGAAAGGTGAAAAAATGAAAATCTATCTTGACATGAAGGCAGGTAAACTGATTGCCGACCGTACGGAAAGTGGATTTGTTGATCTGGAGAAAATTGGTCCATTTGATGTAAATGCCAAGGAAACAGATGATCACCGCAAGACAATGTCTGTCAACTACAAGAATGATTTTGCACTGGGTACATGGGCTCCTCTGTCACTGTGTGAAGGAAAGACTTATCATCTGAATATTTTTGTAGATAAATGTTCTGTCGAAATCTTTGTTGATGGTGGACGCATTGCTATGACAAATCTGGTATTCCCAACTCAACCATACAATGCAATGAACTTCTATGCTGAGAATGGTGAAGCACAGATCAGCAACATGAAAATATATAAATTGGGACTATAAGCACAACGGTGCTTTTAGTTCCTGCTATGATTCAACGGTTCGGCCTTTTATACTTGTTGACCTTAAATCCTTTTTGAGGAAAGGGAGTTATTTTATCCGGACCGTAATAAAAAACATTCATTTACTATAAAGCTTTACTTAAAATGACAACAACCGATAAACTGAAATATGCAAAATTGGTTCCTATCATGCTTTGCTTTTTTGCAATGGGATTTGTCGATTTGGTAGGAATCGCATCAAATTATGTAAAAGCCGATTTGAATCTGAGTGATTCGGAAGCTAATATTTTTCCGTCATTAGTCTTTTTCTGGTTCTTGATTTTCTCTGTACCGACAGGTATCCTGATGAACAGAATCGGACGGAAAAAGACTGTGATGCTCAGCTTGATTGTCACATTTGTGTCACTTCTTATTCCTATTTTCAGCGATAGCTACGGGGTAATGCTGTGCTCGTTCTCGTTGCTGGGAATTGGAAATGCACTGATGCAGACTTCGCTGAATCCGCTGTTGAGTAATATTATTTCGGGCGATAAACTTGCCAGTTCTTTGACTTTTGGACAATTTGTCAAGGCGATAGCTTCTTTCCTGGCTCCGTATATAGCCATGTGGGGAGCCACTCAGGCAATGCCTACATTTGGACTGGGCTGGCGTGTATTGTTCCCGGTATATATGGTAATAGCCGTGATTGCTGTTCTGTGGTTGGGAGCTACTCCTATAGAAGAAGAAAAGCCTGATAAGGCTTCCGGTTTCGTAAGTTGTTTGAAGTTACTGGGACGTCCGTTTATCTTGCTCTGTTTCTTGGGTATTATGTGTCACGTAGGTATCGATGTAGGTACGAATACTACTGCTCCTAAAATTTTGATGGAACGTCTGGGAATGACACTCGATGAGGCAGGTTTTGCCACCAGCTTGTATTTTATATTCCGTACCTTGGGATGCTTCTCCGGAGCTATTATCTTGCAGAAAGTATCTTCACGTTCATTCTTTATCGTCAGTGTTATTTGTATGCTGCTGGCTATGATCGGGCTCTTCGCTTCCGATGCCGGTGCAGTGATTTATATTGCCATAGCATTGATTGGTTTCGGTAACTCTAATATTTTCTCTATCATTTTCTCACAGGCATTACTTGCCGTTCCGGAAAAGAAGAACGAGATTTCGGGATTAATGATTATGGGATTGTTCGGTGGTACGGTATTCCCCTTGTTTATGGGTTTTGCAAGTGATGCTATCGGACAGAATGGAGCAGTTGCCGTTATGACGGTTGGAGTAATATATTTGCTGTTCTATACATTGAAAATTAAAAAGTAATGTTTAACTTTAATAAAAGAAACTAGATATGGAAAATACGATTGTCGTAGGAATGGGTGAAGCATTATGGGATGTGCTTCCAGAAGGAAAGAAAATAGGTGGTGCTCCTGCAAACTTTGCTTATCATGTATCACAGTTTGGATTGAACAGCCGCGTTGTCAGCGCTGTGGGTGACGATAAGCTGGGTATGGAGATTTTGGATAATTTCCGTGAGAAGAAGTTAAATACAATGGTAGAGATAGTACCTTATCCTACTGGTACGGTACAGGTAGAACTTGATAATGAGGGAGTGCCATGTTATGATATAAAAGAAGGTGTAGCATGGGATAACATTCCTTATACTCCGGCATTGGAAGATTTGGCGAAACACACTACAGCCGTATGTTTTGGCTCACTGGCGCAGAGAAGCGTTGTTTCTCGCGAAACAATTAATCGTTTCCTCGATACGATGCCAGCCGAAAATACATTGAAGATTTTCGATATTAATCTTCGTCAGGGATTCTATACCAAAGAAATTCTCTGCAATTCTTTTAGAAAATGTAATGTGTTGAAGATAAATGATGAAGAACTGGTTACTGTAAGCCGTATGTTTGGCTATCCGGGAATTGATCTTCAGGATAAATGCTGGATTCTGCTGGCTAAGTATAACTTGAAGATGTTGATTCTCACTTGTGGAGTAAACGGAAGCTATGTCTTTACACCAGGTGAAGTTTCTTTTGTTGAAACACCGAAAGTGGAAGTTGCCGATACGGTAGGAGCCGGTGATTCATTTACGGCTGCGTTTGTCGCTTCTATCTTAAGTGGTCTGTCTATTGGCGAAGCACATAAGCTGGCTGTTGAAACCTCAGCTTATGTTTGTACGCAAAATGGAGCAATGCCTGTTTTGCCGCAATCTTTGAAAGATCGCGTTGTAAAATAAGCCTTTTTCTCCTTTTATTCCTTCACACGTTTTGTTGCCGGGAGGCAATGGCAAAACGTGTGAAGGTTTATCCATTTATTATAACACACAATTTTATACTATGAGACATTCTTTGTTTGCCCTTATTTCGTTATTTTGCTGGTTGGTTGTGGGATGTACTCCTCGGGAGGTACGTTATGTGATTGGAGTATCACAATGTAGTGACGATGAATGGCGCGAACAAATGAATAAGGAAATCTGTCGTGAAGCTTTGTTCTATCCGGGAGTGAAGGTGGAAATTCTTACAGCAAAGGACAATAATACCCGTCAGATTGCTGACATAGAATCGTTTATCCGCGAGGGAGTGGATTTGCTTATCGTTTCTCCCAATGAAGCCGATGCTATTACTCCTGTCATTGAAAAAGCATACGATAAAGGTATTCCTGTAGTGCTAGTCGATCGCAAAATTCATTCGGATAAGTACACTGCCTATGTAGGGGCAGACAATTATGAAATAGGTCGTCATGTAGGGCGTTATATTGCCGAGCGGCTGCAAGGTGAAGGCAACCTGGTTGAAGTTACCGGATTGCGTGGCTCTACGTCGGCATTGGAACGTCATAGAGGATTGAAGGATGCGCTGAAGGCAACTCCGGGCATTAAGATTATCGCTTCGGCCGATGCAGCATGGCTCAAGGAATCGGCAGAAGTCGCTTTCGATTCTATTCTTTCCCGTTATCCTCATATTGATATGGTTTTTGCACATAACGACCGCATGGCTATTGGTGCATATAATACTGCGGTCAAACGACATCGTCAGCACGATATGTTATTTGTCGGGATTGATGCACTGGCAGGTGAGGGCTATGGGGTAGAACAGGTGGCCGATGGACATTTGGATGCTACGTTCATTTACCCTACCGGTGGTGATAAGGTGATGGAAGTTGCTATGAATATATTGCGTGGTAAGGACTATGCTCGTGAGACAAGTCTGTCGACTGCGCTGGTCAATAAGGCCAATGCTCGTATCATGCAGATGCAGACTGCCCATATCAGTCAACTGGATACTAAGATAGAGGTACTTGATAAACAGTTGGATACTTATCTGATGCGTTATTCTTCACAACGGATGCTCCTGTATGCTTGTATCGTCATCCTGATATTGGTAGCCATGTTACTTTTCTTTGTGGTGCGGGCGTTCTGGACTAAAAACCGGTTGAATGAAGAACTGTCCGACCAGAAGAAACGTCTTGAGGAACAACGTGACCAGTTAATCAGCCTTTCGCAGCAACTGGAAGAGGCGACACATGCCAAGTTGGCTTTTTTTACGAATGTATCACACGATTTCCGTACGCCGCTTACTTTGATAGCCGATCCTGTGAACCAGTTAGTGGAAAGTAATAATCTCGGTGAGAACGAGCGTTTCCTTCTGAATATCGTGCAGAAAAATGTAACAGTCTTGTTACGTCTTATCAATCAGATTCTTGACTTCCGCAAGTTCGAAAACGGAAAATTAGATATGACACTGTCACGTTTCGATATTTGGGAGCAAATTAAGGACTGGACTGAAGCGTTCCGTACGCTTTCTTATCGCAAGCATATTCATTTTACGGTTTTGGCCGATCCTTCAGAAGAGGGATATGTAATGATAGCTGATGCAGAGAAAATGGAGCGTATCACATACAACCTGCTTTCGAATGCGTTTAAATTTACTCCAGAGAACGGATCAATAGGAGTTAAGCTTTCACAATTCAATAAAGATGGCGCTTGCTGGTTACGTTATCAGGTATCCGATACGGGAATCGGCATGTCGGCAGAACATGTGCAACATATTTTTGAGAGCTTTTATCAGATAGATGTCCATCATGCAGGTTCCGGTATCGGACTGGCATTGGTAAAAGCTTTTGTGGAAATGCATGGAGGTACAATTTCGGTGGATAGCCATAAGGGGAAAGGTGCTGTATTTACTATTGAAATGCCGATGCAACAGCAGGGAGTACCTGAAGAGCATGTCGAAAAAAATATAATCTTGAAGAACTTGAAAGAAGGGGCTCTGGTGTCTGCCGATCAGGAAACCATACAGACAGCGCCTGAGCTTGTGGAACGCGATGATAAGGAAACGGTATTGGTTATCGACGATAACGTGGATGTACGTGATTACGTGAAAGCTCTTCTTTACGGAAAATATACGGTAATTGAGGCCTCTAACGGGCAGGAAGGTATTCAGCAGGCTATGAAATATGTACCCGATGTGGTTATTTGTGATGTGATGATGCCGGTAATGGATGGTATGGAATGCTGTCGGCGGTTGAAGTCGGAAGTGCAGACTTCACACATTCCGGTCATGATGCTTACTGCTTATACCATGGATGAGCAGAAAGTGATGGGCTATGAATGTGGAGCCGATTCATACATTTTGAAGCCGTTCAGTGCGCGCTTGCTGTTGGTCCGTTTACGTAATTTGATAGACAACCGTCGCCGTCTGCAAAGTTTCTTTGCCGACAAGACTTCATTGCGCAAGGAGCCGATTGCTGATTTGGATAAAGGCTTTGTCGAGAAACTTCGTACGCTGATAGAAGAACAGTTGGGCAATTCAGAACTGAGCGTGGAAGATTTGGGCGACAAGATTGGTATGAGTCGTGTACAGTTGTACCGGAAAGCCAAGGCGCTGACGGGTTACTCTCCTAATGAGTTGCTTCGTATAGCTCGTTTAAAGAAGGCTGCGTCGTTGCTTGCGTCTACAGAAAAGACCGTTGCCGAAATAACGTATGAGGTCGGTTTTAGCTCTCCTTCGTACTTTACCAAATGTTACAAGGATTATTTTGGTGAAAGTCCGACCGATTTTCTGAAGCGAAAGGGATAATTTATACTGATGTATAAGGGAAAAGAGGCTGACTCATAGCCTGCAAAACCGTCGCATTGAAGATATCCCCTAAAGTGATATTGATCTGCCAGGGATTCGATGACCGCTCCGGCCCGCGATCCCTTGTCGTAATGGAAGATGACCAGTTTCTCCATGACCGACCTTACCATCCAGAGATATTTCTCGTCGGCCCTGTGCTTTTCCCGGTTGACGACCGGGACGGTAGTTTCGTCCGCCTGTACGTAGTCGCAGGAAAAGACTTCACGCTTGAGTTCCTCGTACAGAGGCCTGAGCAGCTCCACCGTTTTTTTGAACCATCCGTCCAGCGTACTTTCCGTAAGGCCTTTTATGCCAAGATGCCGGTACTGCTGTATCTGACGGTAGAACGGGATATGGTATTCATACTTCTGAAGCAGTATCTCGGCAAGTAGGCTGGTGTCGGCAATGCACTTGTCGACGGGCATCAGCGGCATGGGGGCAATCTCCACGCCTTTCTGCCCTGCGGGAGGAAGCCGGGTGCTGTCCTTGAGCGCATATTTGGGACGGATGATTTCCTTGACATAGAGCATCCCCGGTTTGTGCTTGACCACTTTGGTTACGGCAAAAAGGTCGGGCATATCGGGATTATATACGGGACGCTTTTCTGTCTTACGCCCAAAGAGCTGGCGGTTCAGCCATGCAATCTGAGCCGTCAACTCTTTGATTCGTTCTTGCAGATTTTTAATCTGTTCCTCCTGATTCTTATTAGTGGCAGACAATGAAGCAATGTAGGTATTCAGCCCTTCTATCGTCTTGAGCAGTATATCCTTTTCATCCATTGTCCGCATCTGTTTTGTTTATGTAAATATACTAAATATAAGCGGATTACACAATAATATCCACACTTTTGTTCACTCCGGAAGCATATTATACATGATATTCCTTACGTTCTGCCCTCAGGCGCCGGAGCCTCTGCTGCGGATTTTCCTGAATGCCCTCGACCATCATTACCAGGTCGCGCCATTCCATGGGATAGCTGTTTGATTGGGGATCGTACTCCGGCAGCTTGAAGCGGCCTGCCTCCAGGCGTTTTACATACATCACCATGCCTCCGTCTTCGGCATGAAGCAGTTTCATGAGCCTGCGGCTGGAACCGATGAAGATGAAGACATCACCGTTCTTCACTTCGCTGTTCATCTTTTCATGTACCACTCCGCACAGCGAACTGATACCCTTGCGCATATCTGTCCTGCCAGGACACAGGAAGTAGCGCATCGTGTCGTTCAGGTTAAACATGGCCGCCTAGAAGACTTTGAGTGAACAGCTCCATCAGTATCTCTTCTGAACCGTTTCCGAAGTGGGCACGAAGACCATTGGGAAACAGAACGGACACACCATGCGGCACTTGTTCTTCAGGGGACGATTCCATAACTGACTGTTTAAAACTGATAGGAGCCAGATCCTGTTTGATACTGTTCCTGTCAACCGAACATTTTCTACGCCAGTAATGATAGGTTGAATAACCTACACCTATCTGTTGAAGGTACGACTTCAACGGCAGGCCGCTTTGTTGTACCTGCAATTCCAATTCTTCAAATTCCAGTCTATTCATAATAATTGAGGTTTGATTGTATTCGCTGCCGCAAAGCTACAATCAAACCTCAAGGTGTAAAAGGTGCATTTGTCCGAATGCTTCCTTTAGAATTATTATTGGATGATCAACTAATAGTAAGCCTCCAATAAAGTACACATTGCAGATTCATTAAACGACAAATTCTTCTTGTCAACAAGTATAGGAAGAGTTTGCTATTCTATTAGGCTTCAATTGGATTTTCGTTAGACTTCTTCAACTTCCAGACATCTGAAGAAGTAGTTCCTTGGTCTTTTGCCGAAATCTTTTTCCTGATGGTATGGGAGCCAGACTTGTTGTCTTTCATAAACAGACAGGAACTCTTCTTTTTTATTCATTTTTTGCTTCATAGTCTTTTTATTGTCAAAATAGCAAAAAAGTAGATAGATTTAAATATGTACTTTATCAGATGATTACGAAAAGATAATATTTACAAATTTTATTTGTTTGATGTTTTGTATTTTTATTGAAAAGAAAATGAAAATGTTATATTTTTTTTGCTATTTTTTTATTAATCATAAAATAATATATTATATTTGTGGTGGATCTCTTTTATATACTAATGGTATGTCTATGCATTCTTCTAAAAATAAGAAGTATAATAACGAAGAATTAGTATGACTGTTTTATTTTAGTATGGATGAGATTTTTTTTGAGTAAAATTTGTAACTGCTTGATTGTTAATTTATAATATGATCTTGCAGGATTGGGCGTATCTGCCTAAATTGAAAAAAGATCAATGAACGATGATGAAAAGGTGCAATGGTTTGTTATGCGTGATTTGAAAAGACGGAATGCCAAATTGCCAGCGTATAAACAACTTGCTGATAAGGGGATAAAAGTATTTGTTCCTATGAAGTGGCATACTATAAAGCGAAAGGGAATTGTTATTCGTGAAGAAATTCCTGTGATACAAGATTTACTCTTTGTTTATGCTTCGCGTTTACATCTTGATCCTATTGTAGAAAAAATACCGACTCTGCAATATCGTTGGTTGCGGAATACCTTTCGGAAACCGATGACTGTACTAGACCTCGAAATGGAAAAATTTATATCTGCGGTTAGCTCCTCAAAATCTCCCCAATATTATTTGCCTGAAGAGATAACTCCCCAAATGTATGGACGTAAAATTCGAATTGTCGGAGGAAATCTCGATGGGTATGAGGGATATTTGCTAACTACACGCGGTAGTAAAGTTAAGCGTTTACTTGTTGAATTAGAAAACTATCTTGCAGTTAGTGTAGAGGTCCTTCCTGAGTTTATTCAATTAATTTGATTTAGCTTATAATTGATTATTCTGCTTAGAAGAATACATTTTTGTAAATATGATGTGGAATGATGTTGAAAGAATTTAGAAGTAGACTAGAAGGTAAATACAAGGATTATGAGATTTAGATACAGAATTGTCTGAAGTAGATTGTTCTCTTAAGGATTCTTTATCAAATGAATATGTGGTCGTTATTTTCTAAACAAACAATTGTTGAGAGTAATATCTTGAACGGAATGACTGATTATCATTCACATGTCCTTCCAGGTGTGGATGATGGAGTGTCAACATCTGAAAAGGCTTTTGAATTATTGGCTTTTTATGAAGAATTAGGTATACGACATGTTTGGTTAACTCCTCACATCATGGAGGATTACCCTAATAAAACAGATATATTGCGACAGCAATTTGAAAAATTTTTTACTGAATATGTGCGATACAGCAAGAATCCTGTAACATTGTCTCTTGCTTCGGAAAATATGTTGGATTCACTTTTTATGCAACGATTAAGTGGAAATGACTTATTGCCCATTATCGATTCATCTCATTTATTGGTTGAAACTTCATATTATATTCCTCCATTTCATTTTAAAGAATTGCTTGAACAGATAAAGAATAAAGGATATACTCTGATATTAGCTCATCCGGAACGTTATCACTATTTGTCTACTATGCAGGAATATGAAGAGCTTTATCATAGAGGGATACAGTTGCAGCTGGATATAGCATCGATTGTGGGAGCATATGGGGAAGAGGCACGTAGTAAAGCCTTGGTATTACTTCAAAAAGGATATTATTCATTGATAGGAACAGACGTTCATCATAGGGAAAATTTTGTAAAATGGATAAATATTCCTATACAGAAGACCGTTTTAAAAAAAATGAAATATTTAATAGATAAATAAATATGAAACACTTACAAGAAATTTCGACTGCATTTTTCTTTTTAGTATTTGTATGTCTACTCATATTCTTTTCGTCTTGTAAAACGAATTCTAAAGTTGTCTATTTGCAAGATATTCAGTCTAATATAGCCATAGCATTACAAGAGGTAAAAGAAATAACTTTAAAACCGGGTGATAAATTAAATATTGTTGTATATAGTCGTGATCAGGAATTGGTGAAAATGTTTAATTTGATATCTATGTCGGAAGGAAATAATTCCAGGGAAAATTCATATTATACTGTCAATAAGGAAGGACAGATAGATATGCCTATCCTTGGACTGATCTCTGTTGAAGGACTGACTCGTTTGGAAGTGGCAGACTTGATAAAATATCGGTTGTTAGCCGGAAAGCTCTTGCGTGATCCTACTGTAACGGTAGAATATGCAAATATGTATTATTATGTGATGGGAGAAGTCGGAAATCCGGGAAAGCATGAAATAGAACATGATCAAATTACTTTGCTTGAAGCCTTATCGGAAGCTGGTGACCTCACTATACAAGGTCGACGTGACAATATTTTAGTTCTTCGAACGGTAAATGGTGAGCAAACTCCGTATAGAGTGGATATTACTCAGACAGAAAAGTTATATGGTTCACCAGCTTTTTATTTGCAACAGAATGATTTGATTTATGTAGAGCCTAATACGATGCGCGTTAACCAATCCCAGTTGAATGCAAATACGCTCCGTACTCCGGGCTTTTGGTTCTCAACAACCTCCTTTGTGCTTTCTCTTATATTACTGCTTACACGATAAAAGTATGGAAAGATATCATTTAAAAACAGATAATCAGCAGAGTTCTACGGGTAATAAGTTTCGTGTAAAAGATTATTTTTTTCTCTGTATAGGTCATTGGCCGTGGTTTATTATATCTTTGCTTATAGCGATGGGAGGAGCCGTATTATATTTGAAATGCACTCCTAAAGTTTATACCCGTACAGCCTCTATTCTTATTAAGGCAAACGATAATAGTTTAGATTCAGATCAGCAGTTGAAAGAGCTTGGCATCATACAGAGCCCATCGAATGTGACCAATGAGATTCTTTCTTTACAGACTACACCTGTTGCAAAAGAAATTGTAGGTTTGCTAAGTTTAGAGGTTAATTATCTGCGTGAAGGAACTTTTCATGATGAAGTGATATATGGCATTCACAGGCCTATTACAGTTTTATTTGCAGATCTAAATGATAATGAAACGGCTTCTTTATATATTCATTTAAAAGCAGACAGTTCACTCGTCTTGAGTGACATGAGGCGTAACAATGAATTGTTTGAAGATAAAATAACCATGAGGTTAGGACAGACCAAACAGACTCCAATTGGAAATCTTACCATATTACCTTCTCCATATTATAAATACGGTACAACAGACCAGATAAAGGTCTCTCGTTCACCTATAGATGCCGTGGCGAATTCTATTAAAGGAAAGATTTCTGTTAAATTGCGGGATAATAACTCGACTATTCTTGATATCAGTTATACTGATGTATCTGTCAACCGTGCAGAAGATGTATTGAATGCACTTGTGACCGTTTATAATGAAAACTGGGTAAAAGATCGTAATCGAATTACGGTTAGTACCAATGAGTTTATAAAGGATCGTTTGGGAGTGATAGAACAAGAATTAGGAAATGTAGAACAAAATATATCTAATTATAAATCGGAACATTTGGTTCCTGATGTCCAACAAGTTGGAAGTATGGCTATCAGTCAGGCTAATACAGCAGAGCAGGAGTCTAATGCATTAAGTAATCAAATTTACATGATACGTTATATTCGTAGTTATTTGTTGGATGGACAGCATGAAAACCAATTGTTACCTTCCAATTCAGGAATCGGAAGTTCTACGATTGGAAGACAAATCGAAGAATATAACGAGATTCTACTTCAACGCAATAATCATTTGGCCAATTCCTCTCTTCAGAATCCGTTAGTAATGGACTTGGACCAACATCTGGCAACTTTACGTCGCTCTATTATACAGTCGCTTGATAATGAATTGGCTATTTTAAGTACCCAGCAAAAGAACATACGCTCCGATTATGATCAGGCTATTGCAAAGATAGCTTCCAATCCTCAACAAGCAAAATATTTGTTGTCTGTAGAACGTCAACAAAAAGTGAAAGAGTCATTGTATCTTTTCCTTTTGCAAAAGCGGGAAGAGAATGAATTGTCTCAAGCCTTTACAGCATATAATACCCGATTGATCGAGCCTCCGCATGGAAGTATGGCTCCGACCTCACCGGTACAAAATACCATTTTGTTTTATGCCTTCTGTTTAGGATTAGCCTTTCCTGCATTTATTTTGATCGGGAAAGAAATTTTAAATACGTCTGTCCGTAGTCGGAAAGACTTAGAGTTGCTTAATGTTCCATTTGTTGGAGAGATTCCTTTGGCACAAACAGAGAAAAAAGGTTTTCAATTGGTCCCCAAAAGAGAAAAAATAAAAGAAAAATCAAAGATTCTGATAACCGATAAAAGCCGGAATATTATGAATGAATCTTTTCGTGTTGTACGTACTAATATGGAATTTATTTTGGGCTTTAATGATAATCATCACCGTATTATCATGCAGACTTCTATCAATCCAGGAAGTGGAAAGACGTTCATTACTGCAAATTTAGCGGTAGCAATGGGACTTAAAGGTAAAAAGGTGCTGGCTGTTGATTTAGATCTCCGTAAAGGTTCGTTGTCTGTATACGTTGATTCTCCTCATCGGGGTATCTCAAATTTTTTAAGTGGACAGGAACCTGATTATAAAAGTTTGATTGTTCGTCAGAATGGCATTGATTTTTTACCTTGTGGTACTCTTCCTCCCAATCCATCCGAACTCTTATTTTCACCTCGTTTTCAAAAGATGATGGAGGAAATTCGCGAAATATATGATTATGTTTTTATTGATTGCCCGCCGGTAGAGATTGTTGCCGATGCTACTATAATCAGCCATTATGCAGATTTGACTCTCTTTATCATTCGGGCAAAGATACTGGATCGTTCGTTCTTACCTGATATTGAACGTTGGTACAATGAAAAGAAGTATAAGAATCTGTGTATTATTTTGAATGGAACAGAAAATTTTTCCGGATATTATGGATATCATAAGTATGGATACTATTATGGGAAAGATTATGGCATAAGTAATTCGTAACGCCGTTAAAAGACTTTAGAGCCTATATCATGATGCTTTATGGAAGCTTCGGTTTATCAGCCTTTATTCCTTATTATAGTAACGTTGCTTTGTTTAATAACCGGTTACCGTTATATTTCTTCTTATGGTGATATCTTGCAACGAACACAGGAAGGATGGCTGTTTTCTCTTGTATTAAGTATTGTCTTTGTACTATGGATAGGTATGCGTCCTGTCAGTGGAGTATATTTTGGTGATACTATTAATTATGCCCTAATCTATGCTAATATGAATCTGGAGACAGTAAAAATAGATTGGCATAGTGAATGGATTTGGCAATGGTTTACCATGGGATGTAAGAAAGCCGGTTTAAATGTTCACATATATTTTGTCCTGATTGAAGCTGGTTATATACTGTCTGCTTGGATAGCGGTAAAAAAATTCTTGCCGAATCATCCTATGTTGGGGATGCTGTTCGTCTGGTCTTCTTTGATGTTTTTTTCATTTGGAACCAATGGGTTACGTAATGGACTGGCTTGTCATCTGATCTTATTGGCTATGGCTTTTTTGTTTGATGACAAATATATTACTGGAAGTCTTTTATGCTTAATAGCTTTAGGCATTCACCGTAGCGTTATGCTGCCTATTGTTGCCATAGTGGTTGGTCTGTTTTTGATTAAAGATGTAAAAATCTCAATAGGATTCTGGTTCCTTTCGATATTAGTCTCTTTGATTGCGGGTGATACGGTTACTTCGTTTTTAGCTTCCTTGACCTTTGATGATCGACTGTCCAGATATACAAGTTCTGATGCAGATATGTCACAATTCTCGTCTACGGGTTTCCGTTGGGATTTCCTGCTGTACAGTGCTATGCCGGTTTGTATGGCGTGGTATGTATGTGTAAAGCGGCAGATTCAAGACAACTGGTACAACGCTTTATGTGTTACCTATTGTTTATGCAATGCTTTCTGGATTATTGTTATACGTTCGTCATTTAGCAATCGTTTCGCTTATTTATCGTGGTTTCTATATCCGCTCATGATTGCATATCCACTTGTAAATCTTCCGGTATGGAAAGATCAGGATCAAAAAATTGGTTTGATACTATTGTCATATTGTGGTTTTACATTGTTTATGCAGTTTATTTATTGGTAATAATAGAAGTATTCATTTTTTAAATTATAGACTATGTATATGAACTTAAAAAGAATGGCAAACTATTTCTTTTTAATGATCTGTTTGTTTTTGTCGCTTTCTGTAACGGCACAGACACAGACCAAACCACTTTGGGTTCAAAAAGGAGAAAAGTCTTTAGAAAAAAAGCCTACAAACGAAAGCTATTATTTCAAGATTTTCAACACTTATGGAATGGATGTCAACCTTTTAGAGAGACAACGTTTCCAACCTCTTTTAGAACACATCCGTGACCGTTATCAGGCAGATCCAGCCCAAATAAAACTGGATAGTTTGTACTTAAGTAATGATTCATCGAAAATGACTTATCGCATTACATTTACCGATTCGATAGGTAATGCTGTAGTATATGCCGAAAAAGTAGATGAGTATCGTGCTTTTGAGGATTATGTGGATAATACCTACCAATTTGAATATTACCAGTTGTATGCCATATCCAAACGTGATTCAGTTCCTGTATTTGATGAATTTACGCTTTCAAGAACATACAATTATAAAGCTGTATGTCTTTCTTTAATTCCTGGACTTGGACAAATCTATAAAGGGCAGAAAATAAAGGGATATGCTATTTTGGGAATGGAAGCAACTTTGGTCGTTTCTGCTGTCGCGTTTCATTTTAAGAAACATTATTGCGATAAACAAATCAGTGAACAACCGCAATTTGCAGATAGCTGGAGAAGTAAATCTTTAGGATGGAGGCAAATGCGTAACTTATGCTTTGGAGTTGCTGGTTGTCTTTATGTTTATAATCTGATTGATGCGGCACTTAGTAAAGGTAGTAGGCATGTTGTCGTGAAGAAGCCCAAACTGCAAGTTTTGCCTTCTGCTTCACCAGAGGGAGCCGGCATGACTTTATCATTCAACTTCTGATTCAATATGGCTGATATAAAAATACATCTGTGTCTTGCTCACATGAGTGGTCTGGAGCAGCATTATATTCGTTCAGCTATTGAAAGCAACTGGGTAGCTCCGTTAGGTCCTAATGTAGAAAAATTTGAAAAAGAGCTGGAGACTTTTGTTGGATACGATAGACATGTTACGGCAGTTGCATCAGGTACTGCAGCTCTCCATCTTGCTCTGATCTTATCTGGGGTAGGCAGGGGAGATGAAGTCATTTGTCAGAGTTTTACTTTTATAGCATCAGCTAATCCTATTTTATATCAGGGAGCAACTCCGGTCTTTGTAGACAGCGAAACTGATACCTGGAATATGTCTCCTTTGCTTTTGAAAAAGGCTATTGAAGAACGACTTCGGATAACGGGAAAGTTACCTAAAGCCATTGTAGTTGTTCACTTGTATGGAATGCCTGCCCAGATGGATGAAATCATGGATATAGCAGATTATTACGCTATTCCCGTCATTGAAGATGCTGCAGAGGCTATGGGATCTACCTACAAAAGCCGTCCTTGTGGCACCTTTGGGAAATATGGTATTTTCAGTTTCAATGGAAATAAGATGATTACTACCAGTGGTGGAGGAGCGTTGATCTGTCCCAATGAAGAGATGAGCCGTAAAGCTTTATTTTATGCTACTCAGGCTCGTGAACCCTTTCCGTACTATCAGCATGAATGCGTAGGATATAATTATCGCATGAGTAATATTTGTGCAGGGATCGGGTGTGGACAAATGAGTATACTTCACGAACACATTGCTCATCATAGATATCTGGCAGCTTGTTATCAGACATTGTTGAGAGATGTACCAGGCATTTCTGTGCATACCAATCCTGATGCTGATATTTCAAGTAATTATTGGTTGAGTACAATCTTGATTGATCCTATAATTACGGGTACGAACTATGAACAAATCAGGAAGCATTTAGCGGAAAAAGGTATTGAAAGCCGCCCGTTATGGAAACCTTTGCACTTACAGCCGCTTTTCAGGGAAGCGCCTCGTTATGTCAATGGAGTTAGTGAGAAGTTTTTTGCTGAAGGCTTATGTTTACCGAGTGGTCCGTATGTACAGGAGAAAGATGTACTATGGATAACTAATGAAATTAAGAAATGTATAAGAAAATAACAGATTGGTTTTTGTTTCGTAAAACCTTTCCTTATTGGTGTGTATTCTTAACGGATTGTTTGATTGTTCTGTTTTCGGGTATAATGGCTTATGCCATAAACCATGGCTTGTCTGTTTGTGTACAGAACTTGGGAACATTATTATACACATTACTGATTTATGAAGTTTGTTTTATAGTAGGTTTCCGCATATTTCATACTTATAGTGGCATTATACGGAAATCATCTTTTATAGATTTGCTCCATTCCGTATGTTCTTTGTTGATCGGTCTGGTTATCATTATGTGTTTACGTATATTTCTACATACCGATCTCATATTCCTGACCATCCGTTTCCGAGACTTGTTACTTCAGGTGATACTGGCCACTATTGGTATGTGCGGATTACGTACGATAGCAAAAGTCTTTTATGATTACTATTTAAAGCGTCGTGTCACGTCGGGGAATGCCTATGGCTGGGATGATAGTGCGTTATTCGAATGGGAGATGAAAGCCTTATTACCTCGTGATCCCATTACTATAGACATGAATGCGATCAATCAAAAATTGAATGGGAAACGAATCTTAGTTACGGGAGCAGCTGGTAGTATTGGCAGTGAACTGGTAAAATTGCTTGCTGACTGTTCACCTGAAGAACTTATATTAGTTGATCAGGCAGAATCTCCATTACATGAGGTATTATTGGCGATGACCTATAACTGTCCAAGTTTAAAGTGCCATACTATTGTTACTAATATATGTCATAGCCACCGTATGGAACATATTTTTAAAGAATACAGACCTCAAATAATTTTTCATGCGGCAGCTTATAAACATGTTCCCATGATGGAGGACAATCCTGTTGAAAGTATATTAAATAACGTGGATGGCACCCGTAAATTAGCAGATTTAGCCGTAAAATACGGAGTGAATGAATTCGTGATGATCAGTACAGACAAAGCTGTCCGGCCAACAAGTGTGATGGGGTGTTCCAAACGTATTTGTGAAATCTATTGTCAGAGTTTGGCTAAATTCAATAAAAATAATTGCAAGTTCATTACCACTCGTTTTGGAAATGTGTTAGGCTCTAACGGTTCTGTTATTCAGGTATTTCGTAAACAGATACGTTGTGGCGGACCTGTTACAGTTACTCATCCAGATGTGGTGCGATATTTTATGTTGATACCCGAAGCTTGTCGGCTGGTATTGGAAGCTTGCCGTATGGGTAAAGGAGGGGAAATATTTGTATTTGATATGGGATATCCAGTACGTATTTCCGATTTGGCACGTCAGATGATAAAGTTAAGTGGTAATAGAAATATTCAGATTAAATACACAGGATTACGTCCGGGAGAGAAACTTTATGAAGATCTGTTGAGTGACAAGGAAAATATGATGTCGACTTCACATGGAAAAATCAAAATAGCCCAAGCTCAGGAGTACGATTTTGATACTATAAGCAAGAAGATTGATCAGTTAATAGAAACGGCAAAAACGTACGATGTACAAAAAATCATTATGTTGATGGAGCAAATTGTTCCTGAGTATAAGCATGCAATTTATAAGAAAAACAATTAAAAATATATGACTATGAAGCTGATAGATGTAGTACGTAAGGCAGCTGCGTCTCTCTTAGTTTGGGGAGTAGCATCTTTTAATTATGCAGTCTTTGCACAAGAGGACAAGTACAAGGATTACAGGGAAGTGTACCGTGATACGACCGATTACGTAGCTCCAACAGAATTAGGAATTAAAAAAGATACAATTGTAGATCCTTTACGTGTTGTTACTAATAAATTTGGTAAGAACTGGTTCATATTTGCTACAGGTGGTTTGCATACTTACCGGGGAGATTATTCAACTATGGGAAAGTTTTCTGGAACGCTTTCTCCCGACTGGAGTATAGGTATCGGTAAATGGTTCACTCCTGGAATTGGTTTAAAAGTAGAGTTTATCCGTTCAAATTCTCGTGGATATACTGGGTATACCACCGGACATTATGGATATGGCGATGTTTTGTATAAAGAAGATGGTACTCCTTACCGGAAAATGAAGACAGGTTGGTGGGATATTAGCGGAAGTGCCGTTTTGAACCTATCTCGTTTATTTATGGGATATGAAGGATATAATAGTCCCAGACTGATGAATCAATTTATGGCTAATGTAGGTATTGGTGGAGTTCATCACCTGGGATATGAACATAGTCATGGATCTGATAATGAGTGGAGTGGACATGTAGAACTGCAATACAGCCGTTTCTTTAATCGTAAAAAACGATTCTCGTTGGATATAAAGGCCCGTGGTATTTTTTATCAGACAAATTTTGATTTGGAATATGGTCAAGCTGATCATGCAGCCAATAAATGGGATTGTAATTTGGGTATAGATGTCGGGTTTACTTACTATTTGGGTAAACAGCGTTCCAATGGTTGGGGACGTGCAACAACGCAGTTATACAAACGTGATTATAGAGAACGTAAAATCTTAGTTGTACGTGAAAAAGAGCATCCGGTGAAATATGGAACAATTACTTTCTATGTCTTTTATCCAAATAACTACTCCGGAAGAAATGATGCGCCGCAGGTACAAAGTTCAGTAGTCAATGCTTTGGATTATTTGGCTGGCGGTATCTTCACTCAAAAACAATATGTAAACAGTGATGCCGTAACTTCATGTATCGAAAAAGGTACATCCATGAACTCTTTGGCTATTCAGGATTTGCCAACTGAAACGGCAGATAGAGATTTTGAAATTAATTTTGTTCCTCGTGGTTATGAAATGTTGAAAGACCAGCCTCTGTCATATAGTTTGGAAGCAAGTGCAATGACCGATTTTTATAAGAAGGCAGGATATTATTATGCCCCAATATACGACGGTTTACATACTTGGAAATATCGTATCGATAACGAAACGCTCAAGCAACAATTATTGAGTTATGATAATTATACAGAAACAACTTCTTATGGTTTGAATTCTCATGACGGTCTGGATATCATCCGCCAGCACATGGATATTGATAGCAATGAAGAACTGGTAAGTTTTGCTGATGTATATGCTGTTATGAATTCAGACAAAGGTTATATTTCGCAATTCACAAATGCGGAAAGTGTATCGCATATCCAAAATGTATTTAAAGATGGCGTAATCACTATGATTCAGGTAGAAGGCTTGGCTACCAGTCAGGATAACTATACTGGTGCTAATGCAGAACAGGTTGGTATAGAACGTAATACGGCTCTTTCTCAAAACAGAGCACAAACTGTTATTTCATGGTTGAAGACCAACGAACACATGAAAGAGGTCGCTTCACAGATTTACCTGGTTGGTCACATGAATGGAATACGTACGGTAAATGATAAGAGTACTCGTGGTTTGAATGCTAAATTGAACAGATGCGTTAAAGTTCGTATTCATTATATGATAAGATAAGGATTACAGGTATCCTGTAATTGATTATTTATACAGATGCCTGTGGAAAGAATTGCCATAGGCATTTGTTTTTAATACATGATAAAATCTGAAGATTTTATGATATAATAGTGAAGATGATGTGAACAAATATTTTTTCTTTTCGTCCTTAATGCCTTATATAGCAGGCTTATAGGTGTATGAATAATAAGTTGAACTATGAATATAAAAGATCGTGACCCTGAAAAAAAAGAATGGACAATAGAAATTAGACCAAAGAAAAGATTATTGGATATTGATTTGAAAGGTCTATGGTTATATCGGGATTTATTTTATATGTATGTAAAACGGGATATTATAACTGTTTACAAACAAACAATATTGGGACCTTTATGGTTCCTTATACAACCTATACTAACAACTATCATGTATATGTTTGTATTCGGAGGATTAGCTGGGATATCTACCGATGGAGTTCCACAATCACTTTTTTATATGTCAGGAATTTTGCTGTGGAATTATTTTAATACAGTTTTTATGCTTTCATCCAATATATTTATAGCTAATGCAAATATTTTTGGAAAAGTATATTTTCCACGACTTGTTGTTCCTTTATCTGGTATTGCTTCTAATTTGGTAAAGCTGGGTATCCATTTGTGTCTGTTCATTGTGATTTATTTGTATTATTACATACAAGGAGCAGATTTAACTATAAGTTGGACTGTCCTACTTTTCCCTTTTCTGATTTTTATGATAGCATTTCATGCCATGTCTTGGGGACTAATAATCTCTGCATTAACTACAAAATATAGAGATTTGACTCAATTGATATCTTTTGGTATACAATTGTTTATGTATTTAACTCCTGTCGTTTATCCATTAAGCGCTACGCCACAAAAATACTATTCATTTATATCTTTAAATCCGTTAACACCAATATTTGAAACATTCAGATATAGTTGGATGGGAAGTGGAGCACTTGATTGGGGAGGGTTAGGGTATAGTTTTATTATCCTGTTGTGCTCTCTTTTTTTATCTGTTGTCATATTTAGTCGGGTAGAACGTAATTTTATGGATACTGTATAAGAATAATTATGAGTAATATAGCTATTCAATTCGATAATATAGGAAAATTATATCATTTGGGAGCCGTTGGAACTGGAACTCTGTCACATGATTTAAACCGATGGTGGAAAACGGTTGTATTAAAGCAAGAAGATCCTTATCTTAAAGTAGGAGAAACAAATGAACGTTCTAAGAAAGGGCATTCAGAATTTGTATGGGCATTAAAAAACATATCATTTGATGTCAAGCAAGGAGATGTTGTTGGTATTATCGGTAAAAACGGTTCAGGAAAGTCCACTTTGTTAAAACTCTTATCTCGTATTACGGCTCCTACAACAGGCGTTATTCGGGCAAAAGGGAGAATCGCTTCTTTGTTGGAGGTAGGAACTGGATTCCATCCAGAGATGACAGGGAGGGAAAATATATATATGAATGGAGCCATAATGGGAATGACCCGTTGTGAAATTAAACATAAAATAGATGAGATTATTGATTTTGCGGGCATTGAAAGATATATTGATACTCCTGTGAAAAGATATTCAAGTGGTATGACCGTCCGTTTAGGTTTTGCTGTTGCAGCTTTTTTAGAGCCGGAGATTCTCGTCGTAGACGAAGTTTTGGCTGTGGGAGATGCCGAATTTAAGAAAAAGGCAATGGATAAGATGCAGGAAGTATCGAAACAGGAAGGACGTACTATTTTATTTGTAAGTCATAATATGCAAAATGTACAAAGCATTTGTAATCAGGGAGTCATACTTAGAAATGGCCAAATTGACTTTATTGGAAAGATAGGGGATGCTGTAAAAGTCTATCAAGAGGATAGGTAGACATATTGTATATGTAATTGTTTGTAAGCCAATTTTGACGTATTGCTCCAAAGAATAAAAAATATGACCTTCGCTGCTGTAACAAAAAATATTAAAAGTATGTACAGCAGCAGTGATTTTGAATTATTCGAGTAAGCGAGAGAAAAGGAAATTAATTTACTTTTCAGAGCGAAAGAATAATCAAGCATTAAAGGCTGTTCATCCGCTACAAGGCGGAAGCAATGCCACAAGGTGAGTCCATCATCAAATAGTTTACCAAAACCAACTTTATCTATTACAAAAATACGGATATAATCGGAATACTGCATGAGGTTTTAGAAAATTTCTTATCTTTGCATATTGAACGGTAACGTTTACCGGGCATTTAAGATTATAATTAAGATAAATGAGTAAAGTATTAATTATCGGTGCAGGCGGTGTAGGTACCGTTGTTGCACACAAAGTGGCTCAGCATCCTGAAGTATTCAGCGAAGTGATGATTGCCAGCCGCACCCAGTCAAAATGTGACGCGATTGTAAAAGCAATCGGTAATCCCAACATCAAAACCGCTAAGGTAGATGCAGACAATGTAGACGAACTGGTGGCTTTATTCAATGGTTTTAAACCCGAAATCGTTATTAACGTAGCTCTTCCTTATCAGGACCTGACCATCATGGAAGCTTGTCTGAAATCCGGCGTAAACTACCTGGATACGGCAAACTATGAGCCGAAAGACGAAGCTCACTTCGAATACAGTTGGCAATGGGCATACAAGAAACGCTTTGAGGAAGCTGGCCTGACCGCAATCTTGGGATGCGGATTCGACCCGGGAGTAAGTGGTGTCTATACGGCTTATGCTGCCAAACATCACTTCGATGAGATCCAATATCTGGATATCGTCGACTGTAATGCAGGAAACCATCATAAGGCATTTGCTACGAACTTCAATCCGGAAATCAATATCCGCGAAATTACCCAGAACGGACGTTATTATGAAAACGGCAAATGGATTACAACCAAACCGCTGGAATTCCATAAGGACTTGACTTACCCGAACATCGGTCCGCGTGATTCTTACCTGTTGTACCACGAGGAACTGGAATCATTGGTCAAGAATTTCCCGACCATCAAACGCGCACGCTTCTGGATGACGTTCGGACAGGAATACCTGACTCACTTGCGTGTCATTCAGGATATAGGTATGGCAAGTATCGAACCGATCAACTATAATGGAATGGAAATCGTTCCGTTGCAGTTTCTGAAAGCCGTATTGCCTAACCCGCAGGATCTGGGCGAAAACTACGATGGAGAAACTTCTATCGGTTGCCGTATCCGTGGCGTAAAAGATGGAAAAGAACATACTTATTATGTATATAACAACTGTTCACATCAGGCTGCTTACAAGGAAACAGGCATGCAGGGCGTAAGCTATACTACTGGAGTACCTGCCATGATTGGTGCCATGATGTTCCTGAAAGGCTTATGGAAACGTCCGGGTGTATGGAATGTAGAAGAATTCGATCCGGATCCGTTCATGGATGCTCTGAATAAATACGGACTGCCCTGGCACGAAGTATTCGATGGCGACCTCGAACTTTAATACTCTCTTTGGAAATCGCGGGTAATTTATTTTATCCGGTATGTATTTTATCTAATAAAAATTAAGAATGTGATGTAAGAAGTATACATCACATTCTTATAGTCTATTCCAGTTTTAGTCGGATTCCACCAGCAAAATCTGGATAAAGACATCTCATTCAATGATTTAAACAGAAACATTTTCCACTCTATCTATTTATGAATGTAGGAGATAAAGCCCCCGAAATATTAGGCCTAAACGAAAAAGGAGAAGAAATCCGTTTGAGCGATTACAAAGGGAAAAAAGTTGTTTTGTACTTTTATCCCAAAGATATGACTTCTGGCTGTACGGCACAAGCATGCAACCTGCGCGATAACTATACGGCACTCCGTGAGGCAGGATATGAAGTGATCGGCGTAAGCATCAACGATCAGAAATCACACCAGAAATTTATAGAAAAGAACAATCTTCCGTTTACCCTGATTGCTGATACAGAACAGAAACTGGTACAGGAATTCGGTGTATGGGGAGAGAAAAGCATGTATGGAAGAAAATACATGGGAACGTTCCGTACAACCTTCATCATCAATGAAGAAGGTATCATCGAACGGATTATTTCCCCAAAAGAAGTGAAAACCAAAGACCATGCTGCACAGATTTTGGGATAAATTTATTACTTTTATCCCTCAATCAATTCTTGACACATAAAACTATCAGATATGGCGAAAAAAGATGAATTAGCATTCGAAGGAGGAGTTGACACTCCCCAACCTAATAACAATAACAGTGAAAAACTGAAAGCCCTTCAAGCCGCAATGGACAAGATAGAAAAAAGCTTTGGAAAAGGCTCTATCATGAAAATGGGCGATAATCATGTGCAGGAGGTAGAAGTAATACCTACTGGCTCTATCGCACTCAATGCGGCACTTGGCGTAGGCGGCTACCCCAAAGGGCGTATTATAGAAATATATGGTCCGGAATCTTCCGGTAAGACGACTTTGGCCATCCATGCCATTGCCGAAGCACAAAAGGCAGGAGGTATTGCTGCCTTCATCGATGCCGAGCATGCATTCGACCGCTTTTATGCTGCCAAACTGGGCGTAGACATTGACAATCTGTGGATATCACAGCCCGACAACGGTGAACAGGCTCTGGAAATAGCTGAACAGTTAATCCGCTCGTCTGCTATCGATATCATTGTGATCGACTCTGTTGCAGCCCTGACTCCAAAGGCTGAAATTGAAGGCGATATGGGAGACAACCGAGTAGGATTGCAGGCACGACTCATGTCACAAGCGCTGCGTAAGCTGACTTCCGCTATCAGCAAAACCAATACTACATGTATTTTCATCAACCAGTTGCGTGAAAAGATTGGTGTCATGTTCGGAAATCCCGAAACCACAACTGGAGGTAACGCCTTGAAATTCTATGCTTCTGTACGTCTGGATATCCGTAAAGGCCAGCCCATTAAAGATGGAGAGGAAGTCATCGGTAATCAGACTCGCGTAAAGGTGGTAAAGAACAAGGTAGCTCCCCCATTCAGAAAAGCAGAATTCGATATCATGTTCGGTGAAGGTATTTCCCGCAGCGGAGAAATCATAGACTTGGGAGCCGAACTGGGTATCATCAAGAAAAGCGGATCATGGTACAGCTACAACGATACCAAGCTGGGACAAGGACGCGATGCTGCCAAACAGTGTATTCAGGACAATCCTGAACTGGCAGAAGAACTGGAAGGATTGATCTTTGCAGCTCTAAAAGATAAAGAATAAATCAAGGAGGGTATATTATGAAATTAGCACGCACACTCCTCGCCGTCTGCTTATGCCTGACTGCGATAGCAGGATTTGCCCAAAAGGGACAAAACAATCCTCTCTTCCGTTTTGCGACGAAAGCTGAAGCACAGATGCTCATTACAGACATCGACCAGTATACCAACGGCTGGAATCAGTTTGACATTAACGTCCGGATGCAAACCAATGAAGGACGAAAATCACAACTACTGACACTGGCCATGAGTTGTGTGCAGAACTGGAGCGATGCAGATAAGAAAAAGGTAACAAATGCTTTCAATGGAGTCATAGCTTCCATCAAAAAGCAAAAGCTCACCTTGCATTATCCCGATGAAATCGTTCTGATAAAGACGTCCATGCAGGAAGAAGGAGGAGCAGATGCCTATACGCGTAAAAACTGGATTGCGATAAACGAAAACGTACTGAATAACGCACAAGAAACACAGTTGAAATCGCTGGTGGCACACGAGCTGTTTCATATCCTTACCCGCTACGATCTGAATTTCAAAAAGGCAGTATACCAGACCATCGGATTTACGGTACTCGATCGTGAAATTATTTTTCCTACAGACCTCATGGAAAAACGAATTTCCAACCCGGACATCAGCCGTTACGACAGCTATGCGCCTTTTACCGTAAACGGTACCACTCAAAACTACACCATGGTAACCTATACCGACCGTCCTTATGAAGGAGGCAATCTCTTCGATTATATGAAAACTGGACTTATACCTCTGAATGAACATTTCGTTCCGGTACAAGAAAGCGGCAAGACAATCATTGTTCCCGTCGAACAGGCTGAAGACTTTTACGAAAAAATCGGAAAGAATACGGAGTATGTTGTCAATCCGGAAGAGATTCTGGCTGACAATTTCGCTTCCCTCATCATGGAGAAAAAAGGGCTGCCCAATCCGGAGGTAATCGATCGTATCAGAGAAGTCTTGAAAAAATAAACTGAGATAAATCATAATTCTTCATATACCGGTTTTATGCGTTGTTCCATTCCCCCGGAACCACTGCATAAGACCGGTTTTTTAGTCTCCAAACTTACCAGAAAACCGTTTCTGATTTGTACAAAAAACTAAAATCTTTTGTACAAATCTTTTCAAAACATCGAGAGAAAATCCCCCAAAAGATACCGAGATTCCCTTCAAGTCCCGGCCTTCATCCGGTAAATAAGAAAAAAATCAGGCTTTTTTGCCCTTCACGCCCTTCACATAAGACAAAAAGCAAGCTTTCTACCACAGAAACCTACCGATATTTTTACTTTCTCTAACACAATGTGAAGGGCGTGAAGGGCAAGTCGCAGGCATTTTTCACTGCCAGTATGACAAAATTTAGTATTTTTGCAGCAAATTTGCCTGTAGTCCCACTCGGGCACGAAATTTGTATGCGATACTCACGTATACTATACCAAAGAAAATAAGAAATAAAAACAGATAACATCATGACTACAAAAAATCATCATTCACAAGAAGAAAACGAAGTGCTGAAAGATCAGCAGGCAAAAGCATCGGAACAAGCCGAAGCACAAGCCCAGAATGCTCAGCACGCTGAAGAAGGAAGTGAAGAACTCACTCCCGAACAGAAGTTGGAAAAAGAACTGGAAGAGGCTAAAAAGACCATCGAAGAACAAAAAGACAAATACTTGCGTCTTTCAGCCGAATTCGATAACTACCGTAAACGTACCATGAAGGAAAAAGCCGAACTGATCAAGAACGGCGGTGAGAAAGCTATCAGTGCTATCCTTCCGATTCTTGACGATTTGGAACGTGCTTTACAGAACATGCAGAAAGCTGACAATGTACAATCTATGTACGAAGGTTTGGATCTGATATTCCAAAAGTTCCACAAAGTTCTGGCACAGGAAGGGCTTCAGAAAATGGAACCTGTAGGCGAAACCTTCGATACCGACTACCACGAAGCAATCGCACTGGTACCGGCACCGGATGAAGCCCAGAAAGGAAAGGTTCTCGACTGCGTACAGACCGGATATAAATTGAACGATAAAGTAATCCGCCACGCAAAAGTTGTTGTAGCACAGTAATTCCTAAATCTCGTTGATTATGGCAAAAAGAGACTATTATGAAGTGCTGGGTGTCGACAAGTCAGCTTCAGCAGATGAAATAAAGAAAGCATACCGTAAAAAAGCCATTCAGTATCACCCCGACAGAAATCCGGGCGACAAGGAGGCAGAAGAAAAGTTCAAAGAAGCAGCCGAGGCTTACGAAGTCCTCAGCAACCCCGATAAACGTGCACGTTACGACCAGTTCGGACATGCAGGTGTAGACGGAACAGCCGGTGCCGGAGGCTTCGGAGGATTTGGCGGACAAGGCATGTCTATGGATGATATTTTCTCTATGTTCGGCGATATTTTCGGCGGACATGGCGGTTTCGGTGGCTTTGGCGGAGGAGGTTCACAGCCCCGCCAGCGTAAGTTCCGTGGTTCGGACTTACGTGTAAAGGTTAAACTGAACCTGAAAGATATCTCCACAGGAGTAGAGAAAAAATTCAAACTCAAGAAATACGTACAGTGCTCACATTGCCATGGTACGGGAGCCGAAGGCGACGGCGGTGTAGAAACTTGTCCTACCTGTCACGGAACAGGAAGCGTTACACGCACTCAGCAGAGCATCTTCGGTATGATGCAAACCCAGACTGTCTGCCCTCAGTGCGGCGGCGAAGGAAAAATCATCAAGAACAAGTGTAAGGAATGCGGCGGCGAAGGCATCGTATACGGTGAAGAAGTGGTAACCGTCAAGATTCCTGCCGGTGTAGCCGAAGGCATGCAGGTAACCATCAACGGTAAAGGTAATGCCGGAAAGCACAACGGTGTACCGGGCGACTTGCTGGTTCTCATCGAAGAAGAGAAGCATCCGGAACTGATTCGTGATGAAAGCGACCTGATTTACAACTTGTTGTTGAGTGTACCGACAGCAGCATTGGGAGGTACCGTAGAAATACCTACTATCGATGGAAAAGCCAAGATCAAGATTGAGCCGGGTACTCAGCCAGGTAAGGTTCTCCGTCTGCGTGGTAAGGGATTGCCAAACATCAATAGTTACGGATACAGCACCGGAACAGGCGACCTGCTGGTCAACGTCAGCGTATACATTCCGGAGAAACTGACAAAAGAAGAACGTCAGGCACTCGAAAAATGGCAGGAATCAGAAAGCTTCAAGCCCAACATCAGCCTGAAAGAAAAGATTTTCAAGAAATTCAGAAGCCTGTTCGATTAAACATCGGACACTTCCTCCCCGATAAAAGAAGGGTACAGCAAGGCAACTATATACCAAAAAGTTGTCGTGTTGTACCCTTTTTTCTTATAAATCAGCGTTAATCTGCGTTAATCTCTGTTGCAGTCCGAACGGCACTTTCCAAAATTCCGTATCTTTGATACGAGCCATTACAAAAAATTTAAACAGATGAAATCATTATACATTCTACTATTAGTTGCTATCTTGTCCCCACTCACTGCTGTTGCGCAAACGGAAAACCAGCAAAACATAGCAGCCACTGAAACAGAAGCTCCAGCTGCCTCCCCAACGGAAACCGCGCTCACCGTAGCCAAAGACAGCCTGAGCGTTCCCCTTTCCTCCCCCATTCCGCAGCCGGGATTTGTCGCCCCTTTAGGTATGTACGGTATTACCCCGTTCGATTATGGCTATGCTACGTGGCAGCTCCATAAAGGATTCAACGCTTCCATCGGTCTGAACCTGACCTTCAGCCCCAGCCGGTATGCCCCTTCGGGAGTAGGATTCGGACAGGATGCCGCCTTCATGTACGCTGTTCCCGTGACCGACCGTCTCAGTGTAGCCGGAGGACTTTATGCCAGCAACATGGACTGGGGATTCCTTCGATACCATACAGTAGGTATTGCCGGAGTGGCGGCCTATAAACTGACCGACCGAATCAGCATCTACGCCTACGGAAACAAATCTTTCAACCCCAAACGCTCTCCCTACTATTACCCCCTTCCCAACTATGCCCCCGACCGCATAGGCGGCATGATCAACTTCAAGGTGGGCGAAAGCAGCTCGTTCAGCATAGGCATAGAGGGCAGAAAAAATGATTATCCGTGGTGGTACTGATCAATATGTCGATAAATAAATTAACTTTGCATAGTTAAAAATATCATAAGCGCAATGACATATCAGGAAACTCTCACATACTTATACAATAGCGCTCCCTTGTTCCAGCATGTAGGAAAGGCAGCATACAAAGAAGGATTAGAAAACACACTGGCACTCGATGAATACTTCGGACACCCCCACCGCAAATTCCGCACCATTCATGTAGCGGGCACCAATGGGAAAGGCTCCTGCTCGCACACCCTGGCCGCCATACTTCAGTCGGCAGGCTACCGCGTAGGACTTTATACCTCTCCTCATCTGGTCGACTTCCGCGAACGCATCCGCATCAACGGAGTCCCCGTTTCACAAGCATTCGTTGTCGATTTTGTAGAAAAGCACCGTTCTTTCTTCGAACCCCTTCATCCTTCCTTCTTCGAACTGGCTACCGCCATGGCATTTCACTATTTTGCCAGTCAGCAAGTCGACGTAGCCGTCATCGAAGTCGGACTTGGCGGACGACTGGACTGTACCAATATCATTCATCCTGACCTGAGCCTCATCACTAACATCAGCTTCGACCATGTACAGTTCTTAGGAAATACCTTAGCCAAGATAGCAGGTGAGAAAGCAGGCATCATCAAACCCTCCGTACCCGTCGTTATCGGCGAGACCACTCCTGAAACCAAACCCGTGTTCCTCCAGAAGGCAGCCGAAGTACATGCCCCCATCTACTTTGCCGAAGAAGAACATCCACTGTTGAGCGCCTCACACGACGAAGCAGGAAACTATGTCTATCAGACTACCCGTTACCACAATCTGAAAGGCGAATTAGGCGGACTTTGTCAGGAAAAGAATACCAATACACTGCTTACTGCCCTCCCCCTGCTCGAACAGCAAGGCTACCATATAACCGAAACTGATATCCGAAACGGATTTGCCCACGTATGCGAACTGACCGGTCTGATGGGACGCTGGCAGAAACTCTCCAGCCACCCTGCTATCGTATGCGACACGGGACACAACGTAGGAGGCATCCAGTACATCGTCAAACAACTGTCCTTCCAGAAATACAAGCAGCTCCACATCGTCATCGGAATGGTAAACGACAAAGACATCAGCGGCGTACTTGCCATGTTGCCCAAAGATGCCCAATATTATTTCACCCGTGCCAGCGTACAGCGCGCTCTGCCCGCCGAGAAAGTCAAAGAACTGGCAAACTCATACGGACTGTCGGGCGAGGCCTATCCCGATGTCAAAACAGCAGTCGAAGCCGCACAGAAGCAAGCCGGTGCCGACGACTTCATATTTGTAGGCGGAAGCAGTTTTATCGTTGCCGATTTGCTTTCTACCTGCTTCCCGAGCGAATAAAATAACAGATTTGTTTGTGTATTTTGAATAAAATCTTTTTATTTGCACACATATTATACCTATAATAAAGATAACAATATAGAATCCAAAACATGAATAACACATTTTATCACGAAAATAACCTTTGCGGCCTGAAAAGAGCCGACTTCCAGAAGAACATTGGAGGCAAAGAAACCGATTTGTTTATTCTGACAAACGACAACGGTGCTGAAATGGCAGTGACCAACTACGGAGGAGCTCTCCTTGCTATCATGGTACCCGACAAGAACGGCAAACTGGCCAACGTAGTACAAGGCCATGACAACATCGAAAGCGTAATCAACAGTCCGGAACCCTTCCTCAGCACCCTGGTTGGCCGTTACGGCAACCGTATCGCCAAAGGAAGCTTCCTGCTCGACGGAAAAGAATACAAACTCACCATCAACAATGGGCCCAATTCATTACACGGAGGACCGACAGGTTTTCATGCACGCGTATGGGATGCCGAACAGACCAGCAAGCAGAGCCTGAAGCTCCATTACCTCTCGGCCGACGGTGAAGAAGGATTTCCCGGGAACCTCGATGTCACTGTGGTATATACCTTTACCAACCAGAATGAATTTATCATAACCTATACGGCAACGACCGACAAACGTACAATTGTCAATCTTACTCACCACGCATTTTTCAGTCTTTCCGGTCTGGCAACTCCTACCGCCAGCGTAGAAAACAATATAGTCACTCTCAACGCCGACTTCTACACTCCTATGGATGAAGTATCTATCCCCACAGGAGAGATTCTGAAAGTAGAAGGCACTCCAATGGATTTCCGTACTCCTCACACCGTAGGCAGCCGCATCAACGAGCCATTCCAGCAGTTGGTATACGGAGCCGGATACGACCACTGCTATGTCATCAACAAGCGTGAAGCAGGAACACTTGTCTTTGCAGCCAAATGTGTTGAACCAACAAGCGGACGTACACTGGAAGTTTATACCACAGAACCGGGTGTACAAGTATATACAGCCAACTGGCACAGCGGTTTTGCTGGCTGGCACGGCGCAACTTTCCCCGCCCGCAGCGCCATCTGCTTCGAAGCACAGCACTTCCCCGACACTCCCAATAAGGGACATTTCCCGTCGGCAGCCCTCAACCCTGGCGAAGTTTACCATCAGGTAACCGTCTATAAGTTCGGGACTGAAAAATAAAATTCAAATACCAAGAAAACTAACCTAATTTATTAACCCAATATTTTTCAATTAAACCATGAATCAACAAAAACAGAATGGCAATCTCATCGCAATTATTACGATGTTTTTTCTTTTTGCGATGATCTCTTTTGTAACCAACCTTGCCGCACCATTCGGAACTATCTGGAAGAACCAGTACGCCGGTGCAAACACCCTCGGTATGATGGGAAACATGATGAACTTCCTTGCATACCTGTTTATGGGTATTCCTGCCGGAAACATGCTTGTAAAGATTGGTTATAAGAAAACTGCCCTTATCGCCATGGCAGTCGGCTTTTTAGGCCTGTTAACCCAGTACATCTCCAGCCTTGTGGGTGCCGATGTAGATGTATTTGCAATGGGTGAATATTACATCAAGTTGAACTTTATCATCTACCTGCTGGGAGCGTTCATCTGCGGTTTCTCAGTATGTATGTTGAATACAGTTGTAAACCCGATGCTGAACATGTTAGGTGGAGGTGGTAACAAAGGAAACCAGCTCATTCAGGCAGGTGGTGCCCTGAACTCCCTGTCAGGAACCCTGACTCCGCTTTTCGTAGGTGTGCTGATTGGTAGCGTGACTCCCCAGACAGCCATGAGCGATGTAGCTCCGCTGCTCTTCATCGCTATGGGTGTATTCATCCTTACCTTCATCATCATTTCATTTGTTTCCATTCCGGAACCCCACTTGCGCAAAGGCAAAGTAGAGAAAGAAAAATTCTCTCACAGCCCGTGGAGCTTCCGCCACACCGTACTGGGCGTTATCGGTATCTTCATCTATGTAGGTATTGAAGTAGGTATCCCAGGAACATTGAACTTCTACCTGGCCGACTCCAGCGAAAAAGGTGCCGGTCTGCTCACCGACGGTGCAGCCATCGGTGGAGCCATTGCCGCAATCTACTGGTTGCTCATGCTGGTAGGACGTCTGGCAAGTAGCGTTATCAGCGGTAAAGTATCCAGCCGTGTACAGCTCATCGTTGTATCAACTGTTGCTATCTGTTTTATCCTCATAGCCATCTTCACTCCGAAAGAAGTAACCGTTTCCATGCCAGGCTATAGCGCCGACAATGGTTTCCAGATGGCATCCGTACCTTTGAGCGCCCTGTTCCTCGTACTCTGCGGACTCTGCACCTCAGTGATGTGGGGAGGTATCTTCAACCTGGCAGTAGAAGGACTCGGCAAATACACCGCACAGGCTTCCGGTATCTTCATGATGATGGTAGTAGGTGGTGGTATCCTGCCGCTGTTACAGCAGTTCATCTCCGATTCAGCCGGCTACATGAACAGCTACTGGCTCATCATCGCCATGTTGGCATACCTGCTGTTCTACGGATTGATCGGTTGCAAGAACGTGAACAAGGATATTCCTGTAGACTAATTGACAGAATCACAACAACAAAAACAATATTAACCTTTTAAGCTTTTACCATTATGGATATAGAATATGTAAGAAGCCGTTTCATTAAGCATTTCGATGGTACAACCGGAAGCATTTACACATCTCCGGGACGTATCAACCTTATAGGCGAACACACCGATTATAACGGAGGATTTGTATTCCCCGGAGCAGTAGATAAAGGTATCATGGCAGAAATCAAGCCGAACGGAAAAGACAAAGTATGTGCTTACTCCATCGACCTGAAAGATTATGTAGAATTCGGTCTGAACGAAGAAGATGCCCCCAAGGCAAGCTGGGCACGCTACATATTCGGTGTATGCCGTGAAATGATCAAGCGAGGTGTAGAGGTGAAAGGCTTCAATACAGCTTTTGCAGGCGATGTTCCTCTGGGAGCAGGCATGTCTTCATCGGCAGCTCTCGAATCTACTTACGCATTTGCCCTGAACGATTTGTTCGGCGACAATAAAGTCGACAAGTTCGAACTTGCCAAAGTAGGTCAGGCCACCGAACACAATTACTGCGGAGTAAACTGCGGAATTATGGATCAGTTTGCATCTGTATTCGGCAAGGAAGGCAGCCTGATGCGACTCGATTGCCGTTCACTGGAATATCAGTACTTTCCCTTCCGTCCGGAAGGCTATCGTCTGGTACTGGTAGATTCAGTTGTTAAGCACGAACTGGCATCTTCTGCCTACAACAAGCGCCGCCAGAGCTGCGAAAACGTAGTTGCAGCCCTCAAGAAGAAATATCCGCAAGTAGAATTTCTGCGCGACTGTACCCTTGAGATGCTAAACGAAGTAAAGGCAGAAGTTAGCGAAGAAGACTACAAACGTGCTGAATACGTCATCGAAGAAATCCAGCGTGTACTCGACGTATGCGACGCTCTGGAACGCAACGACTACGAAACTGTAGGACAGAAGATGTACGAAACCCACCATGGTATGAGCAAACTGTACGAAGTAAGCTGCGAAGAACTCGACTACTTGAACGACATTGCTTTCGATTGCGGCGTAACTGGTTCACGCGTTATGGGAGGCGGCTTCGGCGGCTGTACCATCAACCTGGTAAAGAATGAACTCTACGAAACATTCATCATCACAGCCAAGGAACGCTTCAAAGAAAAATTCGGACGCAGCCCGAAAGTATACGATGTAGTGATCAGCGACGGTTCACACAAAGTCTGCTAATTATCGTTTTTAACTCATAAAACATTTCCGTGAGAGTCCTGCGGGATTCTCCGGAAATTTGTACAAAACATTTTATTTTTTGTACAAAAAATAAAAAAAGCTCACCACGTTTTTTCCCAAATGTGGTGAGCTTTTTTATATACCACACGGCATATTTCCATTTTCTTTCCCTCTTTGGAGCAAAGAACCAAGCAGTAAAAAAAGCAAACATAAGAAAGCAGAACTAAAGAAATACTAAAAACAACAAAAACTTCCCTTTTTTATATAGTTTTCGAATAAAAATTCCTAAATTTGCAGCCGAAGTTGTACATCCGTGCGGCTGTGGGAGCCTTGCGCTCCTAGACGGAAGCAAGATGCCACAATCTTCTATTTATGGCATAACTATCTGCTTCATAGCAATATACAGGCTATGGAGGAGAAGAAAATATATGCCCTTATGAATAACAACCCCCTCAAAAAGGAATCCCAAGGAACATGAAAGGAGAAAAAGAGGAAAGACGTCTATGGCTGCCCCTGCAAACCATCTACAACAAGGAACTACAGGTAGCCGAATTTCTCCGAGAACAAGAAATCGAGTATTACATCCCCATGATGTACGAAGCGCGCGACCTCCCCAGCGGAGAGTGTGAGCACATTCTAGTGCCCGCCATTCACAATCTGCTCTTCATACATCGCGAATACGACAAAGACTGGTGCTACAAATTGTTGCAGACCTCTCCCTACCCTCTGTATTTTCTAAAAAAAGAACGAGACGGCCGAGAATACTGTACCATCTCCGAAAAAGAGATGAACAATTTCATGCGTGCCACCGACCCCCGTATTCAGGGCACACGCTTTATAGACCCACAAAAACTGAAAGACAAAGAAGGCATGCCGGTACGCATCATCAAGAAAGGCCCCCTTTTCGGCATCACCGGCAAACTCATGCGCTACGGCAGTCGCCATTATGTAGCCATCGAAATGCCTCAGAGCACCGCCCTGCTGAAAGTCAGCTACACCTGGTGCGAATTCGTCTCTGAATAAATTTTAGCACAGACAAATAGCTCATTATTCATAGATCGATACAAACCCTCTGGCGTACCGATACTACTATTTGTGTCCCATCCCCATCCGGAAACAAACAATCACATTTTATATAACTTAAGACAAGTATGAAGATTAAAGCTTTATCACTTCTTATTTTTATGGCATGCTCGCCCCTGCTCATGGCGCAGTCGGGCATGACCGACCAACAGGTATTAGAGTATGCCAAAGATGGAGTCAAACAAGGTAAAGACCAGCGTACCATCGCCACCGAACTGGCACGCCGGGGCGTAACCCGCGAACAGGCGGAACGTGTGAAAAAACTGTACGAACAGCAGACCAACACCGATTCGAACAACCTGACCGGTACCGCCAAAGCCGAAGCACGCCTGCGCGAGCAGACACAGGAAGACAACTCCACGATGCTCGACGAAAAGCCACAGGCACAGGAAGTGGCACAGCAGGACGCCGTATTCGGACGCAACATCTTCAACACCCGTAACTTAACGTTCGAACCGAACGTCAACATAGCCACCCCGCCCAACTACCGTCTCGGTCCGGGCGATGAAGTGGTAATCGACATCTGGGGAGCCAGTCAGAACACCATCCGCCAGCAGATCTCACCCGACGGCACCATCAACCTGGAGCAGCTGGGTCCTGTCTTCCTGAGCGGCATGACCGTAGACCGCGCACAGCAGTACCTCACCGACGAGCTCCGCAAGATCTATTCCGACCAGAGCAACCAGATCCGCGTTACGCTGGGCAACACCCGCACCATCCAGATCAACGTGATGGGTGAAGTGGTACAGCCGGGCACCTACGCCCTGTCCGCCTTCTCCACCGTATTCCATGCCCTCTACCGTGCAGGCGGCGTGAGCAACATCGGTAGCCTCCGCAACGTGAAAGTATCGCGCGGCGGAAAAATCGTCGCTACCGTCGACGTCTACCAGTTCATCATGCAGGGCAAGACCCGCGACGACATCCGTCTGGAAGAAGGCGACGTGATCATCGTCCCCGCCTACGACGCACTGGTACAGATTACCGGCAACGTGAAGCGCCCCATGCGCTACGAAATGAAGAAGGACGAAACCCTCTCCACCCTGCTGAAATACGCCGGAGGATTCACCAGCGACGCCTATACCAAGAGCCTGCGCATCGTGCGCCAGAACGGCAAGGAGTATCAGGTGAACACCGTCGACGACACCGACTACAGCGTATGCAAGATGCACGACGGCGACGTGGTGACTGCCGAGGCCATTCTGGACCGCTTCACCAACAAGCTGGAAGTACGCGGCGCCGTATACCGTCCGGGCATCTACGAACTGGGCGGCAAGCTGAACACCGTCCGAGAGCTGGTAGAGAAAGCCGACGGACTGATGGCAGACGCCTTTACGGGCCGTGCCGTACTGTACCGCGAGCATGAGAACAAGACCCGCGAAGTGAAGCAGATCGACATCCGCGCCATCATGGACGGTACCCAGCCCGACATCCCCCTGCAGAAAAACGACGTACTCTACATCCCCAGCATCCACGACCTGGAAGACCTGGGTAACGTACAGATATACGGCGAAGTAGCTCATCCGGGCGACTATCCGTATGCCGACAACATGACACTGGAAGACCTCGTCATCACCGCAGGCGGTCTGCGTGAATCGGCCTCCGTGGTACGTGTCGACGTGGCACGCCGCATCAAGGATCCGAAGAGCACCGAAAGCTCGGCTACCATCGGACAGACTTTCTCCTTCGGCCTGAAGGACGGCTTCGTGGTAGACGGCGAACCGGGCTTCACCCTCCAGCCCTACGACCAGGTATTCGTACGCCGTAGTCCGGGCTACAGCGCCCAGCAGAATGTAACCGTGAACGGTGAAGTACTCTACGGCGGAACCTACGCCCTGACCACCAAGAGCGAGCGCATCAGCAGCGTCATTGCCAAGGCAGGAGGTGCCACTCCGTTTGCCTACGTAAAAGGCGCCAAACTGACCCGCGTAGCGAATGAAGAAGAAATCCGCCGCATGCAGGACGTAGTGAACCTGCTCCGCCGTCAGGTAGGCGACGCCATGATCGACTCACTGGGAATCAACGTACAACACACCTTCACGGTAGGAATCGACCTGGAAGCCGCCCTTGCCAATCCGGGCAGCGATGCTGACATCGTATTGCGTGAGGGCGACGTCATCAGCGTGCCGGAATACAACAACACCGTGAAGATAGACGGTGCCGTGATGATGCCGAACACCGTATCCTTCAAGAAAGGCGAAAGCGTGAAATACTACATCAGTCAGGCAGGCGGTTACGGTCAGAACGCCAAGAAGAGCAAGAAGTTCATCATCTACATGAACGGCCAGATAGCCGAGGTGAAAGGCAGCGGCAAGAGCCAGATCGAGCCGGGCTGCGAGATCATCGTACCTAGCAAGCGCAAGAAACAGTTTAATATTGGCAATGCCGTAGCTTTGGCAAGCTCTATCACCTCACTCGGCACCATGGCAGCAGCCATCGCCGCACTGGTTAAATAAACGGATTATCACATAGCGTAATTATTCTATAATGGCAGAAAACAATAACTATCAAAATCCGGACGTACAGGAACCGGAAAACGATGAACTCGAAATAGACTGGATGGAGATCTTGCGTAAGATTATCGCCATCCGTAAGACGCTCTACAAGGCAGCCGGTGTAGGCTTAGTATTAGGCATCATCATTGCCCTGAGCATCCCCAAGCAATACACCGTAACCGTTACCCTCTCTCCCGAAATGGGCGGAGACAAAACAGGCGGAGGACTTGCCAGCCTGGCTTCTTCTTTCTTAGGAACAGCAGCAAGCAGCAATAGTCCCGATGCACTGAATGCTACCTTGGCACCGGATATTGTAGCCTCTACCCCATTCATTTTGGAATTATTCAATACCAAAGTACAGACGCTGGACGGTGAACTGGATACTACTTTGGTCGCTTATCTGGATGAACAAAAATCTCCCTGGTTCAGCTATATTGTAAAAGCTCCCGGTATGGCTATTGGAGCTATCAAATCATTATTTTCGGAAGAAGCAGATACAGTTTCTGTTCTGAATCCTTTCCAACTGACGAAAGAGGAATCAGAAAAAGTAGCAAGTATAAAACAAGCTATTACTGCCGAAGTGGATAAAAAAACAGCCATGACGACTCTTACCGTTACTATGCAAGACCCAAAAGTAACAGCCATAGTAGCCGACAGTGTTGTAGCAAAGCTCCAGCAGTATATCATCAACTACCGTATCAAAAAAGCCAAGGAAGACTGTGCCTATCTGGAACAACTCTACAAGGAACGCCAGCAAGAGTATTACGATGCACAGAGCAAATATGCCCACTATTTTGATAGCAATCGTAATATCGCCCTACAGAGTGTACGCGCCGAGCAGGAACGCCTGCAGAACGATATGAGTCTTGCCTATCAGGTCTATAGTCAGGTAGCTCAGCAGTTGCAAGTAGCACGTGCCAAGATACAGGAAGAAAAACCGGTGTTTGCGGTAGTGGAACCAGCTACTGTGCCTTTGCAACCTTCAGGTACCAGTCGGAAAGTGATTTTTGTAGGGATTGTATTTTTCACAGTCTGCGTTACTGGGGCATGGAAGTTATTAGGATTAACCTATTGGAAAAAATTAAAGGAACAATTCTAACCAAATTTTCATTAAAATATAGGCTAATGAAATTATGATAATCCAATCTCCCCAATTATACCTTAAAAAGAGCTAATTACATAATTATTCATATACTTTATTTTATCCTAAATGTTATTGTGACAGATACTTCTGCAAACAACAACCGAATAGCCAAGAACACTCTGCTACTATATATACGTATGTTCTTCATGCTACTCATTAGTCTGTATACCTCAAGAGTTGTACTTAGTACATTGGGTATTGTAGATTATGGTATCAACAATGTAGTAGGTGGTGTAATCACCATGTTAGGATTCCTTACTAGCTCATTGGGTGGAGCTTCATCCCGTTATATTACTTATAATTTAGGAAAAGGCGATATGACAGTTATGAAGAAAACATTCGGAAACATTTTGAGTATCCATTTTATTCTCGCAGCAATTGTACTAGTGATCGGTGAGACAGTGGGTCTGTGGTTTATGTCTACCCAATTGCAGATACCTCCGGAACGTGAAACTGCAGCCCTATGTGTCTATCAGTTTTCTATTTTCTCCTCTGTCTTAGCCGTTATTAGTGTTCCCTATAATGCTACTATTATTGCGCACGAGAAGATGTCAGCCTTCGCATATATAAGCATTGCTGATGCAATTCTTAAATTATTAATAGTCTATCTGTTAGTAATTATTCCATACGATAAATTAATAATCTATGCAATATTATATTTTTGCATTCAGGCATTCGATCGTATCGTTTATGGTGTATATTGTTCTCGGCATTTCGCGGAAACGCATACCCGTTTAAGATATGATGGCAAACTGTTTCGAGAGATTTTTACATTTGCCGGATGGACTATGAATAGTAATTTAGCCGTAATAGGATACACACAGGGTCTCAATATATTGCTTAACATCTTCTTTGGGCCTGCCGTGAATGCTGCACGAGGTATAGCGGTGCAAGTACAAGGTGTATGCCAGCAGTTTTGCTCAAACTTTCAGATGGCACTTAATCCCCAGTTGACAAAGAATTATGCGCAGGGAGACCTTGACAATATGCATCGCTTGTTGGTAAAAAGTTCCAAATTCTCTTTTTACATTTTATTTTTTATTGTCCTTCCATTGATGTTTAAGGCTGAATTTGTGCTCAAGTTATGGTTAGGCATCGTTCCTGAACATACGGTAACCTTTCTCCGCCTTATACTTATCGTGGGGTTGCTTTACACATTATCCAATCCGATAATTGTGTCAGTACATGCAACAGGAAAACTGAAAAAATTCCAATTGATAGAGGGGACAATGTTATTGACCATAGTACCAATTGCTTATATTTTATTGAAATTCTTCGGTATACGTCCAGAATATGTGTTTGTTGTACACATCGTCGTTGAATTGTGTACTCAGTACGCAAGACTGAGAATCGTTTTACCAATGATAGATATGAAGTTAGAAGATTATTTTCAATCCGTCATAAAACCGATTTTATTAGTAGTAATTCTGTCACCGTGGTTACCCTATATAGCTAATACAACTGTACATGGACAATGGACCTCATTTTTCGTTGTGTGCATAATATGTGTAATATGTATATCCGGATGTGTGTACTTTATTGGTTGTACAAAATCCGAACGTATGTTTATCAAAGAAAAATTATCCGAAATTCTGATGAACATAACGTAAGTATCCAATTTTGACATATTGCCTCAAACTTTCGCTGCTGCAACAAAAAATATTAAAAGTATGTACAGCAGCAGTGATTTTGAATTATTCAGTTAAGCAAGAGAAAAGGAAATTAATTAACTTTTCAGAGCGAAAGAAAGAATAATCAAGGATTGAAGGCTGTTCATCTGCTACAAGGCGGAAACAATGCCACGGAAGAGTATGGTACAAGGATACAAGACATCAAATAGTACCAGTACAAGTAGAAGGACAACCGGAAACGGAGGCCAATCTCCAAAAGGAAGTGTCCTCTTCCACTATTCCGGAAAGAAAGGAGAATGCGGAATTGTCCTGTAAGAATGATGATAGACATCCGTATGACAAACGGAATACGGATACAGCAACGAAACTTAACCTACCAAAAGTTGAAAATCTGTTTGATTTTCATTGTCATGTCTAAATAGGCAGAGATATGAATTCCATGGAAAAATCAATGCTGCTTGACGAGTTTTTCGCCCTGCGTAAAGCGGATAAGGAGCGTGAAGCAAAACTTCTGGAAAAACTGGACCGAATGACAGAGCAACTGATGAATCTGAACGAAAGTTCACAAGCTCAAGTCAAGGTTATTGATGGGCTGAAACAGATGATAGCCAGTCGGGACATCCTAATAGAAAAACTC
>FR887819.1:0-10266 GCA_000432735.1 Bacteroides sp. CAG:443
TTAGATAGTTTAAATATATAATTCTTTATATATATTGTTTTTTAATTTGATTTTTATTAACTTACTTGCCATGTTAAAATTAGTCATTATGCAAAGCAGTAACACGTATTTCAAAATCAGGATGGTATGTTCCTTATTATTAGGTCTGGCTGTTGTTTATGGACTTGTGGAAAGTATTGAAAAAAATGCTTTGTGGCTTGCTCTTCTTATGGGGCTATTTATGATTTCTATTCTTTTCGATTTGTTGGTACTATATAAGAAGAAGGCAGCTTGTCCCGATAAAGGGAAGTATCTTTATTTGGATGCCGGAGCCATGTGTGTATGGTGGATTTTATTTTTTGCAGTAGATGGATATTTCTCGTTGGGAGTTGTATGTGCATTGGTAACAATCACGTTGGTTAACGATGTATTATATCATCTGTATTCCCGTTGATAGTATCTCTTTTACCTTTTCAATAAGCATTCCCTGTGTTGCCGGAGTATCATTTTCTGGCAGCACAGGGAATCATAATATGCAGGTAGAGGGTATTATTTCCCCCTTACTATCTTCTTTATATCGTTCAGCTTGTTCAGCGCCTCCAGCGGAGTCAGGTTGTTTACGTCCAGATTCAGTATTTCGTCACGTATCTGGCACAGTACAGGGTCGTCGAGCTGGAAGAAACTCAGCTGTACTCCGTCCTGATGAACTGTTTTAGGTTCTACCTTATGATGCGATGACATGCCTTCCTGTCGGTTTTCTTTTTCCAGCTGGTGCAGAATCTCGTCGGCACGCTTCACGATGGTCTTGGGCATACCTGCCATCTTTGCTACGTGAATACCGAACGAGTGTTCGCTTCCTCCACGTTCCAGCTTGCGCAGGAAGATGACCTTGTTGTCTACTTCCTTCACCGAAACGTTGTAATTCTTGATACGCGGGAAGCTCTCTTCCATATCGTTCAGCTCGTGATAATGTGTGGCAAAGAGCGTACGGGCACGGGCGCGCTTGTGCTCGTGTATATGTTCTACGATAGCCCAGGCGATGGAAATACCGTCGTAAGTAGATGTACCGCGTCCCAGCTCGTCGAACAATACCAGACTGCGGGGCGAAAGGTTGTTCAGGATATCTGCCGCCTCGTTCATTTCCACCATGAAGGTTGATTCGCCCACCGAGATATTGTCGCTGGCTCCCACACGGGTAAAAATCTTATCCACCAGTCCGATGTGCGCACTTTCGGCAGGTACGAAACAGCCTATCTGCGCCATGAGGGTGATAAGTGCCGTCTGTCGGAGCAAGGCAGACTTACCTGCCATGTTCGGTCCGGTGATGATAATGATCTGCTGCGTTTCCGTATCGAGATACACATCGTTGGCAATGTATTTCTCTCCTGCCGGAAGCTGTTTCTCGATGACCGGGTGACGTCCTTGCTTGATGTCGAGGATATCGTCGTCGGCTACCACCGGACGGATATATTTGTTGGCCCGGGCTGCATTGGCAAACGACAGCAGGCAGTCCAGACGGGCTATCTGTGTCGCATTGATCTGGATGGCAGGGATAAACTCGGCAAGCTCTGCCACCAGTTCGTTGTACAGACGGGTTTCCAGAATCAGAATCTTGTCTTCCGCTCCCAAAATCTTCTCTTCGTACTCCTTCAGTTCCTGCGTGATGTATCGTTCCGCGTTGACCAGTGTCTGCTTGCGTATCCAGTCGGCTGGAACCTTGTCCTTATGTGTATTTCTTACCTCGATGTAATAGCCGAACACGTTGTTGTAGGCTATTTTCAGGCTGGGGATGCCCGTCAGCTCACTTTCGCGCTGCTGTACTTGCAGCAGGTAATCCTTGCCCGAGTAAGCAATGTGGCGCAGTTCGTCCAGCTCCTGATTGACTCCGTCGGCAATTACTCCTCCCTTGTTGACCAGCAGCGGGGGATCGTTGTTTATTTCCTTGGCAATCTTGTCGCGGATGGAAGCACAGAGATTCAGCTGCTCACCTATCTTCCGCAGGCTTTCGTTGTCGGCATTCAGACAGGCATTCTTGATAGGTTCTATCGCCTGCAGGGCTACTTTCAGCTGAACGACTTCACGCGGAGAGATACGTCCTACGGCTGCTTTCGAAACGATACGCTCCAGGTCGCCTATCAGATGCAACTTCTCTTCGATAAAATCCTTGAAATCCGGTTCGCGGAAGAAATATTCCACTACGTCCAGTCGTTCGTTGATGGGCTTCACGTCTTTCAGCGGGAAGACAATCCACCGCTTCAGCAGACGGGCTCCCATCGGGCTGATGGTATGGTCGATGACATCGAGCAGGCTGGTTCCGCCTTCATTCATGCTGCCTATCAGCTCCAGGCTACGTATCGTGAACTTGTCGAGGCGTACATATTTATCCTCTTCGATGCGTGCCAGCGAAGTGATGTGTCCGATCTGGTAATGCTGCGTCATATCCAGATATTGCAGAATGGCTCCGGAAGCAATGATACCATTCTTCAGGTGTTCCACTCCGAAACCTTTCAGGTTCTTGGTTTCGAAATGTTTCAGCAGCTTTTCACGGGCAGACGCTTCGGTAAACACCCAGTCGTCCAGCTCGAAGGTAAAGAACTTACTACCGAAATTACCTTCGAACATCGGTTTCTTTCCCCGTTCGAACAAGACTTCTTTCGGGGCAAAATTATTCAGTAACTTGTCGATATAGTCGAAAGGCCCTTCGGCGGTAAGAAATTCTCCCGTCGAAATATCCAGGAAAGCGACGCCGCAAGCTGTCTTGCCGAAATGTACGGCAGCCAGGAAGTTGTTCTCCTTATAAGATAATACATTGTCGCTGATGGCAACACCCGGCGTAACCAGTTCGGTGATGCCTCTTTTTACCAGCTTCTTTGTGGTTTTCGGGTCCTCCAGCTGGTCGCAGATAGCTACACGTCGTCCTGCCCGAATCAGTTTCGGCAGGTACGTATCGAGCGCGTGGTGCGGAAATCCCGCCATCTCCACCGTCTTACCCTGTCCGTTGGCACGTTTGGTCAGCGTGATTCCCAGAATTTCGGAAGCTGTTACGGCATCTTCCGAATACGTTTCATAAAAGTCGCCACACCTGAAGAGCATGATTGCATCGGGATGTTTCGCCTTTAAGTCGAAATACTGCTTCATCATGGGGGTTAATACCACGTCATTGTCCTTAGCCACGGTTATTCCTTTCTTTTTATATCGTTAGTTTATATTCTTATAAAATCGGTTGCAAAGATACGTAAAAAACGATTCTCGGGATTTTTTTGTTTGAAGCTTTTTATGTTTTTAAGGTGCATGGCTATATAGAAAAAGCCCCGAAAGAGTTATCTTTCAGGGCTTTTCTGTAGAGTTTCCGTTGGACTACCAAGATTCGAACTTGGACAAACAGAACCAAAACCTGTTGTGCTGCCATTACACCATAGTCCAAACTTTATTTGTTTTCCTCAGAAAACGTTGCAAAGATAAATGTTTTCGTCAATATAATCCAAATAATTTTTCACTTTTTTTTCTCTTCATGCTTTAATCGCTATCTTTGCGGAAACCAAAAATATAGATTCATGAAGAAATTGTTAGTAACGCTTGCTTTGGGAGCAAGTTCTTTCTCAGCCTTTGCGGTGACACCGCTCTGGTTGCGTGATGTGACTATTTCTCCCGATGGTAAAGAGATTGCCTTTTGTTACAAGGGGGATATTTATAAAGTGAAGACTTCGGGAGGGGAAGCTGTACGGCTGACTACTCAGGAGTCGTATGAATCGAATCCGGTATGGTCGCCCGACGGTAAGCAGATTGCTTTTGCCAGCGATCGCTTTGGTAATTTCGATTTATTTGTAATGCCTGCCGAAGGAGGTGCGGCCAAGCGTCTGACTACTCACTCTGCTTCGGAAATTCCTTCAGCCTTTACTCCTGATGGGAAATATGTTGTTTTCTCTGCTTCCATTCAGGATCCAGCTTCGAGCGCACTTTTCCCTAAATTGGCAATGACCGAGGTTTATAAGGTACCGGTAGACGGCGGACGTACACAGCAGATGTTAGGAACGCCGGCTGAGATGATCAGCTATGCTCCGTCGGGTGATTTCTTCCTGTATCAGGATCAGAAAGGGGTGGAAAACGAGTGGCGTAAGCATCACACTTCGTCCATTACCCGCGATGTATGGAGATACGATGTAAAGACGGGAAAACATACCAATCTGACGGCCAGACCGGGCGAAGACCGTAACCCGATCGTAAGCCCCGACGGCAAGCAGGTTTACTTCCTGAGCGAACGTGACGGTGGCTCATTCAATGTCTATTCTTTTCCGATCGATGATCCGAAGAATGTACAGCCGGTTACGTCATTCAAGACGAATCCGGTCAGATTCCTTTCGATGGGAGCCGACGGTACGCTCTGTTATACCTACGATGGCGAGATTTATACGCAGTCGGTTGGTGGTAAGCCACAGAAAGTAGCTATCTCGCTGGTACGCGATGATGAGGAACTCCCTGTTTCCTATACCTTTACACGAGGAGCTTCGGAGGCTGTCGTTTCTCCCGATGGCAAGCAGGTTGCCTTTATCGTACGTGGAGAAGTGTTCGTGACTTCTGTAGAGTATGGAACAACCAAACAGATTACACATACTCCTGAAGCAGAACGGGGCATTTCATTTGGTGCCGACAACCGTTCTCTGGTTTATTCTAGTGAGAGAGGGGGCAAGCGCGATTTGTATATTGCCAAAATCAGCCGGAAGGAAGACCTGAACTTCCCGAATGCTACTCTGATAGAAGAGGAACCATTGGTACCTTCTAAAACGTTGGAACGTGATTATCCGCAGTTTTCTCCCGATGGAAAGGAAGTGGCTTTCATCGAAGACCGCAACCGTCTGATGGTGGTCAATCTGGCTACCAAGCAGATTCGTCAGGTAACGGATGGTTCTACCTGGTATACGCGCTCGGGAGGATTTGATTACTCCTGGTCGCCCGACGGCAAGTGGTTTACGCTTGTGTTTATCGGCAACAAGCACGATCCGTATTCGGATATAGGTTTGGTCAGTGCCGACGGAAAGGGACAGATTATTAACCTGACGAACAGTGGTTATATCAGTGACTCTCCGCGCTGGGTGATGGATGGAAATGCCATCTTGTTCATTACCGAGCGTTACGGTATGCGTAATCATGCTTCATGGGGTTCGCTGAACGATGTGATGATTGCTTTCCTCAATCAGGATGCATACGATAAGTTCCGCCTGAGCAAGGAGGATTACGAATTGCAGAAGGAACTGGAAAAGGAGCAGGAAAAAGCTGCTAAGAAAGATGATAAGGCTTCCAAGAAAGACAAAAAATCGGACGATAAGGATGCCAAGGACGAAAAGAAGGTGAAGGATATTGTGGTAGAAACGGAAGGAATCGAAGACCGTATCATCCGTCTGACTCCGAATTCTTCTGACTTAGCTTCGGCCATTATCTCGAAAGACGGTGAGAAACTGTATTACCTGTCGGCTTTCGAAGGTGGATACGATTTGTGGAAGATGGATCTCCGCAAACACGACACCAAGCTGTTGCATAAGATGGATGCAAAATGGGCGAATATGGAAATGGATAAAGAGGGTAAGAACTTCTTTATTCTGGGCGGAGGTACCATGCAGAAAATGGATGCTTCGTCGGAAAGCCTGAAGCCGATCACTTATACTGCCAGCATGAAACTGTTGCCTTCCGAAGAACGTGAATACATGTTCGATAATATGTACCGTGAGGAAAAGGCTCGTTTCTATAATGAAAAGATGCACGGAGTAGACTGGGATGCCATGACTGCTACTTACCGGAAGTTCCTGCCGCATATCAACAATAACTACGATTATGCCGAGATGCTGAGTGAACTGCTGGGTGAACTGAATGTTTCTCATACCGGCGGACGTTTCTATCCGGATCTGAAAACAGAGTCGACTGCCGAGCTGGGCGTATTGTACGACTGGGATTATACGGGCGACGGCTTGCGTATTGCCGAGGTGGTAGAGAAAGGTCCGTTCGACCGTAAGACTACCCGTGTCAAAGTCGGAACTATTATTGAAAAGATCGACGGCGAAGCGATCAAGGCTGATGAAGATTATGCTGCGCTGCTGAACGGCAAGACAGGCAAGAAAGTACTGGTATCGCTGTACGATCCGCAGACCAAGGAACACTGGGACGAAGTGGTACGTCCGGTCAGCGGAGGAACGTTTAGTTATTTGTTGTACCAGCGCTGGGTAAAACAGCGTGCTGCCGATGTAGCGAAATGGTCGAACGGCCGTCTGGGATATGTGCATATCGAAGCGATGGACGACGAAAGCTTCCGTACCATCTATTCCGATATCTTGGGTAAATACAATAACTGCGAAGGTATCGTCATCGATACCCGTTTCAACGGAGGTGGCCGTCTGCACGAAGATATAGAAGTATTGTTCAGCGGAAAGAAATACTTTACACAGGTGATTCGCGGACGTGAAGCATGCGATATGCCAAGCCGTCGCTGGAACAAGCCTTCCATCATGTTGCAGTGTGAAGCGAACTACTCGAATGCACACGGTACGCCGTGGGTATACAAGCATTGTAACCTGGGCAAGCTGGTAGGTGCTCCTGTACCGGGAACCATGACCAGTGTGAACTGGGTAAGAATGCAAGACCCGACACTGGTATTCGGTATCCCTGTAGTGGGCTATCGTTTACCCGACGGCAGTTACCTGGAGAATACTCAGCTCGATCCTGATATCTACGTGCTGAATGCTCCTGAAACCATTGTGAAAGGTGAAGATACGCAGTTGAAGGCAGCTGTCGATGAACTGCTGAAAGAGATTGACAATAAATAAATCAATTGTTCAACCAAAAAAGAATGTGGCACCGAAACGAAATTCAGTGCCACATTTTTTTATGATGGAATGCCTTGCGGCATCAGTTGTTTTTATTCTGCATGTACAGCTCGTCGATGATACCGTCGGACAAACCGATAACCGGTACATGAATGTATGTAGCTCCGATAATTTCGGCGATGGTGAGGAAGATATCACCTGCCGGAACAATTACGTCGGCACGGTCAGGCTTCAGGCCGAACTGTTCCATACGTTCTTCTACCGAGAGCGCTTTCAGTCGGGTATGCAGTTCCTGCAACGTAGAAACGAGCATTGTCATTTTCTTTTTGTTCTTCTTTTCCACAAGGCGGTACAGCTTGTTGATGTTACCTCCCGAACCGATGATATTCGTTCCCGGATACGATTTGGCCAGCTCAGCCAGATCCGTTTTCAGGCGTTCCCATTCACTGTCCTTTACCGCATTGTTCAAGATACGCACCGTACCGATGTTGTACGAACGGCTGCACACCAGTTGCCCTTGCGACAACAAGTTGATTTCCGTGCTGCCACCTCCCACGTCGACATACATGTAGTTACCCTTCTGGTCTTCCATGTGCTCCACGTGATTGTTGTAGATAATCTTGGCCTCCTCCTGTCCGTCGATGATATCGATGTGTACATCTGTTTTCTTTTCGATTTGCTTGATGATTTCCAGGCCATTCTTAGCGTCGCGCATCGCCGATGTTGCGCAGGCACGGCAATGTTTCACATCATAGATTTTCATCAGATAACGGAAAGACTTCATCAGACGAATCATGTTCTTTTCTTTCTTTTCCGAAATTTTTCCGATGTTGAACACGTCGAATCCCAGCCGGAGCGGGACACGTAGCATCAGTACCTTAGAGAAATGAGTTTCGCCTTGCTTCTCCTCAATTTCCTTTATCAGTAAACGTACTGCGTTCGAGCCGATGTCGATAGCAGCATAGTTTGTTTTTCGAGTTTCGCTTTCGTTCATATTATATATTTTCTTCTATGTAGTGATAGTATAATGCTTCCTGCGAGCGGAAAGGCTTCTCTCCTTCTGTTTCCTTGAAGAGGTTCTGGCCGCTTCCGTCTACGATACGTCCCTGCAGGGTATCCTTGAACCCATATTCCACAATCAGTTTCATTTCTTCCTTGATGGCCGGGTCGTATACCGGAGTAATGACCTCTATACGGTTGTTCAGGTTGCGCGGCATCCAGTCGGCCGAGCCGATGAACACCTTCTCTTCGCCTCCCGCAGCAAAGATAAAGATACGTGAATGCTCCAGGTAACGGTCGATGATACCGTTGATGTGGATATGCTCGCTTACGCCCTCTATGCCGGTAATGAGGGAACAGTTGCCTCGTACCACCAGTTTGATGTCTACCCCTGCCTGCGAAGCCTCATACAGCTTGTTCACCATCAGCGGGTCGGTGATATGATTGATCTTTATCTTGATGTAGGCATCTTTTCCGGCCTTCTTGTTCTTGATTTCATTATTGATCAGGTTGACGAACTTGTTTCTCATCTCGTTCGGCGAAACAAGCAGTTCCTTGAATTTCACCGGACTGTACGGACGCTCGATGAAGTCGAATACCTGATGTACATCCTTTACGATACGCGGAGCCGCCGTCATCAGCATACAGTCGGTATACGTGCGTGCATTCCCTTCGTGGAAGTTACCCGTACTGATGCAGGCAATATCCGGTCCCTTTTTCATCTTGATGTGCGTAATTTTCGAGTGTACCTTCAAGCCTTCCACGCCAAAGATTACGTTTACTCCCGCATCCTGCATCTTCTTCGACCAGTTGATGTTCGAAGCCTCATCAAACCGGGCCAGCAGCTCGATGACCACCGTAACCTTTTTCCCGTTGCGTGCGGCCGCCATCAGCGCCTTGACCACCTTCGACTCCTTTGCCAGTCGGTACAGCGTAATCTTGATGCTCTGTACCTGCTTGTTTACAGCAGCTTCTTGAAGTACCCTGATAAACGAATCAAAGTTATGGAAAGGTACATGGATAAACCGGTCTTTCTTCTGAATCTTTGCCAGCAGGCTGTCTTCGCCGTCCAGTTCTTTCTTCAGAATCGACGGCCATTGCGGATACTTCAGGTTGCTTCGTCCGCAATCGGGGAATTTCATGAAATCCTTGTGGTTCTGGTAGCGTCCGCTGGCTATCACCGTATCCAGGGCATCCAGATCCATCTTCTTCAGTACCCGTCTCAGCATATCTTTCGGCATGCACGAGTCATAAATCACACGCAGCGGTTCTCCACGGCGACGGCTCTTCACACCCTTCGAGATTTTCTGCAAAGTACCCGTACGCAAGTCATTGTCTATTTCCATTTCCGCGTCGCGGGTAAACTTGAAGGCATACGCCTGAAAATCCGTGAAGCCCAGTCCCTCGAACACCAGTGGCAGGCAGCAGCGGATCACATCATCCAAATAGATCAGGTAACTTTTCTCTCCGTTGTCCGGCAGGCGGACAAACCGTCCGCAGATGTTGACCGGCAATTCCAGAAACGCATAGTCGGCAATCTGTTTGCTTCCCTGCTGCCGGCTGACCTTTACAGCCAGGTAAATGTTCTCATCGTTCTCGAAGTCGAAATACCGGATGGCAGAAAACCAGATAGGAATAATCGAACCGCTCAGCTTCTCCTGATAATACGAACGGATAAACTCCAGCTGTTCGGGAGAAACCTCGTTATCCGAAATGAGGAAGATATTTTCTTTCTTCAAGTCCTCGGTAGTCTGGTGGATAGTCTGCTCGAATACCTTGGTATATTCCGTGTTCAGCTTGCTGATTTGCTTGATCAGTTTTTTGGCATGATCGCTTTCTTTAGCTGTCGATTTATCCGAGCATTCGGCGATACGGTTCTGTGTAGCTATGCGGACCCGGAAAAACTCATCCAGGTTGTTCGAATAAATTCCCAGGAATGACATCCGCTCCAGTAAGGGTACATGCGGACGCGCCGCTTCCTGCAAAATACGGCGGTTAAAGTACATCCAACTGATATCTCTTTCCAAATAAGGAAGTTGTTTTTTCTTCTGTGCCATACAAAAACATATTTTTTGTAAAGAAAATACATAAATATTACAAGTGTATGACAAAAAGAAAGATTTTTTTGTCTTTTTATATAAATTCTTCTACCATGTACATTTGTTCTTCAAAATGGGTCGGAACGAGGCTCTCCAGTTCATTCAGAATGATACTTTCGGCCGATTGCACCCAGTAGGCAAATTTAGCGTTCGGCTGATATGTTTTTGTAAAATCCAGCAGCCGTTCCAGATTGAAATTCTCGTCCACTATTCCCGCTCCGTTCTACATGGCATCGTAGGCATTGCATTCCTGTTCGATGTGAGCCGGTACCATCAGGATAGGCTTTCTGAAATACATCGCCTCGCAGATTGATTCAAATCCGGCCGTACTGGCATACGCCTTGCATCCCGCCATCTGCCGTAGGAAGAGCGTATCG
>FR887819.1:10289-29047 GCA_000432735.1 Bacteroides sp. CAG:443
GAAGAGCGTATCGTCCAGCTGGTAGAACGACAGCGTGTCGTCTATCCGCTTTACAGGCTCCTCGTCCCATCGGTCCCAGAAGAAGCGGAGCGGTACATCCGGACACTTCTGGTGCCATTCGTATACATTTTCCGCGAATCCCGAGTTGACCATGTAGCCGTGGATATAGTTATGCTGGGAAACCTCCTGATAGAAAATATCCTGTCGCAGCAACGGTGGAACGGCAAATATCTTTTGCTTCTTGTCCGGGTTCATCGAGCGGAACGACAGAGCCAGGCGTTTCGATACCCCCAGCGAAGTCATCCGGCTGAACAGATTCAGCAGAAACAATTCTCCCTTGTTGATGGACGCGGGCAATTGGAAATCGTTATGCAGGAACAGGTATTGATGTCCGATGCACACCAGCGGCGCAGCCGGACGGAAGAAGAAATACGTAAGCCCCGTCAGCAGCTCATAAAAGTTGATGACGATATCCGCCTGACTTTCCTTGATACGCTGTCGGATAAAACGCATGCTTTCGGCATATTCCGGCAGCTTCAGCAAGTTATACAGCAGACTGTAGGGAATGTTGGCACGTTTGTTCGAGCGTGTCGGCAGAAAATTCGGACTGGAGAACTGTTTGATGGGAGCCTGTATGTTGCGGGTAAAGAACCCCGGCAACCGTTTCGACAGACTCTTTCCCACCAGTACCTCCGTTACGTGATACCCGTGTCTGGTCAGCAACCTTTCCATGGCAATAGCCTGAGTCAGATGGCCCCTGCCCTCTCCTTGCACAATAAACAAAACTTTCATGATGACCTCGTTTTAATGTCCGTATTGATAAAGTTTGTATCCCAGATAGAAGAGATACAGTGAAGAAATGAGAAACATGACCAGGCAGACAGCATACGCCTTCATCCGGTCGTCCGATAATAAGTTTTTCATATAGAAGATTTTTAAGCCATAGCCTCTTGATACAATTCGTTTATTTCCTCCAGATATTCCTCTTCCATCACCTCCAGGTTCTCCAGAGCTTCCTCTTCACTTTCTCCATACGCACAACACTGTTCGTGCGTCAGCAGATAAGCATAATAGTTGCCTTCCGGTGTACATCCGATAGCATATTTCCCTGCGATAATATCCATAATACATCCCTTTTTAAAAACTACCTAAAAGTAGATGCTTGCTGTTACGTAGAGATGTATACGAAATTACTTTTCTGTTAAGATGTTTCCGCGTGACTTTCAGCGACAAAAAAAATCCCTCACCCGCAAGGGGCAAGGGATTACGTAATATACTTTATCTGTTTATTTATCTCATTATTTAGCTATCAGCAGATAATAATTCTTTTTGCCGCGCTGAACCAGCAGATACTTTTCGTCCAGCAAGTCGGCAGCCGTGATTACCTGGTCGAAGGCAGTCAGCTTCTCCTTGTTGAGTGAAACGCCACCACCCTGAACCAGCTTACGCATTTCACCTTTCGAAGCAAATACGGCAGCCTTTTCCGTAAACAGATCCACAGCCTTGATACCCGCTTCTATTTCCGTCTTGGCAACTTCAAACTGCGGTACACCTTCGAATACCGACAACAGCGTATCCTCGTCCAGCTTCTTCAACGCATCCGAAGTAGCATTGCCGAACAAGATACCCGAAGCCTCTACGGCAGCCTGATAGTCCGCTTCCGAGTGAACCATGATCGTCACCTCTTTTGCCAGACGCTTCTGCAATACACGCAAGTGCGGAGCCTGTTCATGTTCCGCTGTCAGCGCTTCTATTTCCTCCTTCGGCAGCGAAGTGAAGATCTTGATATAACGTTTGGCATCATCGTCGCTCACGTTCAGCCAGAACTGATAGAACTTATAAGGAGAAGTATATCGCGGATCGAGCCAGATATTTCCCGATTCTGTCTTACCGAACTTACCTCCGTCGGCTTTTGTAATCAGCGGGCATGTCAGCGCGAACACCTCCCCGCCGTTGGTACGGCGAATCAGTTCGGCACCGGTTGTAATGTTTCCCCACTGGTCGGAGCCACCTAACTGGAGCTTGCAGTTCTTTGTTTCATACAGATGCAGGAAGTCATATCCTTGCAGCAACTGATACGTAAATTCCGTAAATGAAAGACCGTCGCGTGCTTCTCCGTTCAATCGTTTCTGAACTGATTCCTTCGCCATCATGTAGTTTACGGTGATATGCTTGCCCACCGTACGAGCAAAGTCAAGGAACGAGAAGTCTTTCATCCAGTCGTAGTTGTTCACCAGTTCTGCGCGGTTCGGGGCATCCGACTCAAAGTCGAGGAATTTGCCCAACTGCTTCTTGATACATTCCTGATTATGGCGCAATGTTTCTTCGTCCAGCAGGTTACGTTCCTGTGACTTACCTGACGGGTCGCCGATCATGCCTGTTGCACCTCCTACCAGGGCAAGCGGTTTGTGTCCGCAGCGCTGGAAATGCCGCAACATCATCACACCACACAAATGTCCGATATGCAAAGAGTCAGCTGTCGGGTCGATACCCAGATACGCTGTAACCATTTCCTTTTCCAGCAATTCTTCTGTGCCCGGCATCATGGTGTGCACCATTCCGCGCCATCTTAATTCTTCTACAAAATTCATCGAATGAAATTCTTAGTTTAACATAATAATTTGATTGACAGCAAAAGTACGACACTTTATCTGAATAACCAATTTTATTGATTAAAAAAGAGCCGGTTAATTGTTTCCTGCACCTTTGCCGTGAGCTCTTCCAGCCCCCTTTTTCGCTCCCGTGCCACCCTTTCGTACACGTCCGCGATGTCTGCCGTAGCCTCGTCGGTTTCCAGCAGCAGCTGGTCTTCGGGAGTTATCCGTAACGCCTCCGGCTGGTATTTCTCGCCGAACGACAGATAGAATCCCTGTCCGAGCAGACTCTCCGCCAGCTCCTTCTTTCCCCGGAACCCATGAATAATCCACGCATTGCGTGGGCGCATTTCCTTCTTGATTGCAAAAAGCTCCTCCGTAGCCTTTACCGCATGAATCAGCAGCGGCAGTCCACGTTCGTCGGCCAGCTGCGCCACATACCAGAACGCCTCTAACTGCAAGTCGAACGGCGTAGCACACCGCTTGTCCAGACCCGCTTCCCCCAGCGCGATGACCCGCCTGTCGTCCAGCATCCGTTCCACCCATTCCACCTGCGAGCCATAATCCTCCCGTGTGATATACCACGGATGAATCCCCACGGAAAGAAACCGTGCCTCCTCCGGGAGCGGCACATCCCTCAGCGAACAACTCAGCAGCGCCGTCGAAGCATCGTCGGGCAAGCGGTGCGTATGAACATCGAGCAACATATCGGCCAGTATAATATATCAGGGAACCGGATCATATCCCGAGCCACCCCACGGATGACACCGCAGCAGTCGCCGTATGGCAAGATACAATCCCTTGAACGGTCCGTGCTTTTTGATCGCCTCTATGGCATACTGCGAGCACGTCGGCGTGAAGCGGCACGAAGGTGGCGTAAAAGGAGAAATACAATTCCGGTAAAAATAGATGGGAATCAGCAAGATATATGTCAGCAGCCTTTTCATAGCATGCGTTCCGCTGTAATCTGAAGCAATTTCTTCACTTTCTCTTCCACCTCAGCCGAGTCATGCAGTTCATTATCCAGCCAGATGAAAGCCACGGCCGCCTTTCGGTTGGCAGCCTTCAGCGGTTCCGTCAGCAGCGCCTTGTTTTTGCGGTAAGCCTCCCGTATCTGGCGCTTCACACGGTTTCGTTTCACAGCCCGTTTAAACCGTTTCTTCGGTACGCTGATCAGTACCGAGAGCACAGGGAGTTCGTCCCCCTCCACAGGCATATATACAATACGCAGAGGAAAAGCCGGAAGCGACTTGCTCCCGCCCGCAAACAACTTTTCAATGAGGATTACACTGTTCAGTCGTTCTGTCTTATGGAATGTATGCTTTTCTTGTTCTGCCATGATAAAATAATTGAGGCACGGATTACTTCCGATACGCGAAAAGAATATCCGTGCATTCGTGTAGTCCGTGCCTGAATATGAATTGATTTATGCGTTATGCTTACGGATAAACATATCCAGTGCAGCTGTCATCGAAGGAGCTGCTGCTGTCGGTGCTTCCAGGTCCAGGCGCAATCCTGCATCCTTTACAGCCTGAGCTGTAGTCGGTCCGAAACTACCGATAGCGATGTCTTTCTGTTCAAAGTTAGGGAAATTCTTCATCAGCGACTGAATACCCGCCGGGCTGAAGAAAATCAGCATGTCATAATCGAATTTCTCTTCCGGAGTGAAATCATTGCTTACCGTACGATACATGATTGCTTCTGTATGCTGAATCTTGTTCTTGTCGAGCAGGTTTTTGATTTCATCGTTATGTACATCCGACATCGGAATAAAATACTTTTCCGTATTGTGCTTTACGATCAGCGGGAGCAGATCGGCAAACTTACCCGTTGCACCGAAGAATACCTTACGCTTGCGGTATTGCACATATTTCTGGATGTAGAGAGCGATGGTTTCCGACGTACAGAAATATTTCATGGTTTCCGGTATAGTAATTCGCATCTCTGCGCAAAGACTAAAGAAGTGGTCAATTGCATGGCGCGAAGTAAATACAACGGCGGTATGATCCAAAATAGAAACTTTCTGTTGTCTAAATTCCTTTGCCGACAGACTCTCAACTTTTATAAACGGGCGGAAATCTATTTTCACGCCGTACTTCTCAGCAATGTCGAAATAAGGCGACTTCTCTGATGTGGGTTTAGGCTGAGAAACGAGAACTTTTTTAATCTTCAATGTCTTAAAATTTTAATACCAAAATATTGTTTATATAGGTTATCCCTTTCCAAAACAGTATTAAGGGGATGATTTCGAGTGCACAAAAGTACAGAATAAAATGCAGAAAACCATAAACATGTTTGAAAAAGTTTCTGATAGACTTGTAAAATAACAATATTTTAGCAAAAACCAGTAGAAATATGATTAATGTCTTACTGGTTTGAATCCCAAGATTAAAATAAATAATGAGTAAAACCACCGGAAACAGCAGAAAACTGGCCCCGCTTACCAGGTCAAAATACGTCTGAATCCAGTATTTGTTCCTTTCTTTGTCAAAAAAAATCCAATTCACGAACTCATACACCATCCCTTTGAAAGTGATATAGAGCAGAGCCGCCCCGATATAAATTCCCAGCAGCAGTTCGTTGGTGACCGATTTTATCAGTATCGGATTTGTTTCGGAGATATATTCGTAGATATACAGTCCCGCCAGCGTAGTCGTGATCAGCGTAAGAGTAAAGGTATAGCGGTTGCTCGAGGCAGAAGCCTCATCAAACAAGCTCGTCCGTTCCTTATACTGGAAGAGCGACTTGATCCGTTGCACCACATACTTCTTGCCGTGCTTCAGCGCATACGAGAACAAAATAAAGCAAACCAGGACGATGCTTGTCACGACCGCATCCGAGCGCAGCTGATAGGGTAATGGCTGTCCCTGCATACCGGCCTTGTGATCCGCCTGTATGCTCATAACCAAGGCATGGTCGAGCTGCTGTTGCTGCTCGTCCGTCTTTTCAGCCATGTATTTTATCCCTATTCGGCAAACGTTGCTCATATTGCGGCAAATTTACGAATTTCTTTGCTCCATACGGGCGTATCATACAATAAATTTACGGCCTCTTCGGGAGTCCGGGCCACGTGCCAGATCGCCCCATGCTCCCGGCGCATGAAATTCTGTTCGATAGCCTGCTCCAGCATCTCCAGCAGCGGGCGATAGAAATCGTTGATGTTCAGAATCACGATCGGCTTCAGATACAGTCCCAGCTGCTTCCAGGTAATAATCTCCAGTAATTCCTCCAGCGTGCCGCATCCCCCCGGCAGAGCGATGATTCCGTCCGACATGTCTGCCATGAGCTGTTTCCGTTCGTGCATGGTTTCCGTTTCAATCAGCCGGGTCAGTCCCTTGTGATGCCATCCCTGCTCCACCATAAAATGAGGAATCACCCCCGTCACCGTGCCTCCCGCCCGCAGAGCCGCGTCGCTGACCGCACGCATCAGTCCCAAGCATCCCGCCCCGTTGATCAGGTTAATACCCCGTTCGGCAAGAACCTCCCCCAGTCTGTCGGCCGCATCAAAGTAAGACCGGTCTATCTTCGTGCTCGAGGCACTATATACACATACATTCTTGATATCGTTCATTGTTCCATCTGAAAGTAAAGACAAAAAAATGAGGAATACACCTGCTGGAATATTCCCCATCTTCTGTTATTTGCGTTAAATCATTCGTTATTTCAATCCGAAAGCCTCTTTCACCTTGTCCACATAGTCCAGCTTTTCCCAGGTGAAGAGTTCTACCTCTACATCCTTGTTGCCTTCGTATGCCGATTCGAAGTGTTTGGTTACCACCTTCGGTTCACGTCCCATGTGTCCGTAAGCAGCCGTTTCGCTGTAAATCGGGTTACGCAGTTTCAGGCGTTCCTCGATGGCACGCGGGCGCATATCGAAAATCTCGTCCACCTTCTTGGCGATTTCCCCGTCGCTCATAGCCACCTTGCTGCGTCCGTATGTATTGACATAAATATTGATCGGGCGAGCCACACCGATTGCATACGAAACCTGAACCAGTACCTCATCAGCTACCCCGGCAGCCACCAGGTTCTTGGCAATGTGACGAGCCGCATACGCCGCGCTACGGTCCACCTTGCTAGGATCCTTGCCCGAGAACGCGCCACCACCGTGAGCACCGGCACCACCGTATGTATCCACGATAATCTTACGTCCCGTCAGACCCGTATCTCCGTGCGGTCCGCCGATCACGAACTTACCCGTCGGGTTCACATGATACTTGATCTGGTCGTTGAACAACTTCAAAACCTCCGGATTATGAATTTCCGAGATCACACGCGGCATCAAGATTTCGATCACGTCCTTGCGGATCTTGGCCAGCATCTCCTCGTCCGCCTTCAGCTGCGCCTCCTTCGAGTCATCAGCCGGCTGGATAAACTCATCGTGCTGTGTAGAAACCACAATCGTATCGATACGTACCGGACGACGGTCGTCATCATATTCTATCGTTACCTGGCTCTTCGAGTCCGGACGCAGATAAGTCATCACCTTACCTTCGCGGCGGATTTCAGCCAGCACCATCAGCAACTTGTGCGCCAGGTCGAGCGACAGCGGCATATAGTTTTCCGTTTCGTTCGTTGCGTAGCCGAACATCATACCCTGGTCGCCGGCACCCTGATTCATCGGGTCTTCCCGTTCCACGCCACGGTTGATGTCAGGGCTCTGTTCGTGAATCGCCGAGAACACGCCACACGAATTACCCTCGAACATATATTCGCTTTTGGTATAACCAATCTTGTTGATCACCTCACGTGCCACACGCTGGAGGTCGATATACGCTTTCGTTTTCACTTCTCCTGCCAGTACCACCTGTCCGGTTGTTACCAGCGTTTCGCAAGCTACTTTTGAACTGGGGTCATAAGCCAACAGTTTGTCAAGCACAGCGTCGGAAATCTGATCCGCCACTTTGTCGGGGTGTCCTTCCGACACCGATTCGGATGTGAATAAGTATCCCATGTCTTTGAAATTAAAAAAGGATTAGTAAAATATTATCCGTGTACGGACAGAGTAGAAATTGTTTCAGGGAAGGGTTTACTATGTGTTTTAGCATTTTTTTCCGTGGTTGCAAGCTACTCAAATCTTTCCACTTTTATTTTCGGCTGCAAAAATACAGATATAAATTGGAATAATTACAAATTATTCTTCTTTTAACATAGCTTTATAAAAAGAATATAATTCTCCGATGGTCTGTTTGCGTACCGGATGTACCACCTCCCCCGCTATTTCGGCCAGCGGTTCTAGTACGAAGCCCCGTTCCGTCATCAGCGGATGCGGCAGCGTCAGTTCCGGCGACTGCATCACCACGTCCCCGTACAGCAGCAGGTCGATATCGATGATACGGTCGCTGTACACCCCGTTTACCGACTTGTGCGTTCGTCCCAGCTCCCTCTCGATAGCCTGCGTGCGGTGCAGCACCTCCAGCGGCATCAGCTCCGTTTCCACACACACCGCCCCATTCAGGAAACTGTTGTTCGAAACAAACCCCCACGGAGCCGTTTCATAAAAAGAAGATAGGGAAGTCACCTCCCCTATCCTGTCATTTATCCATTGAACGGCAGTACGTAAATTCATTTCCTTGTCGCCCATGTTCGTACCCAGGCCCAAATAAACCTTTGCCATGACGGTACGCTTATTTATCCAGAATCAACATCGCATCCCCGTAGGTACCGAAGCGGTATCCTTCCTTCAGGGCAATGTTGTACGCATCCATAATCAGCTCATAGCCACCGTACGAGCAAACCAGCATCAGCATGGTAGACAGCGGCATGTGGAAGTTGCTGACCATTGCATCCGCCAGCGAGAACTCATAAGGCGGGAAGATAAACTTGTTGGTCCATCCCTCAAACTCCTTCAGTCGTCCGTCGGTGCCCACTGCCGTTTCGATGGCACGCATCACGCTCGTACCCACGGCACACACCTTGTTGCCTCGATCCTTCGCGTCGTTCACGATACGGCAAGCCTCTGCTTCCACGAACATCTGTTCCGAGTCCATTTTATGTTTCGTCAAGTCCTCTACATCAATATCCCGGAAACCACCCAGTCCACAGTGCATGGTGATAAACGAGAACTCGATACCCTTAATCTCCATACGCTTCATCAGCTCACGGCTGAAGTGCAGTCCCGCAGCCGGAACCGTTACCGCTCCCTCGTTCTTGGCAAAGATTGTCTGGAAGCGTTCCGTATCCTCCGGTTCAGCCGGACGATGGATAAACGGAGGCAACGGTGGTTCACCCAGCGCATACAGCGCCTTCTTGAATTCATCGTGCGGTCCGTCGTACAAGAAACGAAGCGTACGTCCGCGTGAAGTCGTATTATCAATCACTTCCGCCACCATCGAGTCATCATCCCCGAAGTACAGCTTGTTACCGATACGAATCTTACGAGCCGGATCCACCAGTACGTCCCACAGGCGCAGCTCCTCGTTCAGCTCACGCAGCAAGAACACCTCGATGCGTGCTCCGGTCTTTTCTTTATTACCATATAAACGTGCAGGAAAAACCTTAGTATCATTAAAGATAAATACGTCCTTGTCATCAAAGTAGTTCAAGATATCCTTGAATATCACATGTTCTATCTGTCCGGTAGCCTTGTGAACCACCATCAGTCGCGATTCATCCCGATACTTTGCAGGATGCAGCGCAATTTTCTCTTCCGGCAATTTAAATTTAAATTGTGACAGTTTCATCTTATAATCCTTTCCTTAATCGTTTGTAATTTCAATATCTTGTTGGTCGAGCCACGCCTCGAAGTCATCCACCTGCATACAGTCCTCCAGCTTCACGTCGCCCACCCGGGTTCTCATCAGCCCGATCAGGTGCGCCCCGCTGTTCAGCGCCTCCCCGATGTCGCGTGCCAGCGCACGGATATACGTACCCTTGCTACACACCACCCGGATCTTTATCACCGGCAAGTCACATTCCAGCAGTTCAATCTCGTCAATCACCAGCGTTTTCGGCTTCAGCTCCACCTCGTTTCCCTTGCGGGCCAGGTCGTACGCCCGTTTCCCGTCCACCTTGCAGGCCGAGAAAGCCGGCGGAATCTGCTCAATCGTTCCCACGAACCTCTTCAGCGTCTCCTCCACCAGTTGGCGGGTGATATGCTCCGTCGGATACGTCGCGTCAATCTCCTTCTCCAAGTCGTACGACGGCGTTGTAGCCCCCAGCTTCAGCGTAGCGATATACTCCTTCGTATGATACTGGAACTCCTCGATACGCTTCGTCGCCTTTCCCGTACAAATAATCATCACCCCGGTAGCCAGCGGGTCGAGTGTTCCCGCGTGTCCCACCTTAATCTTCTTCACTCCCAGTTTGCGGCTGATATGATATCTCACCTTGTTGACAAGCGCGAACGAAGTCCATCGCAGCGGCTTGTCAAAGTATAACACTTCTCCCTCTTTAAAGTTCATCCGTATCTGTTTATGCACACAAGCTGGCAACAATCGTAATGATTCCGGCGATGGCACAGTATACGCCAAACCAGATCAGCTTGCCCTTCTTTACAATATTAATCATCCACTTACAAGCGATACATCCCGAGATGAAAGCCGCCAGGAACCCTACGACCAGCGATGCCGTGCTCACACTGGCACCCGCAGCCGAAGCATCCTTCATGATCTTCATCCCGTCCAGCAGCGCTTCTCCCAGGATAGGCGGAATCACCATCAGAAACGAGAACTGCGCCAGTGTTTCCTTCTTGTTTCCCAGCATCAGTCCCGTAGCAATCGTACTGCCCGAGCGCGACAGTCCCGGCATCACTGCACACGCCTGCGCCACTCCGATGATAAACGCGTCTCTCATGCTGATACGCTCCTTCTGCCGCGGTTTCGCATAATACGAAAACGTCAGCAACACCGCCGTCAGCACCAGCATGCAGCCCACAATCAGCAATCCCGAGCCGAAGATCTCCTCCACATAATCCTTGAAGAACACCCCCACGATACCGATTGGAATCATCGAAACAATGATGTTCAATACATATTTCGTTTCCTCGTTCAACTGCCATTTAAACAGTCCCCGGAAAATCCAGTCTATCTCCTTCCACAAGATTACCAGCGTACTCAGCACCGTAGCCACATGCACCACGATGGTAAACGTCAGATTCTCCTCTCCCTCAATACCGAACAATGCCGATCCGATAGCCAGATGTCCGCTACTGCTCACTGGCAAGTATTCCGTCAGTCCCTGCAGAATACCCAAAACCAAAGCCTCAATCCAGCTCATTCCGTCACGTTATTATCCTTATCCTGCGTGCTCTTCGGTTTCCGCAGTATACCATAAATCATAAAGATGAATCCCAGGAAGCAAACCACCGGAGCCACCTTGATACGCCGCACACTGAAAATATCAGGCTCGAAAGTCGTTTCCGTCGAGCCGGGTCCCGTCATCAGCAGGAAGCCGATGATAATCACCACCATTCCCGCAGCCAGCAGGATGAAGTTCGTCTTATCAAAGGCAAAGTTCTTTTTATCCATGTTACTATGAAATATTGATTATTAGTTAGTTTCTTACCTTTTATATATAATACAGCTCGCTTACCCTCATTCGGAGATACTTGTTGATGGAAATAAGCGCGCACGCCGAAGTGATGATCACCCCGAACACAAACACCGATCCCATCACCGTTACGATCACCTCCGGTGTCACCACCGCCAGCAAGTCCGGCTCATACTTCACCAGCATGTAAGCCAGTCCCACCAGTATGGCATCCGCCATGGTAGCCGCCAGCACCCCGATCCATACGTTGCGTAATAGGAACGGCCGCCGGATGAACGACCAGCTCGCTCCTACCAGCTTCATGGTATGAATGATGAATCGTTTGGAGTACACCGCCAGCCGAATGGTATTATTGATAAGCGCAAACGAAATCAATGTTAGCAACGCCGCCAGTCCCAGCAGCACGATACTGATTTTCCGAATGTTACTATTCACTGCATCCAGCAAGTCTTGCGGATAATTTATTTCAATCACCTGTTTGTTCGATTGAATTTCATCCTTTATCCACGAGATACTGTCTGAATTCGCATAATCCGCATTCAGTTTAATTTCGATAGACGCTGTAAACGGGTTATGCCCGATAAACTCTGCTGGGTCCGTACCCATTGCCTCCGTCTGCTCCTTCAGCGCCTGAGCCTTCGAGATATACGTAGTCTGCTTCACATACGGCTCCTTGTTCAGCCGTTTCTGGAAGTTCAGAATATCCGGTTCCTTCATGTCATCGCTTACTAACACCGAGAACGCGATATTCTCGCGCACATACACCGACAGATTGTTGGCAGCCATCACGAAGAAGACCACTATTCCCAGCAAGAGCAACACCAGCATCGTACTGATGCTCGACGTCACAAACTGCATATCAAAGAAAGACCCCGATTTTCTGCCCATAGCCTTATTTTTTTCTGAAAACATAAATCATGGAACTGCTGCGCTCCTTCTTCACCAGCGAGGCAAACCACGCCTCTGTTCCCGTGAGCATCCCTTTCAGGAAAGACATACGGCTTCCCCGGTACTTTTCCGAAAGCATCGAAACATAAAACGCGTCAAACGGCATCGGATGCCGTTCCGTCAGGATAAATCCGAATTTCGCTCCGAACTGCTGCATAGCCGACGGTGTGAAATGCCACAAATGGCGCGGCACATCATACGCCGCCCACACCTCCTTGTAATGCTCCGCGTCGAACGAAGCCGGATTCGGTACCGCAATGACCAGCACCCCCTTATCCCTCAAGATTTCGGAAAGCCGCTGCCACGTACCGTTGATATCCTGCAAATGCTCCATCACGTGCCACAACGTCACTACGTCGAATGTGTCCTTTCCGTACGAAGCCAGCTTTTCCGGAGCGGCCACCTCTAGTCCGAAATGCTCCCGTGCGAACGCCCGGGCCTGCGGACTCTTCTCAATGGCCGAAACCTTCCATCCACGTTTCTGCATATACCGGCTGAAATACCCCGTACCCGTGCCAATGTCGAGCAGGTAGCCGTTGCGCATGCCACAGATCCGCTCAATCAGTGCCGCCTTCCGTCCCAGCATATATCCGCGCACATAATGGTACAGGCGGTTTGCCAGCCCCTTACGCGTATCCGTATGCGAGATATAGTCCGGCGACTCATAATACCGGCCAATCACACTCTCGTCGGGCACATGCTGCGTAAACAGAAAGCCACACGCCGTACAGCGGTAAATGGTAAATTTTTCACCGGTCGCATAATGATCTGTGCAAGTCAGCACCTCTTCGAAATGCTTTTTTCCGCAGAGGGGACATGTATCTATATTGAGTATATTCACTTTATTCCCTAATTTGCTGCAAAATAACAAATAAATCGGGTATGGAGGATGTTTCGTTAAGGTTCTTTAAGAGTATAAGAAATAAATCATGGGATCATATTGATTTGTAAAAAATAAAAAAGCTTCCGGAAACCACTAAAAGATTTCCGGAAGCTTCTTCATGTTGTCTCCCATTGGGAATTATTTCTTGTAGTTCTTCAGACCTGTCTGTAAGAAATCTACGTATTTGGCAATGTCTTCGTCGTAAGAATATGATTGGTTCAGCGGCATACCTTCGTTGTCAAGCAATACGTAGAACGGCTGTGCGTTGGCTCCGAATTTAGAACGTTGCAGGTAGCTCCACTTGTCGCCTATCGTACGCAGGGTGCGTTCTGTTCCGTTTTCTGTCACCTTGATCGGTTCCGGCAACTTAGTCTTCTCGTCTACATACAGTGTAATCAGTACGTAGTCGTCGTTCAGAATCTGGCTGACTTTCGGATCGGTCCATACGGCAAGCTCCATCTTACGGCAGTTTACGCAACCGTATCCGGTGAAGTCAATCATGACCGGCTTGTTGTTCTGGCGGGCATATTCCATACCGGCATCGAAGTCGTTGAATTTAGCGTGTACTTCGTTCTTGTATAGGTTGAAGTCCTGAGTCTGCATAGGAGGTGCGAAAGCGCTAACAGCTTTCAGCGGTGCTCCCCAAAGTCCCGGAATCATGTATACGGCAAAGGCCAGTGAGAAGAGTGCCAGGAAGAAACGTCCTACACCTACCTTATTATTATCGTCGTCGTGCGGGAACTTGATTTTGCCCAGCAGGTACATACCCAGCAGTGCAAAGATAACGATCCAGAGTGCCAGGAAGGTTTCACGGTCGAGCAATCTCCAGCCGTAAGCTAGGTCGGCAACCGACAGGAACTTCAGTGCGAATGCCAGTTCCAGGAAGCCCAGTACAACCTTGATGACGTTCATCCAACCACCCGATTTCGGCATGGATTTCAACCATGACGGGAACATGGCGAAGAGGGTGAATGGCAAAGCCAAGGCAATGGCGAAGCCCAACATTCCGATAGCCGGTGCAACCACGCTACCTGTGGTGGAAACTTCTACCAGCAGGAATCCGATGATAGGACCTGTACAAGAGAAAGATACCAGTGACAAGGTAAATGCCATGAGGAAGATGCTGAGCAGACCGGTGGTTGCTTCTGCCTTGCTGTCGACAGCGTTGCTCCACTTAGACGGCAGGGTGATTTCGAACGCTCCGAAGAAAGAAGCGGCGAAGACAACCAGCATCAGGAAGAAGAAGATGTTGAAGATTGCATTGGTTGACAAAGCGTTCAATGCACTGGCTCCGAAAATCAACGTAATGGCAAGTCCTAGTGCCACGTAGATGACTACGATAGAAGCTCCGTAGGTCCATGCATCGCGGATACCTTTTTTCTTGTCCTTTGTACGTTTCAGGAAGAAGCTGACCGTCATCGGGATGATGGGCCATACACAAGGAGTGAACAAAGCAAGTATACCTCCTACCATTCCGGCGAAGAAGATATAAATCCAGGAATGTGACTGCTGTTCTTCGTTGTCTCCGTAGCTGGAAAGTTCCTTGATGACCGGTTTCCAGTAATCGGTTGCTTCCTTCAAAGTCTGGGGAGCTGCTGCTACTGCCGCAGAGTCTGCTGTTTCGGCAGGTTCGCTGGCAGCAACTTCTTCTTCACCCTTGGCAGAGGCCGGTGCGGCAGAAGCAGTTGCGGCAACTGTTCCTTTATAAGAAAAATCTACGCTGGTAGGTGGCAGACAGTTCTGATCGTTGCAAGCGCCATATTCCAGGTAACCGGTAATCAGGTAATTGCCACCGGTCAGTTTAACTTTCTGAGAGAATTTGGCCGTACCTTCGAAGAATTTCACTTCCATTTCAAAAATAGGATCCATCTGTTTGATTTCCTTCCCTATAGGAGTCAATTTACCAACCAGTTCGGCACCTTCTATTTTATCAATATTGAAAGTTGCAGAAGTAGGACCTCCTTCTTGCAGGTCGGTAGAATATACATGCCAACCCTGGTCCATCGTACCAGTAAAGATAATTTCAGCTTCATTAGCCGAAAGAGTTTTCCATTCGGTCTTGAACCGTACCGGATCTTGCATCTGAGCGAACATGGGCAAGCAGATTAGTGCCATGAGCAGCCAACTGAGCGTGATTCTTCTTTTCATTGTTACTTTTCGAATTTGATTTTATGTATTTCGTTATTGTTTTTGGGATTAGTCACTAACTTCAACGCCTTTCAGCGTAGCAGAGCTGGATTCGGTGATGCGTACACGTACGAAATCGCCGATACGGTGCGTGCCACGGTCGAATACCACGACTTTATTTTGTTCTGTACGTCCGAACAGCTGTTCTTTTGAGCGCTTGGATACTCCCTCAACCAGTACCTCGAAGGTTTTGCCTACGTCGCGGGCATTGCTCTCGGCAGACAATTGATTCTGCAATTCGATCAGCTCATTCAGGCGGCGTATCTTGACTTCTTCGGGGACGTCGTCGGGTAGATGCTTGGAAGCGTATGTTCCCGGACGCTCGGAATACTTGAACATGAAGGCCGAGTCGTAAGCACATTCGCGCATCAGCGAGAGGCTCATCTGGTGGTCTTCTTCCGTTTCGGAGTGGAAGCCGGAGAAAATATCCGTGCTCAGTCCGCAGTCGGGGATGATACGGCGGATGGCCTCTACCCTTTCCAGGTACCATTCGCGTGTATATTTGCGGTTCATCAGTTTCAGAATACGTGAACTTCCGCTCTGTACCGGCAGGTGGATGTGCTTGCATACGTTGGGCACGTCGGCAATGACATGTAAGGTTTCGTCGCTCATGTCCTTAGGATGCGAAGTCGTGAAGCGTACGCGCATATCGGGTACGGCTTCGGCCACGATGCGCAGCAGCATCGGGAATGTTACCACCTCTCCTTCCCGCTCGAAACGGTAAGAGTTTACGTTCTGTCCCAGCAAGGTCACTTCCTTGTAACCTTTGCGCTGCAAGTCGCGTACCTCATTCAGGATACTTTCTACGTCGCGGCTTCTTTCACGTCCGCGTGTATAAGGTACGATGCAGTAGTGGCAGAAATTGTTGCATCCGCGCATGATGGATACAAAGCCGGAGATGTGGTTTCCACAGATACGTGAAGGAATGACATCGCGGTAAGTCTCTGTAGTAGAAAGTTCTACGTTGATGGCCTTCTCTCCTGCCTCGACGGCACTGATCAGATCGGGCAGCGTAAGATAAGAGTCAGGTCCCGCTACCAGGTCAACGTGATGGTTTTCGATCAAGTCGTTTTTTACACGTTCGGCCATACATCCCAGTACACCTACGATGAGATGCTTGCGCTTTTTCTTCAGCGAATGGAAGAACTCCAGACGGTTCAGAATTTTCTGTTCGGCGTTGTCGCGGATGGAACAGGTGTTCATAAATACGGCATCGGCTTCGTCCAGGCTATCGCAGGGAGTATATCCTGCCATCTGCATGATAGACGCGATGACCTCGCTGTCGGCCACATTCATCTGACAACCGTAAGTCTCAATAAATAGTTTTTTGGTTTCCAGTTCGGTTGCGGATTTAAAGTCCGCTCCCGTAGCTTCTTTTGTCATAATGTTATGTTATTATTTAATAAATTCATTTGCAAATATATGAGTTTCTTCCCTAAATTCCATGAATATGTGATATTTATTAGTATCTTTGGGCAACTCCTTAACATTTGGACAGACGATGGACGACGTGGTAAGCATACTGGTTGTGGTAGTGGCTGTTGCCCTGACTGCGTATCGGAATTATATCAAAAAAGAAAAGAAACGAAATCGTACTTCCCGCGGGAGAACGGCGGGGAGAGCACGGGTGCGTGTGGAAGCGGAAGATACTGAGTCTTTCGTGAAAGAAGAGCATGTAGCTCATCGTGCTGTAAAAGAGAAAAATAGAAGGAGAGAAGGAGCGGAGAGAAGGAACCGGAATGCATCCGGGAAACCGCAGGAAAGGGATGTACAGCATGCGGCTCCGCCAAGTGCGTCGGGCAGGGATATCCGGCTGAGAACACCGGAAGAGGCGCGACGTGCCTTTATTTATTCCGAAATTTTTAACCGTAAATACTAGAAACCGAAAGTAATGAAAGTTTAATACTAACAACTATAAAACACCTAATACCATGAATTATAACATTATGACCGCAGCCGAAGCTGCCAGCCTGATAAAAGATGGAGAGATTATCGCCCTGAGCGGGTTTACACCGGCAGGAAGTCCGAAAGCCGTTACGGCAGAGCTTGCCAAGCAGGCAGAAGAGAAACACGCCCGGGGAGAACAGTTTCAGGTAGGAATCATTACGGGAGCTTCTACGGGAGATTCTTGCGACGGGGTGCTGGCTCGTGCTCATGCTATTCATTTTCGTGCACCATATACAACAAATGTTGATTTCCGTAAGGCTGTGAATTCCGGAGAGATTAATTATACCGATATACATTTGTCGCAAGTAGCGCAGCGTCTGCGTTCCGGATTTCTGGGACACGTGACTACGGCAATAATCGAAGCTTGTGAACTGACTGCCGACGGACGGATTTATCTGACGGCAGGGGTGGGTATTTCGCCGACGATTGCCCGCCTGGCCGACCGCGTGATTGTAGAGCTGAACGCTGCTCACAGCAAGAGTCTGATCGGAGTGCATGACTTGTACGAAATGGAACGTCCGCCGTATCGTCGTCCGATTCCGATCGTACGTCCGAGTGACCGCATCGGATTACCTTATATTCAGGTAGATCCGGCAAAGATTGTCGGAGTGGTGGAGGTAAATCTTCCGGATGAAGCACGTGGTTTCCACGATCCGGACCCTGTAACCGATAAGATCGGTCAGAACGTTGCCGATTTCCTGGCTGCGGACATGCGCCGTGGGATTATTCCGTCTACCTTCCTGCCGTTGCAGTCGGGCGTAGGAAACATTGCCAATGCAGTGCTCAGTGCGCTGGGTAAAGACCCCAGCATTCCGCCGTTTGAAATGTATACGGAGGTCATTCAAAATTCGGTCATTAATCTGATAAAAGAGGGTAGAATCAAGTTTGGCAGTACCTGTTCGCTCAGTGTGACAAACGACTGTCTGCAAGATATTTACGATAATATGGATTTCTTCCGTCACAAGCTGGTACTCCGTCCGTCAGAAATATCCAACTGTCCGGAGGTAGTTCGCCGCATCGGTGTCATTTCGATGAACACGGCTATCGAAGCGGATATTTACGGAAATGTAAACTCTACGCATATCTGTGGTACGAAGATGATGAACGGTATCGGCGGTTCGGGCGACTTTACGCGCAGCGCTTATATTTCGATCTTCTCTTGTCCATCGACAGCAAAAGGAGGGTGTATCAGTTCCATTGTGCCGATGGTATCGCATCTGGATCACAGCGAACACTCGGTGAATGTGATTATTACCGAACAGGGTATTGCCGATCTAAGAGGGAAGAGCCCGATGGAGCGTGCGCAGGCTGTCATCGAAAATTGTGCGCATCCGGACTACAAGCAGTTGTTGTGGGATTACCTGAAGATTTCGACCAAAGGGCAGACTTGCCACAGTTTGTCGGCTGCGCTGGGTATGCATCAGGTATTCATCAAAAAAGGCGACATGCGCCTGACGAACTGGGCGGATTTTGCAAGTTAATGGCTAGTAGATAGTGGATATAGATTCCCCTCTGTATGTTCTATGGATAGAAGTACAGAGGGGAATTTTCTTTTTGAGACGTTATGTAATTTAAGTATCTGCAAAGGTTGCTTGAAACCTCTTCGAATATGGATAGATTTGTCTGCATATTTTTTTATTTTTTGTACAAAAGAAATTTATTTTTGTACAAAAGAAATTTATTTTTGTACAAAAACTTGGAAGCTTATA
>FR887819.1:29073-33806 GCA_000432735.1 Bacteroides sp. CAG:443
ACTTGGAAGCTTATACCAGTGGGTTTTCATAGGTGTGGGCGGACTATCGGATAAATTGTTTCATAAGTATGTGAAAAGAGTGGGAGTATCTGTTTTAGATGTTGATATACTTGTTGAGAGTCCTGTTAATAATCTCCTGTTTTGTTGATTAAATACTTTTGATTTCTTTTTGATAAATAGATTATTAACTACTCTTTAAATAGTTATTCACAGCCTGTTTATAATATGTTAACTACGTTGAAAATAGGACAATGTTTCCATGAAATTTTTTGCATTCTCTGACGGAGAAAATAGTATTTGTAGCGACATTTAACAAGAAGCAAGAGGTAATAGGCTGCGAGATAACCGATTGATTGATATTTGTTGGCGGAAAAATCGGGTTTATTCCCGAAGACTTACTATCTTTGCACGATATTGCGGAAATCGTAAAAAAATCAAATATATAAGCCACTATGGAATATAATTTCAGAGAAATCGAGAAAAAATGGCAGCAGAAGTGGGTGGATAACAAGACCTACAAAGTTGTTGAAGATGAATCGAAGAAAAAGTTCTATGTACTGAACATGTTCCCTTATCCGTCGGGAGCGGGACTGCATGTAGGACATCCGCTTGGATATATTGCCAGCGATATTTATGCTCGTTACAAACGCTTGCAGGGCTATAATGTATTGAACCCGATGGGATACGATGCTTACGGTCTGCCTGCCGAACAATATGCCATCCAGACCGGCCAGCATCCGGCTATCACTACCGTAAACAACATCAACCGCTACCGTCAGCAGTTGGACAAGATTGGTTTCTCGTTCGACTGGGACCGCGAGGTGCGTACTTGTGATCCGGGATATTACCACTGGACTCAGTGGGCTTTCCAGAAGATGTTCAACAGCTATTACTGCAACGCATGCGGAAAGGCTGAACCTATCAGCGAACTGATCAAGCATTTCGAAGAAAAAGGAACGGAAGGCTTGGATGTAGCTTGCACTGAAGAACTGAGCTTTACGGCAGAAGAATGGAAGGCCAAGAGCGAAAAGGAACAGCAGGAAGTGCTGATGAACTACCGTATCGCTTATCTGGGTGAAACAATGGTGAACTGGTGTCCGCAATTGGGTACCGTACTGGCAAACGATGAAGTAGTGGATGGGGTATCCGAACGTGGAGGATATCCGGTGGTACAGAAGAAGATGCGCCAGTGGTGTCTGCGTGTTTCGGCTTATGCTCAGCGTCTGCTCGACGGACTGGAAACGGTGGACTGGACCGATTCACTGAAGGAAACACAGCGTAACTGGATCGGCCGTTCGGAAGGTACGGAAGTTCGTTTCAAGGTAAAAGACAGCGATCTGGAATTTACCATCTTTACAACCCGTGCCGATACCATGTTTGGGGTAACATTTATGGTGCTGGCTCCTGAAAGTGAGCTTGTTCCGCAGCTGACAACCGAAGGTCAGAAAGCAGAAGTGGAAGCTTATCTGGATCGTACCAAGAAACGTACCGAACGTGAACGTATCGCCGACCGTCGTGTAACAGGCGTGTTCAGTGGTTCGTACGCTGTCAATCCGTTTACAGGAGAGGCTGTTCCAGTATGGATCAGCGACTATGTACTGGCTGGTTACGGTACAGGTGCTATCATGGCCGTTCCGGCTCACGACAGTCGTGACTACGCGTTTGCAAAACACTTCAACCTGCCGATCATTCCGCTGGTAGAAGGTTGTGATGTATCGGAAGAAAGTTTCGACGCGAAGGAAGGTATCGTATGTAATTCGCCGAAAGCAGGGGTTACTCCTTACTGCGATTTGAACCTGAACGGACTGACTATCAAGGAAGCCATTGCTGCTACCAAGAAATATGTGAAAGAACATCACTTGGGTCGTGTCAAAGTGAACTATCGTCTGCGTGATGCCATTTTCTCTCGTCAGCGTTACTGGGGTGAGCCGTTCCCGGTTTACTACAAGGATGGCATGCCTTACATGATAGACGAAAGCAAGTTGCCGCTGGAACTTCCTGAAGTAGATAAATTCCTGCCTACAGAAACCGGTGAACCTCCATTGGGACATGCTACTAAATGGGCATGGGATGTAACCAAAGGTGAAGTGGTAGAGAATACCAAGATAGATAACGTAACTGTTTTCCCGCTGGAACTGAATACCATGCCGGGATTTGCCGGTTCATCGGCTTACTACTTGCGTTACATGGATCCGCACAACAATCAGGCATTGGTTTCTGAAAAAGCTGACCGTTACTGGCAGAATGTTGACTTGTACGTGGGTGGTACGGAACATGCTACCGGACACTTGATTTATTCTCGTTTCTGGAACAAGTTCTTGTTCGACTTGGGTGTGAGCATTAAGGAAGAGCCGTTCCAGAAACTGGTGAACCAGGGTATGATTCAGGGACGAAGCAACTTTGTTTACCGTATCAAGGATACCAATACCTTTGTTTCACTGGGTTTGAAAGATCAGTACGACGTGACTCCGCTGCATGTCGACGTGAACATTGTATCGAACGATGTGTTGGATGTGGAAGCCTTCAAAAACTGGCGTCCGGAATACCACAATGCAGAATTTATCCTGGAAGACGGTAAATATATCTGCGGATGGGCAGTCGAAAAGATGAGTAAATCGATGTACAACGTAGTGAATCCGGACATGATTGTCGAGAAATATGGTGCCGATACGCTGCGTATGTACGAAATGTTCCTCGGACCGGTAGAGCAGTCTAAGCCGTGGGATACAAACGGTATTGACGGTGTTCACCGTTTCCTGAAGAAGCTCTGGAACTTGTTCTACGACCGTCAGGGCAATTTCATGCCGGCAGCAGGAGAGCCGACCAAGGAAGAACTGAAGTCTATTCATAAGCTGATTAAGAAGGTGACAGGCGATATTGAGACCTTCTCTTACAATACATCTATCAGTGCCTTCATGATTTGTGTAAACGAACTGACTTCGCTGAAATGCCGTAACAAAGCTGTCATGAGTGACCTGGTAGTGCTGATCGCTCCGTTTGCTCCACATCTGGCAGAAGAATTGTGGGAAGCATTGGGTAACACGACATCGGTTTGTGACGCACAATGGCCGGTATTCAACGAAGAATACCTGAAGGAAGACAGTGTGAAATATACGATTTCTTTCAATGGAAAAGCTCGTTTTACGATGGAATTCCCTGCCGATGCAGACAATGAAACCATTCAGGCAGCCGTTATGAGCGATGAACAGTCGCAGAAATGGATTGAAGGCAAGACACCGAAGAAAGTCATCATCGTGCCGAAGAAGATTGTAAACATCGTACTTTAATCGCACACGTATGGAAGCGATTCTAAAGAGAAAAATAGGCAGGGAGTCGAAAGACTACCTTGCCATTACTTTCGGGCTGGTATGTTATGCGCTGGGATGGGTTGCTTTTCTGTTGCCTTACCAGATAACAACCGGTGGAGTAAGTGGTATTGCCGCTATTATTTATTATGCTACCGGGATAGAGATTCAGGTTTCTTACTTTGTGATTAATGCGGTTTTCCTGGGATTTGCCTTGAAGATTCTGGGGCCGAAATTCAGCGTGAAGACCATCTATGCCATCTTTATGCTGACCTTCCTGCTGTGGTGGTTTCAGGTATTGTTCAGGAACAGTGACGGAAATCTTCCTCAGCTTTTGGGACCGGGGCAGGAGTTCATGGCTTGTGTCATCGGTGCCGGACTGCTTGGCTTCGGAATCGGTATCGTATTCTGCAACAACGGTAGTACGGGAGGAACGGATATTATCGCATGGATTATCAACAAATACAAGGACGTTACCTTGGGGCGTATGATGATGTATTGTGATATCGTGATCATTTCGTCGTGTTACTTCATCTTTCACGACTGGAAACGCGTGTTATTCGGTTTCTGTGTGCTGTTTATCATGAGTTTCGTCATTGACTATGTGATCAACAGTTCCCGTCAGTCGGTCCAGTTCCTGATCTTTTCACGGAAATATGAGCAGATAGCAGAAGGTATTTCTACCCAGATAGACCGTGGGGTAACGTTGCTCGACGGACAGGGCTGGTATAGTAAGCAAGATATCAAGGTTATTGTGGTGCTGGCAAAGAAAGGTGAGTCGCTTGATATTTTCCGTCTGGTAAAGGATATCGATCCGGATGCTTTTGTTTCCCAAAGCAATGTGGTGGGAGTGTACGGCGAAGGATTTGATAAGCTGAAAGTAAAATAAATTTCGGCGATAGGCTGAAAGATTCAAACAAGCCCTAGGGCGTTTGATGAAATAAAGCAAGTTTTTCCGATTGATTTTATTTGTTTTATCGGAAAAACTTGCTTTATTTTGTATCATGAAGAAATTTCGCCTGAAATCCTTTTGTCCTGCTTTTTTGAAGCTCTTTCTCGGCTTTTCTCATAAGGGAGAGGAAGCTCTTGAAAGATGAGAGTGAGGGAAGCGAAATCTAGTGGTATGGTTCTTAAATCTGTAATGTGAAAAATATGTGGAAAATCATTCTGGCGGTATTATGGACAGGTCTTTTTTCGTTGGGTAATACCGCACTTGCCGATAGTCTGACACTTCACTCCTGCTGGCAGTTTTCAAAGTATGGAAGTGATGAATGGTTGCCTGCCACTGTGCCCGGTACCGTCCATCAGGATTTGATGGCTCTGGGTAAACTACCTGATCCTTTTTACGGGATGAATGAAAAAGAGATACAATGGGTGGAAGATGAAGACTGGTTGTACCGGACATCCTTCGTGCTCTCGGAAGAGCAA
>FR887819.1:33834-35402 GCA_000432735.1 Bacteroides sp. CAG:443
GGAAGAGCAACTTGCGCATCAAGAAATTTTTCTGGTTTTTGACGGACTTGACACGTATGCCGATGTTTCGCTGAACGGAGCATGCATACTGAAGGCCGACAATATGTTTGTCGGCTATCGGGTACCGGTGAAACATGTCTTGAGGAGCGGGGAGAACAAGCTGCTCATCCGCTTCCGTTCGCCGATTCGGGAAGCCATGCCTCAGTGGGAAACAAACGGCTTTATTTATCCGGCAGCCAATGATCATCGGGCCGAACGGGTAAGTATCTTCACCCGTAAGGCGCCTTATTCATACGGCTGGGACTGGGGAATCCGGATGGTGACATGTGGTATCTGGCGATCGGTCCGTCTGGAATTTGCCAATCAGGCGGAAATAGATGATTATTTTGTCTGCCAGCAGTCGGTAACTTCTGACCGGGCGGAAGTAGACAATCGGCTGGAAATACGTAATCTCGGCAACGAAATACGGGAGGCACAGGTAAAGGTGACCTATGCTTACGGACAGGAGGAGAGCCGGAGCGTGGAACAAACGGTCCGCTTGCAACCGGGGCTGAATACGGTATCGCTTCCTCTGAGCATTGAATCTCCGCATTTATGGATGCCCAATGGATGGGGAGAGGCTGCCTTGTATGATTTCCGTGCTTCGGTCTGCATAGATGGAGAAACGGTTGCCAGCCAGCAACATCGGATCGGACTTCGCTCGATACGTGTCGTAAACGAGGAGGATAGTCTGGGCATGAGCTTCTATTTTGAGGTGAACGGCATTCCGATGTTCGCCAAGGGAACCAATCTGATACCTTCGGATGCCTTGTTGCCACGTGTCACCCGTGAACGGTATGTCCGCTTGCTGGAGGATGTACAGGCTGCAAACATGAATATGATACGTGTCTGGGGCGGAGGAGTGTATGAAGACGATGCCTTGTATGAGGAGGCAGACAAGCGGGGGATACTGGTGTGGCAGGACTTTATGTTTGCCTGTACCCCTTATCCGCATGACCCTGCTTTTCTGAAACAGGTATCGGAGGAAGTGGTTTACAACATCAAGCGTCTGCGCAATCATGCTTCGCTGGCAATGTGGTGTGGCAACAATGAAGTCGGTGAGGGTATGAAATATTGGGGATGGAAGCGGAAATACGGTCCTGAAATCTATCAGCAACTGGCAGACGGATATGATATATTGTTCCGTAAGCTGTTGCCGGAAAAAGTGAAAGAGCTGGATCCCGGCAGGTTTTATCTGGAGAGTTCTCCTTACGAAGCCAACTGGGGCAGGCCGGAGACCTGGAAGAGGGGAGACAGCCATAACTGGGGAATATGGTACGGACAGAAGCCTTTTGAAAGTCTGGATACGGAGATTCCCCGTTTCATGAGCGAATTCGGTTTCCAGTCGTTCCCGGAAATGAAGACGATCCGTACCTTTGCTGCTCCAGAAGACTATGACATGGAATCGCCGGTAATGAATGCACACCAGAAAAGTTCAATCGGTAATTTCTTGATTAAAAAGACAATGGAACGGTATTATCGGGTACCTGAGAAATTTGAGGACTTGGTATATTTAGGACTTGTGCTAC
>FR887820.1 GCA_000432735.1 Bacteroides sp. CAG:443
GGAATGGCATGTAAACATGGATGATCTGTAATGTACGATTCTCGTTTTTCAAGAGGAATTTATCAACTTGTTTTTGTCTGACAAGTATTTTATGCAAGGCTGTTGTATTGTTTTCAGAATGACTATCCGACCTTTTTTCGACATGAATCTTTTTGAAATGGATGGTTTTCTGGCTTTGCGTGGGAAAAAGAGGAAGGAGCTGCGGAAACCTGTGGCCAACAGCTATCATTTGATTGTGGCGTATTTATATCAGTTTTTGCTGTTGCTCAACCGTTTTTATACTAAACACTTTAATTTACCCGACGGCTTTGCCTCTGAATAGCCGTGCCTATCAGTATAAACAGTTGCTGGAGAAGAACATTTTCAGAAGGTACGTGTAAACGATTATGCTGAGATAATGGGAGTGAGTCGTGTTTCACTGGATAAGGCTGTGGTCTGGGAGTTTGGAATTTCGGCAGCCCCATCTGCTGGAACAGCCGCTGTTGCAGGAAATAAAAAATGATTTGTTGTTTACGGCTTTTTCTGTAAAGAGAATAGCTTTCCGTCTGCATTTCTTGGAACCGACTCATATGATACGCTTTTTCAAGCAGCAGACGGGATAGACGATTACACAGTTCCTGCAAGAAACAAAAAACGGGGAAGATTCTCAAAATGGTAATCATGGAAGTGATTTAGGTAGAAGCTCCTTTTTTCAGGGACATCTGTTTTTGTCGCCATAGAAATATTAATCGACTATGGGGACAATGCAATCGAGTTATTGAAGAAAAGATAGACGAAGCGGAAGCTATTGTTGTAGGAGGAGCTTCCGGCATGTCAGTAGCTTCCGGTTTATCTTTTATATTATCAGGATAATGTTGTTCAGGAATTGCGTAATGGCGTGGGGTAGAAACAATAGATGCCAGCACAGCTGGCATCTAAATATCATAGGCAGGCATCTTGAGAAGTGCTGTCTGTTCCGTTATTTTACATCGGGAAAAGCCTTTTTCCAGATGTCTTGTCGTAAGTCAACAAGCGTAAGGACGGTAATCAATGATTGTGCTTTAGGCAGGGTACCATCATTGTAATCTAAAGGAGTAATATAAGCTCCTGGCATTATTCCTTCTTTATATATTATCTTAAATCTTTTAACTACACCATGGTTGGGCTCGTTATCCGACATATTATTGTCACAGTAGTAGATAAATGATACATAACCTTCTGCATCAAATTCGGCTCCCCAGATGGTCATAGAATGGAGTTTTGCATCAGAACCGGCGAATCCGCTTGCTGTAAATCCGATCGCTTTGTGTGAACGGAAAGCATCCTTTATCCATTGGTTAAAGTTTTCTTTTGAAGTATTGTGAGTTTCTGTAGCAATTACATCTTTTGTTGAAAACACTTTGCTAAAAAATCCCTCAAAACTTTCGTTGTTGCTGTATATCAGGTTCTTCTTGTCTCCGTTGATAAACCAGTTTACTCCTCCGGTATCCCAGCTTCCTTTATTAGGATAGGAAGCTTTGAAGAAATTGAACACTTCGCTGTGATCTTGGTGATCTGCTGTCATCAATTGATATCCTTTGGGGCAAGTAGTGCCGTATTTGGTTTCGTAAGCTTCGACATACTTTTTATTCTGTTCCAGCCACCAGTGTATTAGGTTGGAAGCCGATGCAGCCCAGCACATATTGCCGTCGCCCTTGTAATTAAATGTCTTATTGCAGTCGTACCATCCGCAGCCTTCCGTCCAGGTCAGATACTGTACTTCGTTAGGCAGACCTAATTTTTCATAGGCAATGCGCATCCATTTTCCTTTAGGGAAAGTTTCTGTTTTTACATCATATGGGGGTTTGTGCTGAAAGATTCTGTTATTACATCATATGAGGGAATGTGCTCTTTTCCCGGGAACGGAGGCGAGGTAATGCCATATACCCAATATGCCTGGTTGCTGAATTCCATATCGGCGTTGCCTCCTTCTTCGGCCGGTTTCAGTGTCAGGTTCAGGGTTGTCTGCATGCCTGGAGCAAAATTTTCTATCTGAGAGTCGATTGGATAAGTTACGCTTTTCCCTTTGCTAGTCAGTCGGATAAAGCCTTCATCGCCACGATAAGCTTTTGCTTCCTGCGGGAGAATGATGGCTGTATAAGTATTGGCCGTTTCCTGTTGAGGGGTTATCCATTTGTAGGTGGAAGAAGCATTTCCTTTTAGGCTAACTTTTCCGTCGGTGATGGATATATTCCCATCGGTCAGACTTCGTACTTCTATTTTCAAGTCATCGGGTACGGTACCTTTCAGGTTGATAATAATACGGTGTAATGCGTGCTGAAATTGCAATGTAGCGGATGTGCTGTTTGCGTCTACCGTAGTATTTGCAAAAAGAATGTCGGCTGCATTGTATTTTTCTTTATTGTTTTGTTCAACAGACAAGCTGATGTCTCTTGTTGTTGCGTCATCCGTCGATTGTGGAAGTAGAGGGAAAATTCCCGAGAGCTGAAGTACTCCTTTGTTATATTTATCGCGTTGCAGGTTAGGACTCCACTGTCCGTTGCTGTATGTTAGCTGAGTTGTAGTGGCTTTATTTTCAGATACAATTTGAATTTCGATGCGATCATTGTCTGTAAAACTGCCTTTACCTTCAGAGCCTATTACGGCACGGCTCTGCTGTCCGGAGGGGCTTTCCATCCATCCCGTCTGGAAACAGGTTAATGAAAGGCTGTTGTCTTGACTAGTAAAAATATCCTCTGACTGATTGCATGAGCTTAGAAAAAGCAGGAAGCTGGAGAATATGGTAACAATTGTGTTAGTCTTCTTCATAATTATTATATGGTTTCCGTTATTCTTATTTATATGTATACATAAAAAAGGCATAAATTGTTCATTTAAAATGCTGAAAAAGAAATCTTATTTTGATAAGATCGTTTGACGTTGTTGCATTTTTTTTCTTTGCCATAAAAGGTAACCGGTACAGATCAGCAACGATACGGTTGTAGAAAGTGGCGGAGCATATCCCATCCAGAAAAGGGTCGTCGGATCAATGTGGCTGAAGGCCCACGATAGAGGTATACGGAAAAAGAATGTAGCTATGAGGCTGTGTATCATGGGAAACCACGAGTTGCCCTGTCCACTGAAATAAGAATTTATACAAAACACGAAGCTGACAATGATACAGTCGATGCTGTACCCCCGCAAATAGGTTGATCCCATAGCGACTACGGATTCGTCATCTGTAAAGATTCTTACAAGGGTTTCCGGCAGAATTTGTGAGTAGGCACAGACTGAAATACCGAATACCAATGCCATTGCGATGCCCGAATGCAAGCATTGGTTCATACGAGGGATGAGCCCGGCACCGTAGTTTTGTGCGGTCATGGCAGCAACGGCCGATGAAATAGCTACGGGAGGCAGCATGGCAAACACGATGATTTTTTCGACTACACCTAATGCTGCCGACGCGATGACCCCCATTTGATTGACGATAATCGTAATAATCAGAAAGGAAATATTGATCAGTGCATCTTGCAGGGCGATGGGAGCTCCCAGGAATACGACCCGTCGTGACAGATTTCCGTTCAGGCGGATGTCACGTCGGGTAAATGGGAAACTGAAACCTCGGCGATGCAGGAACCATAAGGCGGTCAGGAAACTGATTCCTTGTGAGGAGATGGTGGCAATTGCTGCTCCTGCCGCACGCATATGCAGGCCTCCTACCAGAGCAAAGTCAAGTATAACATTGACCATACAGGCCAATGCTACAAAATAGAGTGGAGTGCGGGAATCGCCGAGTCCACGAAGTATTCCGCAGACAACATTATAACCTATGATAAAAGGAATACCCAGTGAGCAGATTAGCAGATACATTTCTGTATCGTGCATGGCTTCGGCCGGAGTATGCATGATGCAGGCTATGGGATTATGCAGAATCGTCATCAATAGTGTGAGCAGGACTCCTGTGATAGCGAACAGCCATACCGACGAACCTATAATGGAAGCTGTTTCTTTGTAATTGCGTGCTCCGGTAGCTATGCCGATGAGAACAGTTACTCCGGTAGTCAGTCCAAGGATAATACCTGTAATGGTTTGCATCACCTGACTGCCTATTGCTACTCCGGCTACGCTTGCTGCATCATCAAACTGCCCTACGACAAACAAGTCGGCACCACCATATAAGGCTTGCAATACATTGGCCAGCAGGTAAGGTACGGCAAACTGAAACAAGACTTTTGATACATTCCCTTGCGTTAAATCAAGCTCTTTCATATACTTCCGATAACAATGTCTGATTTGATAAATAAAAAGCCGGATAAGTTGATTGGTTTTACCCAGTCATCTTATCCGGCTTTTTATTGCCCTCCGATGAGGATTACAAAACGCTCTTATCCGATGTGCACGCAAAAGTAGGATGAATTATCGGTGTAATCAAATGTTCAAGCACATTTCTTATAAGAAATTTCAGAAAATCATTTGTTAGTTTGCATAATGATTTCAGACAAAAAAGGAATCGTTTGCAACAGTTTGGAACGAATATTAGCAAAGAGTCCGCACTTTTTTAATAGAGTTTATGAAAAGCGCTGATTTTTGATAAAAAAGTATCAACCCTTCTTTGTGTAGATGTACTATATTTGCAGAAAATACTATGATATATGAAAAACAAAAACTATTTGTCAGGCTTATTATTCTGTGGCATGATCGCAGGATTTTCTTTGTCTGTTTCAGCAGAAACTCGTCAAAACGATAAAGTATTTATATCTTCCGATGATTCTCACATTGTTTATATGGGAAGAATCAGCAGAACCGTTCCTCATATGGTACGTTTCACCTATCCGGGTGTCAGTATCTTTGCCAATTTTGAAGGTACTTCCTTGCAGATGAAAGTGAAGCCCGGAAGTGGAGCTTTCATGGTGGAGATCGACGACGAGTTGCCTTATCGAATCAACTATTCGGCAAACGACTCTATACAGACTTTGGCAGAGGGACTACCCGAAGGTACTCATCGGGTACGTATCATGTATGCAATAGAAGGATATGAGCTGAAGCCTGCGTTCAAAGGCTTTTATTTGGACAATGGATGTCGCCTTGCGGAGGCTCCGGTCTTGCCCGAACGTCGGATTGAATTTATCGGCAATTCCATAACTTGCGGATATGGAGTAGAATCGGAGAATCCGAAAGATCCGTTTACCTACGACACTGAAAATCATTTTTATACCTATGCGGCCCGTACAGCGCGGGCTCTGAAGGCACAACATCTTGTAGTAGCTCGTTCGGGAATAGGTATATATCGTAATTATGCCGGACCTCGTTCGGGTAGCAAAGACTGTATGCCTGCCATGTACGAACAAGTTCTTTTTACAGATTCTACCGAACTGTGGAACCATGCTCTGTATACTCCCGATGTAGTATGCGTCAACTTAGGAACAAACGATATAAGTTTGAATGATTATGACATGGACTTGCTGACTGATGGCTATCGTCGGTTTATGAAAAAACTTCGTTCCATTTATCCGAAAGCCAAGCTGGTTTTGCTGAGCGGTTCTATGACGGACAGTCAGGCACTGAGTGATTTAAAGAAAGCCATGGATACGGTTGCCGACGAAATGCATAAAAACGGGGACAAAGAGGTCTATCGTTTCGATATGTCTCCGCAGACGGGTTCATTGGGAATGGGAGCTAGTTATCACCCATCTATGCGGCAGCATCAGAAAATGGCATCCGAACTGACTGCCTTTCTGAAGAAACTGATGAATTGGTAAATGAAAAATGTTATTTAAAATATTACAGCAATGAAGAAATGGATTATAAGTGCTTGCTTGTTGATGATGCAGGCCGGAGCATGGGCAAAGGTAACCCTGCCCGACATTATGAGTGACAATATGGTGTTGCAGCAACAGACGGAGGCTTGTCTGTGGGGAAAGGCTAATGCCAATGCCGAAGTAACTATCTGCCCGTCGTGGAATAATGAAGCCTATAAGGTGAAAGCCGGTGCCGATGGTAAGTGGATCGCTAAAATTCAGACACCTACCGCAAGCTATCAGACTTATACGATTTCGATTTCCGATGGCGAGGAAGTGAAGCTAAACAACGTATTGGTAGGAGAGGTTTGGTTCTGTTCCGGACAGTCGAATATGGAAATGCCTCTACGTGGTTTCTGGAATTGTCCGATAGCTGGAGCCAACGAAACAATAGCTACTGCGTCGAAGTGGAAAGGAATTCGTGTGGCTACAGTGGAAAAGAACGGGCAGTTGCAGCCTGTCGACGAGTGTAAGGGAACTTGGAAGGTGAGCAATCCGGAAAATGCTCCTGCCTTTAGTGCAACAGCCTTCAATTTTGCCATGATGATGAATCAGGTGTTGGATATTCCGATTGGTATTATCAATTGCAGCTGGGGTGGTTCGATGGTAGAAGGATGGTTGCCCCGTGAGATTGTTTCGCAGTATCCCGACATCGACTTGAAGCGTGATATTCGTAAGGAAGAAGGACACGACTGGTGGCATTATATGAGTCCGACGCTGATGTACAACGGTATGCTGAAGCCTTTGCAAAATTATACCATCAAAGGGTTCTTGTGGTATCAGGGAGAATCGAACGTGGGCAAGCACAAGACGTATGCCGAACGCTTGAAGACCATGGTGGAACTTTGGCGTAAAGAATGGGGACTGGGTGAACTTCCGTTCTATTATGTAGAGATTGCTCCTTTCAATTCTACGGAAACGACAGCCAGCGCATACCTGCGTGAAGCACAGTTCAAGGCGCAGTCCATCATCCCGAATAGTGGAATGATTTCGACAAACGATCTGGTTCAGCCTTATGAAATAAAGAATGTTCATCCCAAGAACAAGACAGATGTAGGAAAACGTCTGGCTTATATGGCGCTGAGCAAGACCTATCATGTGCCGGGTATAGAAGCTTACGGACCGGTTTACAAATCGATGGAAGTAAAAGACGGTGCCGTTATCTTGTCGTTCGACCATGCAGAAGAGGGCTTTAACCGCTTGTCGGGCATGGAAGGTTTCGAAGTAGCCGGAAGTGATAAAGTTTTTTATCCGGCAAAGGCTGAAGTTTTCAATAACTTGCAGATTAAAGTTACATGCGACAAGGTAGCTCAGCCGGTTGCCGTACGTTATTGTTTCCGTGACTTCCAGATCGGAAATGTTGCAGGTTTGCGTGAATTGCCTTTGTATCCCTTCCGTACAGACGACTGGGAGTAAAATAATCTACAGCTTCGATGGATGAAGGAACGTCGGAACTGGAACGATTCCTTCGATATGTACCGATGACAACTCCAAGATTTGAGGCTGTTTTTAAATAGAATTGCTCAGGTAAAAATCTGATAGATTAAAAATTCAAAGTGAAAAATCTCCTGCTTTTAGCCACGTAATTACAATAAACGAAGGCTAAAGCAGGAGATTTTTTTGTTATAACTCATAGCATAAAAGTAGGTTTATCCATTTTTTTCTCTTTTGAGACAGACTTTCTTTTCGGTAAAGAGGCTCAGACTTCAGATTTGATGTTTTTGTTGCTGACATTGCCTGTGGATACGTTCCTAGCGGGAATATACAGCTTATCTGGAAAATCTTCAGCAGACGATGAGGTATTCTCTGTGTCTGTTATGAGAGATCTGGAAAAACGTCGCATAACGTTTGGTCTGGAGAGCATAGTTGCTGCGAAAGAAAAAAGAACCGCATCATCCTCCGTTTGCCTGAGAATGATACGGTTCTTTACTGCTTATAGTAGATGGTTGTCGGAGTTTGAATTTAAAAGCATTCTTTCCTTCGGATATGTCTTGACATCCTTTCTCCTTGCCTTTTGCACAGGCAAGTGAAAAGCTCTTACTTCACTTCCTCCAGATACAGTACCCGACTGGAATAATCGCTTTGTTTGTGATAGTCTACGATATGATTATACGGAATTTCCAGCCCGTTCTCCATCAGATATGCTCCGCTGTATGTCTTGCCTTCGAATGCAAGTGGTTGGTTGTCTATCCGGTTCAATTCCGTAATGCGGTAGGTCTTTTCAGGATCGAGTCCCGCCATGGTAACACGCGGCAGATGTTGATTGACGAAGTGTTCGGTCTTCCACCAGTAGAAGGCAGCTTTGTCTTTCTCGGGAGTGACATACATCAGCGAAGCAACGCCCAGATGATCGTAAGGAGAAACCAAACGATAAATATCTCCCAGTTGTACAATCGGACGAATCTTCTTGTAGTCGGCGATAGCCTTGCGGCACAAATCCTTTTCTTCGTCGGTCATGTTTTTAGGCTGAATCTCCATGCCCAGTCGTCCGCTCATGGCCACATCGATACGGTATTTCAGAGGAATGCTGCGGAAAGTCTGATGATTGGGAGCCGCACTGATGTGCGAAGCCATGGCAATGGCAGGGAAGAAATAAGAGGTTCCCCACTGCATATATACACGTTGCAGGGCATCAGTATTATCGCTTACCCAGAACTCATCGAAGTAAGGCAGGTAACCGTAGTTGGCACGACCGCCTCCGCTGGCACAAGCCTGAATGACCAAGTCAGGATATTTGGCGCGGATACGCTGGCATACTTTCTCGAATCCCCGATGATATTCGATATACAGGTGACTCTGATTATCGGCTGTCAGATAATTAGAACCGTGGTTCATGATACTCATATTGGCATCCCACTTGATATAAGCGAGGTCGGGATGCTGTGTCATCAGGTCGTCTACTACCTTGAATACGAAATCCTGTACCTCCGGATTGGCAAGGTCGAGTACAACCTGCGTACCTCCGCGTCCCAGAACCGGATCACGCTGCGGAGCTTTCAATATCCAGTCGGGATGCTTCTCGTATAGTTCGCTGGTAGTATTCGCCATTTCCGGCTCAATCCAAAGACCGAATTTAATGCCGTGTTTCTTGGCATCCCTTATCAAGCCCTCGATACCTTCGGGGAGTTTGTTCTTATCAACCACCCAGTCGCCCAGTGAAGAACTGTCATTCTTGCGCGGATATTTATTGCCGAACCATCCGTCGTCCATGACAAACAGTTCGCCACCCATTGAAGCGATATCGCCCATCATCTGGTCCATGCCCTTCTGGTTGATGTCGAAATATACTCCTTCCCAGCTGTTCAGCAGAATATCGCGTACCTTATTCCCGTGAGCCAGTTTGTACATTCTTCCCCATTTATGGAAATTACGACTTGCTCCGCTCAGTCCTTCGTCGGTGTAGGTCAGGGCAACGGCTGGTGTACGGAATATTTCCTTCTTGGGAAGCGTGTACGACGAGTTCTCTTCATTGATGCCCGCATAGAACTGATGATAGTCGCTGTCGTCGGTATCGATTCTCAACTTGTAGTTGCCCGTATAGCAAAGTGCGGCTCCGATGACCCGCCCTTCGTTTTCCCGGGGAGCTCCGTCGAGCGAGAACATCACTTCGGCATGTGAGGTATGCGAGTTGCGCACTCCATCTTTATTTTTGATGACCATCATACCCGGTTGCAGCGGCTCCTGAATAAGTTGCCCTTCGTTGGCCCACGAACCGGAAAGATGTGAGATCCACACATTGCCCCTGCGCACAGGCAGATAAGCCGATGCAAACTGGGTGAGGCTGACAGGCTTCTTTTCGGAGTGACTGATTTCGGTCCAGGTTTCTATCATGTCTACATTTGTGTAGGCTTTGTAGCATACATCTATATAAAAAGGATAGACTTTGTCTTTCAGGCGGACAGTGGTGAGGGTACTCTGAGCATCTTTGTCCGTATCGACACCGACAATTTCCATTTGGGTTGACATGTTTCCGTCGGCATGTCTGACGGATAATGCTGTTTCACTCGGACAGTTCATGCCGTAGACCGGATAAGCGGTATGGTCACAGTTCTTTGCCCCGTCGATGTTCTGTAAGTCGGTTTCGCTCAGTTTGTTCCCATAATAAAGATACTTCAGTTCTCCGCCAGTCGGTGCATTCAGTACAAGCGATGTGTTTGGAGTAGAAATGCAGATGTTTTGTGCCCACATGTTTCCGGCAAGTAAAGAGAATCCTGCCAGCAGGCAAATTTTGTTTTTTACTTTCATGCTTTTCATTGTTTTGATAAATAGGTTTATACTCTCTATAGCTATGTGCAAAAATAAGCGTTATTTTACGATAAGACTAATACGGTTTTATCTTATTTTGGGCGAATTGTCGTCGGATAAAAAATATTCCTTTAGAAAAGCCGACCAGAATTTGTACAAAAACAAAAATTTTTTGTACAAATTTTCCAAAAACCTCAGCAGGTTTTTTCGGGCAGACGGCAGCGTCTTCTGTTGGCTCTGCCGGTATCTTTACAACGAACGGATGAGGAAGCTATGCCTCCCTTTCGGTAGAACTTTCGGCAGGCACTTTCTAAACTATTGTTTTATTTCGTATCTTTGTACATGGAGGAAAAAGTGCTATGGAAAAACAGATGAATGAACATTTTATAAGGGAAATAACACCTTTATCAGAGAAGGATTGTTTTTATATAGCCGACAGGCATAAGAAAGAGTTTACGTATCCGATGCATTCGCACCGGGAGTTTGAATTAAATTTTGTAGTGCATGCACCGGGGGTACGTCGCATTGTCGGTGATTCGGCAGAGGTGATAGGCGACTATGATCTGGTACTGATTACAAGTCCCGACCTGGAGCATGTGTGGGAACAGAATACCTGTACTTCGTCGGACATTCGTGAAATAACCATTCAGTTTGTTCCTGCCTTCATGAGCGGACTGATCGATACCAATCAGTTCGACATGATTCGTAAGATGCTCGACAAGGCGCAGTACGGGTTATGCTTTCCGATAGATGCTGTAATGAAGGTTTATTCGCTTATCGACCGGTTGCCTGAAATGAAGGGCTTTTATGCCGTAATCCATTTTCTTACGCTGCTTTATGAGTTGTCTTTGTTTACCGATCAGGCACGGACACTGTCAAGCTCGTCGTTCGCAAAGATACAAGTACATTCTGACAGTCGGCGGGTACAGAAAGTGCAGGACTACATAGCGAAACATTATCAGGAAGAAATCAGGTTGGGAAAACTGGCCGACATGGTAGGCATGACGGAGGTTTCTTTCAGCCGTTTCTTCAAGTTGCGTACGGGCAAGAATCTGTCCGACTATATTATCGACCTGCGTCTGGGACACGCCACTCGTCTGCTTGTCGATTCAACGATGGCCGTAGCCGAAATCTGCTATGAGTGTGGGTTTAATAATCTGTCGAATTTCAACCGTATCTTCAAAAAGAAGAAAAACTGCTCTCCGAAGGAGTTTAGAGATAATTACCGGAAAAAACGTACAATTATTTAAAAAATACGCGAGACAATCAAATTGTTTCTTCTCCAGTCTGTTTTGTTTCTGTTTATTAGTAGGTGGGCAGAATATGATAAAAAAGTATAGCTCTATTTCGTAGAACTAGTGTATTTTTGCAATAAAGGATTTGAAAAACATTTGTTAATATAATTAGGAAATACTATGGATCGAAATAAAATGAAAGCATGGATTTTTTCTTTGAAAACCTGTATACTACTTGCCGTGATAGGATGGTGCAGCTATCTTCCTGCATTTGCAGCAGTCGACCGTTTGTTGGTAAAAGGAACCTCTTTGGTCAATGAGCAAGGAGATAAAGTCGTGTTGCGAGGAGTCAGTATGGGATGGCATAACTGGTGGCCTCGTTTTTACAATGCGTCTGTGGTAAAGATGCTGAAAGAAGACTGGCATTGTACCCTGATTCGTGCAGCTATGGGAGTGGAACCTAAAGGAGCTTATCTGAGTGACCGGCAAAAGGCACTGGATTGTGTCACGACAGTGGCGGATGCAGCCATTGCGAATGATATGTATGTCATTATAGACTGGCACAGCCACGGATTGCATACCGAAGAGGCGAAAGCTTTCTTCAAGGAAATGGCTTCTCGTTATAAAGGTATTCCCAATGTGATATACGAGGTGTTTAACGAGCCGATAAACGATTCATGGGAAAATGTAAAAAGCTATGCCGAGGAAATAATAAGTTGTATTCGCGGTATAGACAGTGAAGCACTTATTTTGGTGGGAACTCCCCATTGGGATCAGGATATACATCTGGCGGCCGATAATCCTGTTTCGGACGAATATAATGTAATGTATACACTTCATTTCTATGCGGCAACCCATAAGGCTTGGCTGCGTGAACGTGCCGACTATGCGTTGAAAAAAGGACTTCCGATTTTTGTTTCGGAATGTGCAGGTATGGAAGCCGACGGAGATGGTAAGATAGACCTGCAAGAGTGGAACCAGTGGGTTTCGTGGATGAATGAACATGACATCAGTTGGGCTGCATGGTCTATAGCCGATAAGGATGAAACCTGCTCCATGCTTTATCCTTCTGCACAGGATACGGTTTGGACAGACAAGGATGTGAAAGAGTGGGGACACATTGTAAAACAAGCTTTGCAGGTGAAATAAAAGATCGTTTTTACAATACCTCGTTTCCTTTGAGGTTAAATTCGTTGAGTATATTTCGTATTTAAAAAGGTAAGATTTTATCAGGATAACGGATAAAGGTGGTGGCTATTGTAAAGTAGTCGGCACCTTTGCGTGTGTATAAGAGGTATACTGCCCGTTTAAAGGATCTATAAATAGATGTGAACTATTGGATAAAATTATATCATGTTTGTGTGATGTTTTCCGGTACTTTTGTGTTGTTGAAAATAAATCTAATAGATATGCGAAAACAGAATTTAATTTTATCGATGTTGCTGCTGCTGTTTGCTTTTTCGTGTACTACAACCTCTCAAAAGCAACAGACAAGAGATTTTGTCCAGGTAGAAAACGGTCATTTCGTACGCAATGGTAAACCTTATTATTATGTTGGCACCAATTTTTGGTATGGGGCTATTTTAGGTTCGGAAGGTGAGGGCGGAAACCGTCAGCGCTTGTGCCGTGAACTCGATTCGCTGAAAAGCATGGGTATTGACAATCTGCGTATCTTGGTTGGCTCCGATGGAGAAAGAGGAGTAGCGGCTAAGGTAGAGCCGACCCTTCAGGTTGCCCCCGGTGTTTATAATGATACAATTTTTGCGGGACTGGATTATCTGCTTACTGAAATGTCGAAGCGCGACATGCTGGCAGTACTTTATCTGAATAACTCGTGGGAATGGAGTGGAGGATATGGACAATATCTTCAGTGGGCAGGTTACGGAAAGGCCCCGGCACCCGCTGTCGACGGTTATGCGGCTTACATGAATTTTGCCGCACAATTTGTTTGTTCGGACAGTGCACAAGCTCTTTACGCTAATTATGTGAAAGACGTAATAACTCGTACCAACCGGTATACGAAGGTACGTTATATAGACGATCCTACCATTATGTCGTGGCAGATAGGTAATGAGCCTCGTGCATTTTTGCCTGCGAATAAAGAATGTTTTGCCAACTGGATGAGTAAGGCGGCTGCTTTAATAAAATCGCTTGACCCGAATCATCTCGTGTCTACCGGCAGCGAGGGTAAATGGGGCTGTGAAATGGATCTAGACCTGTTCGAAAAAATTCATGCAGATTCCAATGTCGACTATCTGAATATTCATATTTGGCCTTATAATTGGGGATGGGCTCCGAAGGATAGTTTGCAGGAAAATCTGGAAAAGGCTAAACGGAATTCAAAAGCTTATATCGACGAGCATTTGGTAGTAGCAAAGAAGTATCAGAAACCTTTGGTGATGGAAGAATTCGGATACCCTCGAGACGGGTTCCGTTTCGACAAGTCTTCTCCGGTAATGGCACGTGATGCTTATTACAAATATATATTTGACCTGGTAACGGAACATGCTGCTTCTCATTCATTGTTTGCCGGTTGTAATTTTTGGGGATGGGGCGGTCTGGCTAATCCTTCTACGGAACATGAATACTGGAAGCCGGGCGATGATTACACGGGTGATCCGGCTCAGGAGCAGCAAGGGCTGAATTCGGTTTTCGCTTCGGATAGTAGTACCATTGCTTTGATAAAGCAAGCCAACCAGGAGTTGAATGAAACGAAATGATTTGGTCGCAAATTGAAATTAGATTCAGATAATTTATGAGTTGCCCGTCGTGGATTAAACTATTATCGGTGACGGGCCTCATTAAAAAATAATATACAGTTGTCACAATGAGTAAAGAGGCTATAATGTTTCTGAAAGAATTAGGCTTGTGATGATATACCTGTATGATGTCTTAGTTCCCATTAGTTATTCGTATGAAAGCTGCTTTGTCAAAGGAATTGGTGTCGGATAGCATATTCTTTATTTGTAAGAGGAATTTTTATTCTAAAATATTACCTATGTTTGGTTGACTTTTGGGAAGTAATTGTACATAAAAATATTTGTTTAACCAAAAGAGTATATGGTGGGCATTCAACCTGTGTAAAACAATTTTTCAGAAGATATTATAATGTAAATGATTAATTAAGATTATATCGGATTTATGTATTAATCCTATCTAAATTTGTAATGGTTAATAGCTCTTAAGTATGGAAAAACTGTACGAGATATTGTTGTGAGGAATACTACACAATAGGGTTTATACAGATAGCAAGAGGAAAAATGTTTTAATGGCGTGTAGTCCAAATCTGTTTCTATTGTAAAATATTTGCAGTATAAGTTATGGATAAAATAGTATTATTAACTGTTTTATTTAATTTCTATTTTTGTAGCTGTAGATAGATCTTTATATGTGTGATTTTAAATCTGGTATTATGTAAGAGGAAATATGTTTGTTAGCTTTTGTCGAAATCTAATTGATAAGAATTTATTAATCATAGAAAAATAGTTATGGATAAAAATGTAAGGAAATGCGTGCTGATAGCTGGTGCATTTGCTGCCCTTTCAGTGGGGAATGTACAGCAGGTGTGGGCTTCTGGAGCAAATGCGTCAGAAGTTATGCAACAGGCTAAAAAGCAAATTAAAGGAAAGGTAGTTGATGCTACTGGTGAAACTGTTATTGGTGCTAATGTCCTTGAAAAAGGTACAACAAACGGAGTCATAACCGATTTTGATGGAAACTTTGTTTTGAATGTGTCTCCTGGAGCAACACTTGAAATTTCTTATATCGGCTATGTTACACAAACTATTAAAATAACCAATCAGACTTCTTTGAACATTGTGCTGAAAGAAGATTCAGAAACGTTGGATGAAGTTGTGGTGGTAGGCTATGGTACGATGAAAAAGAGTGACCTTTCCGGAGCTTCTGTTTCCGTGGGAGAGGATGCGATTAAAGGTTCTGTAATCACAAATTTGGACCAGTCTTTGCAAGGTCGTGCGGCTGGTGTGTCGGCTGTAACAACATCTGGAGCTCCCGGTTCTTCTTCTTCTATTCGTGTGCGTGGACAAGCTACAATTAATTCGAATGCGGAACCTTTGTATGTAATCGATGGTGTGATTGTACAAGGAGGTGGTTCGTCGGGTGCAGACTTTGGATTGGGTGATGCATTGGGTAATGGATCTGTTTCTACTATTTCTCCTCTGTCTACCATCAATCCCTCGGATATTGTTTCAATGGAAATTTTGAAGGATGCTTCGGCAACAGCTATTTATGGTGCCCAAGGTGCGAACGGAGTTGTCTTGATTACGACGAAACGAGGAAAGGCTGGTGAGGCTAAGTTTACTTATGACGGTATGTTGGCTGTACAGCGTCAGACAAAGCGTCTGGACATGATGAATTTGCGTGAGTTTGCCAGTTTTTATAATGACTTCGTCGATACGGGTGAACTGGAAAAGAGCTCTACCTATGCCGATCCTTCTTTGTTGGGTGTTGGTACAAACTGGCAGGATGCCGTATTCCGTACAGCATTGCAGCATCAGCATCAGATTTCAGCACAAGGAGGCACTGATAAAGTGAAATATTATGTTTCGGGATCTTATATGGATCAGGATGGTACATTGATAGGTTCCAGCTTTAACCGTTATTCGTTTCGTACAAATCTGGATGCACAATTGAAATCGTGGTTAAAGATTGGACTGAATGCCACTTATTCTTCTACCAAAGATGATTTGAAGTTGGCCGATAGTGACCAAGGTATCATCAGTTATTCATTGCAGACAGTACCGGATATTCCTATTTATGATATCGATGGTAACTATTCATCTATTGTACGTGAAGGATATACTAGTCCGAACCCGATTGCAATGGCTATGATGGATCAGATTCTGTTGTACCGCCAGAAATTGACAGGTAGTATTTTTGCAGACGTAACTTTGATGAAGAATCTAACCTGGCATACAGAATTTGGTTATGATATCAGTTACAACAAAGGTGAGCGTTATCAGCCGAAAGTAGATTTAGGAAACTGGAAGCGTGATAGTAACTCTAGCTCTATACAAAAAAATAATAGTACATTCTGGCAATTGAAAAACTATGTAACTTATAATGGTCAGATTGATAAGCATAGCTTCACTGCAATGTTAGGGCAAGAATGCTGGGAGTCTAATTATGATTATACTTCGGTAGCCAATACTAACTTACCTTCGGATATAGTTCATAATCCTGCATTGGGTACAGGTACTCCGTCTATTAATTCTGGATTTGGTAGTTCGGCGATGGCTTCTTTCTTTACTCGTCTGACGTACAACTATGCAGATAGATATTTGGCTACCTATACTTATCGTTACGATGGTTCATCGAATTTCGGGCCTGATAATCGTTGGGCTGGTTTCCATGCCGTAGCTGGATCTTGGCGTTTCTCTAATGAAAAATTCTTCGAGCCTTTGACCAATGTGATTAGTAATGGTAAACTGCGTCTTGGATGGGGACAAACTGGTAATTCGAATATTGGCGGATACCGATGGGGAGCAAGTATGTCGAGAATGCCGACCGGATTGGGATTAGGTTATCGCCAATCTAATATTGCAAACTTGGGAGTCAAATGGGAAACTCAGGAACAAGTCAATGTGGGTATTGATTTAGGCTTTTTCCACGAAAGAGTAAATCTGGTTGTCGACTGGTATAAAAAGGTTTCTAAAGATATGTTGATGTCTTTGCAACTTCCTTCTTATATGGGTACGTCGGGAAATGCTTCTTCTGCTTTGGCTGCACCGATGGGAAACTATGGTGACATCGAAAATAAAGGTTGGGAAATCTCTTTGAATACTCATCCGCTTGTTGGAGCTTTTGAATGGGATTCAGATTTTCAGATTTCATTTAATAGAAATAAATTGCGTGCACTCGATGGTACGGCAAATGCCCAGATTGTAGGATATGGTCAGTGGGGTGATGTTGTAAGTGTGACTAATGTAGGCGAATCTCTATATAATTTCTATGGTTATGTATGTGATGGTGTATACGAAGATCTAGAAGATTTGCAGACATCGGCCAAACCCGTCAAATATCCGTCTAATGGTGTGTTCAACAGAACCAATACAGTTTGGGTAGGTGATATTAAATATAAGGATTTGAATGGCGATGGAGTTATTGATGAAAATGATAGAACCAATATAGGTTCTCCGCTGCCTAAGTTTACTTTTGGATGGACCAATACATTTAGATACAAGAATTTTGATTTGTCGTTGTTTATCAATGGATCGTATGGTAATAAGGTATACAACTATCTTGGCATGAAGTTGACTCACATGAATTCACCTTGGAGTAATCAGTTGAATACGGTTTTAGATCGTGCCCAGATTGTTCCGATAGATCCGAATAAAGATTATTCTGCGGGAGTTGTTGTTAATGGTGTGACAATATATAATTGGTATGATGATATTACCAATGTACGTGTTGCAAATGCTGGTACAACTATCCCTCGTGCCTCCATACAAGACCCTAATGATAACGACCGTATTAGTGATCGTTATGTAGAAGATGGTTCATATATCCGTTTGAAGAATATTACTTTGGGATACACTTTCCCTGGAAAGATGATAAAGAAATGGGGATTGGATAATCTTCGCATATATGCAAATATCCAAAACTTGTTGACAATTACAGGTTATGATGGTTATGATCCGGAAATTGGAGCCAGCACTGCAAGTGCAAATGTTTATGGTTTGGATAATGGTCGTTATCCTTCTCCTACTGTTTATTCTTTCGGATTGAATGTTTCTTTCTAAAAAAGCGATGGTTATGAAATTGAATAATATAAAATATTGGGCTTTAGCAGCCGTCTTAGGTATCAATATATCTTCTTGTGATGATTTCTTGGATCGTCCGGCAGAAGATTCATACAATGTCGATAACTTTTATCAGAATGATGAACAATGCTTTCAAGGTGTGAATCCTCTGTATAACTCTCCCTGGTTTGATTTTCAGCGCGGTTTCTTTAAAGTAGGTGAAGTACTGGCTGGTAATTACTATTGGGGCTCTTCTCCATACTTGACCTTTACTGTGAATGGCACAGATGAAGATTTGATAAATATGTCTTATTCTTTGTGGTCGGTAAATGCGTATGCAAATACAATTCGTGAAAGACTTCTGTCTGCTACAGTTTCAGATCAGACAAAAAATACATGCATAGGTGAATGTCTGGTATGGAAGGCTATGGCTTACTTTTATCTGGTACGTACTTTCGGAGCAGTGCCTATCGTTCACAGTAACTCTTCGGATATAGCGGAAGGCAACTACAATGAAAAGTATAAAGTACAGATTCCAGATGTTTATGAGTACATTGTTATGACACTGGAAAAGGCAATAGAACTGTTACCTCCTTCAAATTCGGAGGGTCGTATCGATCAGTATACTGCTAAAGGTTTGCTGGCTAAGGTTTATCTTACTAAGTCGGGCTATGGAATGAACGGATCTAGAAATGAAGATGACTTGCGTCAGGCTGCGGCTTATGCGAAAGATGTTATTGATAATTCAGGCAGACACTTGTTGGAGAACTATTCAGATGTATTCCGTCTAGCAAACAATTTCAATGAAGAGTGTCTGTTATCATGGCACTGGTCGGCTTCTTCTGATGCTTGGACTTGTCAGAATGCCTTACAGTCGGATTTAGCTATAACTGGTTTCGATGAATTTGGTGACTGTTGGGGAGGGTATAACGGACCGTCTGTTGATTTGCAAGATGCTTTTGGCGAGAATGCTTTAAGTCCGACACGTTATAATGGCGATGCACGTCGTAAAGCAACTATGATGATGTGTGGTGATGTTTATGAATATTTCTGGCAGGATAAAGGTGGTTTCAATTATATCAATTTCATTTATGATACAGATAATTTAGGTGGTCCGGGTACTTATCAAAGTGCGACAGGTGCAAATGAGGTAAAACAGTTATATGGTAATGCCAATGATCATTTGACGGCAACCGGGGTATCTGCCTCAACTCAGCACAGTCAGTTGAGTACTCATTTGTTACGTTTATCGGATGTCTATTTGATTTATGCAGAAGCTATGATAGGTAATAATGGGTCAACTACTGATGCCTCTGCAATCGATGCTTTTTATCAGGTACGTCATAGAGCTATTAGTACATACGAACGTCCTTCCGTCATTACGTGGGAAGATGTATGGAAAGAACGTCGTTTGGAGTTAGCTTGTGAGGGAGACCGCTGGTATGACTATGTTCGTTTGTCTTATTATGATCCACAAAGAGCAATAGATGAATTGACAAATCAGCGCCGTGATGTTTACTATGGTTTGGATGATTTGTATAAAACATATTATCAGACTGGTACTTTTACCGTAAATCCGGAAGAACATCGGTATAATCCTACCGCAGTAAAACCTAATGTTACTATTTCAAGCTTTACATTGCCGTTCCCTACAGAAGATGTTGTCTTTAATCCTCATCTGATGGAAGACCCGATTCATGTGGATGTACGAAGTGAGTATAGTTATTAATAAAAATAGAAGTAAAATGAAAGCAATACTAAAATATATAAAAGGCTTGGTTATGATTGGAGCTATTATCTCTGGAATGGTAGTAACTTCATGTGAAGATGAACCAGATAAATATGAAATATCAGATGGACTTCCTACTGTGAAATACATACGTATGACAGATCCGGAGGTAGCCGATTCATTGATAACAGGAGCTTATATGGCAAATACGATTTGCTTGGTTGGAGAAAATCTGAGAAGTGTTTATGAACTTTATTTCAACGATCAGAAAGCGATTCTGAATACAAGTTTGATTACGGACAATACTTTGATTGTGGATATTCCTTCTACAATACCGAGTGTGGTTACCAATAAGATTTATTTGACTAATAAGAATCATGAAACCGTAACCTATGATTTCAATGTATTGGTTCCGGCACCGGAAATAACTTCTATGTCGAACGAATATGCTCAACCGGGTACGGTTGCTACAATTTATGGAGATTATTTTATCGATGACCCGAATGTTCCGTTATCGATAGAAATAGGGAATGTTCCAGTTACAGAGATAACTGATCTGACGAGAAATGCTGTAAGCTTCGTTATACCCGATGGGGCTGAAATGGGATACATTAATGTGGAATCTATTTATGGAACCGGACAGTCTACTTTCCGTTATATGGAGCGTGATGGTATTTTGTTCGACTTTGATGATGATGGCGATGATGCTATAGCAAAAGATAATGGTTGGCATGCAGCAACGATTGGCACATTGGACAAGGTTGCTTCATTGGATGGTAATTATTTGATTTTCCAGGGCGATCTGGATAACGGTGCTTGGAATGATACTGACTTTGCTTTTGAATATTGGCCTTATGGAGATGAAGCTACTCCTTATCTGAATACATTGGTCGATTTTGAAGACTTGAGTAATTTGCAATTGAAGTTTGAAGTAAATGTACCCGACGCTTGGAGCGCATGTGCTATGCAGGTATTGCTCACAACAAATAACGAGGTAAGCGGAAATAATATGAACAATACCTTCTTTCAAGGTGATACTTTCCCGCGTGCTTTGTGGATTCCATGGCAGTCTACAGGAAGTTATACTACTACCGGATGGACAACGGTAACGATTCCTTTATCAGATTTCCGTTACGGTGCTTCTGGTATTTCAATTTCTCCGTTGTCGGCAACAGACATTACTGGTTTGACTTTATTTGTATGGAACGGAGGAGTAACTGGAACAGCTTGTTCTCCAACTATCTGTATCGATAATATCCGAGTTGTTCCTATTTATTAATCAAAAAATGAATTACAATGAAAACAAATAAATTGTCAGTGCTTTGCTTGGCAGGAGCACTTTTATTGACAGGCGTTTCTTTTACTTCATGCCTGAAAGGTGATGAAGTAGATACTAACCAGTATATAGGAGGAATAAGTTTAAATGTTTTCGGTCCGTCTCCTGTTGCACGTGGCGGCGAATTGAGATTCTTGGGAAGTGGTATGAACCAGGTGACGGCTGTCGTTCTTCCGGGGTGTGCCGATATTACAGATATTAAGGTAATCAGTGATACGGAAATCCGTATCACTGTTCCTCAGGAAGCGCAACCGGGACTGGTTACTTTAAGAACTCCTAATGGAGATATCACAACAAAAACAGAGTTGACCTTTACGGAACCCATTTCAATAGAAAGCTTTACTCCGTCGGCTGTATTGCCAGGAGATGAGTTGACGATCGAAGGAGAGTATCTGAATCTGATTCATGAAGTCATTTTTGCAGATGAGGTGGTTGTATCGGAAGACAATTTTATTACGCATGAACGTAATACGATACAGTTGATTGTCCCTCAAGAGGCTCAAACCGGACAAATTATTCTGTCTGATGGTGAAGAACTGCCTAATTTAATTTATTCAGAAGATGAGTTAGTCGTGACATTGCCATCTGTAGAGAATGTTGTGAATAAGGAGAATGCTAAGCCGGGCGATTTGGTCGAAATATCAGGACAACATCTTGATTTAGTTCGTCAGGTGATCATGCCAGATGGAACGGAAGTCGAATTTACGTTGAATAATTCAACCGAAATAACGTTTGCATTACCAGAAAGTACCTCCGATGGTGATATTGTTGCTGTACCTGCTTCAGGAGTAGAGGTTGTTGTTGCTCATGTAAGCATGGCTGTACCGACAGATGTTGCTGCTGTTCCAGCTTCAGGTCTTCGGGGAGGAGATGAAATTGTTCTGTCTGGAACTAATCTGGATGTTGTTACTGATTTGTCTTTCCCGGGAGTTGATGAAGCGATTGTACCGACAGCTCAGTCGGAATGTGAACTGAAAGTAACTATGCCTGAAAAAGCTCAGAGTGGTAATCTTATATTGAATACGAAGAGTGGCAAACAGGTTAGTGTAACAATTGAAACATTGAAACCGCAGGTAGAAAGCTATACTCCTTCCTCGGTTCCGGCAGGCGAAAGTTTGCAGATAAATGGTCAAAATCTGGATTTGGTTACTTCAGTAACATTCAACGGCGGACAGACGGTAGAAGTTACTTCTTCTTCGGCACAACACTTGTCTGTAGTCGTTCCAATGCAGGCTGAAACGGATAATATTGTGTTGAATATGCATAATGGAGAGCAGGTAGAAGCTCCTTCACTTTCCATCTCGAAACCTCAGTGCTGTTATCTTGTAAATGTCCCAGATAAAGTTGAAGCAGGAGCCTTGTTGGAATTGGATGTTGCCAACGGAGATAAGCTGGAACGAGTTATGATAGCAGGAAATCAAGTTCAATTTATCTTACGCGATACGAAGTTATTGATTTCTATACCTACCGATGTCGTTGGTTCCGTAAATCTGGAACTGATTTCTTCGAATGGTACAATTTCTTATCCGCTTGAAATTACAGGCTCTATGGGGACACTTATTTTTGAAGGTCCGCTAGATACAGGTTCATGGTCTAGTTATGCACAGATACCATCTGCTTCATTCGCAGCGGCTCAGGTAGGACAGGTAATTACCGTAGTCGTTTCCAATTTGCAATCTGGAGCACAAGGATCATTTAAGGATGGTAGTACTTGGGGAGCTATTGCTCCGGGCATGGAGTATTTTACTATTGATGGAAATTTTTCATTGACAATTACTCAGGATGTCTTGACTCAGTTGCAGGCAGGAGGTTTAATTGTTAGCGGACAGAATTATACAATCGAATCAGTTTATATTAAATAATAAGTTATAAAAGTATGAATAAGGTCTATATATGTTTGTTGCTAATAGCAGCATTGTTTACTACGCTTTCCTGTTCTACAGAAGTAGAGCATGAAATAGCGCAGGTCGCATCTCCGACACTCGTTTCTTCTACTCCAGCATCTGGTGCTACTGGAATAAAGGCGGGAAATGTGACGATTAATCTGACTTACGATAAGAACGTTTTTTTCGCATCTCAGAAAAAAGATTTATTATCGATTTCCAATGATGGAAGCATCGTGAGTGCAGACGTGATTGGTTCAAGCCCTACATTAGTCGTAGTCGTAAATTGTCCTTCTCGCAATGCGACTTATACATTTTCTGTTCCGGAAGGATTGGTCACAGGTCCTAATTCAATGCCGGCTCCTGCTGTTGAAATTAGCTTTACCACTTTGGGAGTGGACACTGAACCTGTTTACACGTTGACAACCGAAGCTCAGAACGTATATAACTTCTTGCAGGAAACCTACGAACAGAAAACAATCTCGGGTATAATGGCCAATGTGGCATGGAATACGGAAGAGGCAGAACGAGTTTATAGTTGGACAGGAAAATATCCGGCACTGAATTGCTTTGATTACATTCATCTGAATGCTTCGGCAGCAGGAAGCTGGATTGACTATGGAGATATTACTCCTGTCAGAAACTGGTGGAATAATGGTGGGCTGGTTGCCGCTATGTGGCACTGGAATGTTCCTGTATCCGAAGGGAGCAGTGATGTCGCTTTTTATAAAGATCAGACTTCTTTTGATATAGATAACGCTTTTACCGAAGGAACATGGGAATATCAGACGATAAACAGTGATTTGGCAAAAGTTGCCGGTTATCTTAAATTACTGAAAGATGCCGGTATTCCAGTCATCTGGCGTCCGCTTCATGAAGCTGCCGGTGGATGGTTCTGGTGGGGTAAGAATGCTGAAAGCTTTAAGAAGCTGTGGATTCAGATGTTTGATTATTTCAAGGCTCAGGGCTTGGATAACCTGATATGGGTATGGACAACTGAAACGGGTGATACAGATTGGTATCCGGGTGATCAGTATGTTGATATTATTGGTCGAGATCTGTATGGAAACGATGCGGCAGATTGTGCCTCTCAGTATCAGATGACGGTATCGGAGCATGGAAATAAGATGGTGACATTGAGCGAATGTGGAGCTAATATCGATGCTAATGCAGAGTTGGGCTTACTTTCAGAACAGTGGAATGCAGGAGCTCGCTGGTTGTGGTTTATGCCATGGTATGACGGAGAAGGTGTTTCCTTATCGCATGCAAGTCAGGAATGGTGGCTGGATGCTATGTCACAAACCTACGTAATCTCTCGTGACCAACTTCCATCTTTTAAATAAGGTTGGATTCTCTCTCTGAATATAAGGAGTGGTCATGCTGAAAACATGCTCACTCCTTCTTTTATTCCGGAAAATGTAGAATTTTTTATAAAGAAAAAACGTATACATTTATGCTAAAATTGTATCATTCCATGGTATAAAATTTCTCTATCTTTGCCGATGTTAAATAGTAAAACTAATTATTATGAAAATCTCGAAAGCTATTATTTCAACGATGATTATCGGTACTTGTTTGACTGCCTGCGGTGCTGGGCAGGAGAAGCAATCGGAAATGGATAAAACGCCTGAAGCATATACGATGCTAGAGATTCTTAAAAAAATACCTCAGCAAAAACAATTTATGTTCGGTCATCACGATGATCCTGTATACGGAATCGGATGGGATGGAGATGAAAATAGAAGCGATGTGAAAAGTGTCTGCGGAGATTATCCTGCTATGATGTCTTTCGATCTGGGAAGAATGGAAATATACGGCGACAAGACTTTGGATAATGTTTCGGTCGACCGCATCCGGAAGGAAGTCATTGCACAGTATGAGCGGGGAGGAATGTCGTCATTCAGTTGGCATGTAGACAATCCTGTAACAGGAAAGGATGCATGGGACGTCAGTGATTCTACCGTAGTGAAGTCCATTTTACCCGGTGGAGTGAATCATGATAAGTTTATCGGTTGGTTGGATAAGATTGCCGATTACTTGAATTCTATACAGACTCCGGAAGGAGTAAAGGTCCCGGTACTGTTCCGTCCGTGGCATGAACATACAGGCAGCTGGTTCTGGTGGGGAAAGAACTTGTGCTCTGCTGAAGATTATAAGGCACTATGGAAGATGACATACGACCGTATGCAGGAAAAAGGAGCTACTCAGCTTTTGTATGCTTACTCTCCGGGTACAGAGCCTCAGGATTCTACTGAATATCTGGAACGTTATCCGGGCGACAGTATTATTGATTTGATAGGTGTAGATGCTTATCAGTTTGATAGAGATGCCTATGTAAAGAGTTTGGATAATGCACTTGCCATTATATCCCAAGTGAGCAAAGCCCATCAGAAAGCGATGGCTGTAACCGAAACGGGTTACGAAACCATTCCCGATTCTGTTTGGTGGACCCAGACGCTGATGCCGGTGATAGAAAAATACCCGATCAGTTATGTACTGGTGTGGAGAAATGCACGTGAGAAGAAGAACCATTTTTACGCTCCTTATCCGGGACAAGTTTCAGCTGACGATTTTGTAAAATTCTATAATGATCCGCGTACTTTGTTTGCCGGAGATATGAAAAATGTAAAATAATTGATAGATATAAAACTTATTGCAATGAATGCCTTTGAAGAGAAAGTAAAGAGATTGTTCGATCAGTACGAAGAACTGATTACCCGTAAGAACGAACCTGTAGAACATACGAATGGTGTGTATACTCGTTATAAATATCCGGTGCTTACGGCTGCCCATACACCTGTATTCTGGCGCTATGATCTTGACGAAAAGACGAATCCGTATCTGATGGAACGTATCGGAATGAATGCTGCGATGAACTCGGGTGCCATCAAATGGAACGGAAAGTATTTATTGGTTGTGCGTGTAGAAGGTGCCGACCGTAAGTCTTTCTTTGCCGTAGCCGAGAGCCCGAACGGAGTCGATAATTTCCGTTTTTGGGATTATCCTATCACCATGCCCGACGACGTGATACCGGCTACAAACATTTACGATATGCGTCTCACTGCCCATGAAGATGGCTGGATTTATGGTATTTTCTGTGCCGAACGTCATGACGACAATGCGCCTGCAGGAGATTTGTCCTCAGCAACTGCAACGGCTGCGATTGCCCGTACAAAGGATTTTAAGACATGGGAGCGTTTGCCGGACTTGAAGTCGAAGAGCCAGCAGCGTAATGTTGTGCTTCATCCGGAGTTTGTCGACGGCAAGTATGCCTTCTATACTCGTCCACAGGATGGATTTATCGATGCCGGAAGCGGTGGAGGAATTGGCTGGGCGCTGGTAGACGATATTACTCATGCAGAGATTAAGGAAGAAAAGATTATTGATTGCCGTTATTATCATACCATCAAGGAAGTAAAGAACGGTGAGGGTCCTCATCCTATCAAGACACCGAAGGGATGGTTGCATCTGGCTCATGGTGTTCGCGGTTGCGCTGCCGGTTTGCGTTATGTACTTTATATGTATATGACTTCACTGGAGGATCCCAGCAAGCTGATTGCCTCTCCGGGTGGTTACTTCATGGCTCCTGAAGGCGAAGAACGTATCGGCGACGTTTCAAATGTCTTATTCACTAATGGCTGGATTGCCGACGAGGATGGAACGGTATACATTTATTATGCTTCTTCCGATACTCGTATGCATGTGGCAGTTTCAACGGTCGACAAGCTGGTGGATTATTGCATGAATACTCCGCAGGATGGTCTGACCACGACAGCTTCAGTAGAAACATTGAAAAAGTTAATTGATAAGAACATGAAATTGATGAAATAAAAAAGAAGGTAAGTACTACTATGATAAAACTCACGGAAAAGATTGGTTATGGTTTTGGGGATATGGCTTCTTCCATGTTCTGGAAGTTGTTCGGAGCCTATTTGATGATATTTTATACGGATGTGTTCGGATTACCTGCTGCCATGGTGGGAACGATGTTCCTGGTTACTCGTATATGGGATTCGGTATTCGACCCGATTGTCGGGGTAGTGGCCGACCGTACTTCCAGCCGATGGGGAAAGTTTCGTCCGTACTTGTTGTATCTGGCGGTTCCGTTTGCACTCATAGGAGTACTTACTTTCTATACACCTCCCTTTGGCGATATGGGGAAACTGGTGTATGCCTATATTACCTATTCGCTGATGATGATGGTGTATTCGGCTATTAATGTGCCCTATGCTTCGTTGCTGGGAGTCATGAGTCCCGATCCGGCCGAACGAAACACGCTTTCTACTTACCGTATGATGTTTGCTTATCTCGGAAGCTTTATCGCGTTGCTGCTTTTTATGCCGATGGTAAATGCTTTCAGCGGGCACAGTAAGGAGTTGGGCGACCAGCAGTTCGGATGGGTTATGGCTGTGGTTGTAATAGCCATTATGTGTGCCTTGTTGTTTTTCGGATGCTTTGCCTGGACCAGAGAACGGGTAAAACCTATCAACGACAAGAAAACTTCTTTGAAAGACGATATAAAGGACTTGTTCCACAATAAGCCTTGGTGGATACTGTTCGGTGCCGGAGTCGCTACTTTGGTCTTCAATTCCATTCGTGACGGAGCAGCAGTATATTATTTCAAATACTTTGTGATAGAAGATGAATACCGTACCATCTCGCTGATGGGGGTCTCGTTTGTACTGAGCGGACTGTATCTTTCCATCGGACAGATTGCCAATATTGTAGGAGTTATTCTGGCAGCTCCCATGAGTAACAAGATCGGGAAGAAAAAAACATTTGCTCTTTCCATGCTGGTGGCTTCTGTCTTGAGTATTATCTTCTTCTGGTTCGACAAAGACGATGTGATGTTGATTTTCATATTCCAATGTCTGATTAGTATTTGTGCGGGTAGTATTTTCCCTTTACTCTGGTCCATGTATGCCGATTGTGCCGATTTCTCGGAATTGAAAACGGGCAACCGTGCCACGGGATTGATCTTCAGTGCCTCGTCGATGAGCCAGAAATTCGGGTGGGCGATTGGTACGGCTGTGACCGGATGGCTGTTGTCTTTCTTCGGATTTCAGGCCAATGCGGTACAAAGTGCTGAAACCATCAATGGTATTAAGATGTTTCTGAGTATCCTTCCTGCAATAGCAGCCTTTATTTCGGTTATCTTTATCGGTTTCTATCCGCTGGGTGAACAAAAGATGAAAGGCATCATGGAACAGTTGAACTTAAAACGAAAATCGAAAAAAGATGTGCAATGAAAAAATAAGCCAGTTATGTACTGAAGTAAAGGCAGAGCTGGAAAATAACATTCTTCCGTTTTGGATGACAAAGATGGTCGATCGCGAACATGGAGGCTTCTATGGCCGCATTACAGGAAACGATGTCTTGGAGGCCTCGGCTTCGAAAGGAGCGATTCTGAACGCCCGTATCTTGTGGACTTTCTCGGCTGCTTACCGCTTGTTGCAGAAAGATGAGTATCTGGAAACGGCGACGCGTGCCAAACGTTATCTGATTGATCATTTCTACGATGCGGAGTTTGGCGGTATTTACTGGGAACTGGATTGCGAAGGGAAGCCGCTCGATACGAAAAAACAAATCTATGCCATTGGCTTTGCTATCTATGGATTGAGTGAATATGCCCGTGCCACAGGCGATGCAGAAGCACTGGATTATGCCAAACGTTTGTTTGAAGTGATTGAAAAGTATAGTTTCGATGCGGAAAAGAATGGCTATCTGGAAGCGCTTACCCGCGACTGGTATCCGATAGAGGACATGCGTCTGAGTGATAAAGACGAGAATGAGAAGAAAACCATGAATACGCATTTGCATATTCTGGAGCCTTATACTAATCTGTATCGGGTGTGGAAAGATGAACGCCTGAAGAAGCAGATTCGTAATTTGGTCAATGTGTTTCTAGATAAGATACTGGATGCAAACACTTATCACCTGAATCTGTTTTTTGAAGACGACTGGACCAATAAGTATCAGATTGTATCGTATGGACATGACATTGAGGCATCGTGGTTGATTCACGAAGCAGCTTTGGTCTTAGGAGAAGAGGATTTGCTTAAAAAGGTAGAGCCGGTTATTGTTAAGATAGCGGCTGCGGCCGATGAAGGGTTGAATCCGGATGGCAGTATGATTTATGAAAACTTTGTAAGTAAAGGAAAGATCGATCGTGAACTGCACTGGTGGGTACAAGCCGAGAACGTAGTCGGACACGTGAATCTCTATCAGCATTTTGCCGATCAGTCGGCATTGGAGAAAGCGTTGCGGTGCTGGAATTTTATCAAGAACCATCTGGTTGACAGAGAGCACGGGGAATGGCACTGGAGTTTGTATGCCGATGGTACGGTCAATACCAAAGACGATAAGGCTGGTTTCTGGAAATGTCCTTATCATAACGGGCGTATGTGCATGGAAGTGCTGGAGCGTTTTTCTTGAAAGCCGCAGCAGACTATTCCCGTAAAGACAGAAATACAGGCTCATCACGACGGGGATTGAATTGGTCTTTGGAGTGATGAGCTTTTTCCTTTATTGGAGAGTTTATAATCTTAGTGAAAATATTATGAAAAAACTATTATCTGTCTTATTACTTATACAGTTCATTGCCTGTTTGTCTGTCAGTGCGCAACAGGCAAGAGAAGCTATACTACTGAACAATGGGTGGAAATTCGCTTATGGCCACGCGGGCGACATGAAGAAGGATTTTACTCATGGTACAGAGTATTTCACCTATTTTGCGAAAGCTAAATCTTTTAATCAGAATCAGGGACCTAGTTCCGAACAATTTAATGACAGTACGTGGCAGACGGTCAGTTTGCCGCACGACTGGGTGGTAGATCTCCCTTTTTCGAAAGAGGCAAGCCATAGTCATGGATACAAGACCGTCGGATGGAAATATCCGGAAACCAGTGTCGGATGGTATCGGCGTAAGTTTTATATACCGGAAGGAGATTTAGGAAAACACATCAGTGTACGGTTCGACGGCATTTTCCGTGATGCGCAGGTCTTTTGCAACGGTTTTTATTTAGGTCACGAGCCGAGTGGATACGCCACTCAGGTGTACGATTTGACAGAATACTTGAATTATGGTGGCGAAAACCTGCTGACTGTCCGTGTGGATGCCAGTACAGAGGAGGGATGGTTCTACGAAGGAGCGGGCATTTATCGGGATGTATGGCTGGACAAGATGTCGCAGGTACATGTTGTTCCTTTCGGCACATTTGTTGCAACGCATATTGATCCTTCTTATAAGACAGCCGATGTGAATATAGAGATTCGCTTGGCGAACAAAGGGCTGGAGGCAGCAGATTGTAAAGTGGTCAACCGTATTCTCGATGCGACAGGAAAGGAAGTAGTCCGCACGCAGGAATCAAGTACGACCTTAGCTCCCAAGCAGGAAGAAGTGAAGTTGTTACAGTCGGCGACGATGGACAATATTCAGCTATGGGATTTGGAACATCCTTATTTGTATACCTTATATACAGATGTATATGTCGGCGAGAAACTGGTCGATACGTATACGACGAATTTTGGGCTCCGTAACATTGAGTTCAATCCGCAGAAAGGATTTTTGTTGAACGGCTGTCCCGTCAAGTTGAAAGGTACCAACTTGCATCAGGATCATGCGGGAGTAGGAACCGGTATTCCCGATAGATTGTGGAAATACCGGATTGAAAAAATGAAATCGATGGGCAGCAATGCGATACGTACTTCTCATAATCCCGTATCGCCTGCCATGCTCGATTTGTGCGATCGTATGGGAATGCTGGTCATCGAAGAGAATCGTTTGATGGGAATTAATAAGGAACATGTCGATCTGCTGGGACGCATGATTAAGCGCGACCGCAATCATCCGTGTATCATTTTGTGGAGTATCGGAAACGAAGAGTGGGCACTCGAAGGAAACGAACGCGGATTGCGTATTACTCAGTCGATGAGTGAATATGTACATCAGTTGGATCCTATGCGTTTGACTACACAAGGTACTGCCGGTGGACGGGTTTCTCTTTTTGGAGTCGATGTAAAAGGATATAATTATATTCGTCAGAATCCGATAGATGAATATCATCGCGAACACCCCGACTGGTATGCTCCGGTAGGTTCGGAAGAAACATCGGGGTGCGGAACGCGTAACGTTTATTACACCGATTCGTTGCGTGGCTGGATGGCTCCGATTAATCGTACGGCTGGTGATGACAATCGTATTGTCAATGCTATGGCACGTGGCTGGCAGTTCTACCATGAACGTCCTTGGCTGGCCGGACTGTTTTACTGGACGGGACTGGATTACAGGGGAGAACCGAATCCGATGCTTTATCCGGCAACCGGCTCGCAGTTTGGTATATTCGATTATTGTGGTTTCCCGAAAGATGAGGCTTTCTATCTGAAATCGTGGTGGACCGACGAACCGGTGCTGCATTTGTCTCCGCACTGGAACTTGGCAGGTCACGAAGGAGATAGCGTCAGGGTTTGGGCGTATAGTAATTGTGATGAGGTAGAGCTGTTTGTCAACGGAAAGAAGCTGGGACGGAAGCCGATGCCTGCCGATGGTTATATTGAATGGAAGACGGTTTACCGTCCGGGAAGCTTAGTGGCTAAAGGATATAAAGGCGGAAAGAAAGTCATGGAAGAGAAAATTGAAACAACAGACAAGGCTGACCGCATTTCCGTAGAGCCTTATAATACGAGCTTTAAAGCCGATGGTCAGGATATTGCAATCGTAGATCTGACGTTGGAAGATAAGAAAAATCGTGAAGTTCCCGATGCCATGAATGAAATGACTGTAACCTTGACGGGTCCTGCTACCATCTTGGGATATGGAAACGGCGATCCGGGATTCAAGGAAATAGAACGTCCTGTCAACGGTGAGAAGACTTTCCGCATCAAGGCTTTTGCGGGAAAGGCACAAGTCATTATACGTTCGCTGGAAGGACAGAAGGGAACGGTCCAACTGGAGGTATCGGGCACGGGACTGAAAAAAGCAACTCAACAATTTATAACTGATTAATCGTATGAATAACATTCGAAACTTGGCAATGGCTTCCATCATGTGTGCGGGAGGCCTTGCGGGAATAGCTCAGACTGCTCCCGCTATTCCTGCCGATCCGGTAATCGAGGCACACATTCAGGAATGGCTGAAGAAAATGACACTTGAAGAGAAAATCGGACAGATGTGCGAAATAACAGTAGATGTGGTAACTGATTTTCCTGGAAGCAAGGATGGCTTCAAGCTCAGTGAGGCTATGCTTGATACCGTCATCGGGAAGTATAAGGTAGGTTCTATCTTGAATGTTCCTTTAAGTATGGCTCAGAAGAAAGAAGTATGGGCTGCGGCCATTAAGCAGATTCAGGATAAATCGATGAAGGAAATCGGTATTCCTTGTATCTACGGTGTCGACCAGATTCACGGAACGACCTACACGCTCGATGGAACCATGTTCCCGCAGGGCGTGAACATGGGAGCATCTTTCAACCGGGAGCTGGTGCGCCGCGGTGCCGAGATCTCCGCTTACGAAACAAAGGCCGGCTGCATACCCTGGACCTATGCACCGGTAGTCGACCTGGGACGTGACCCGCGCTGGCCGCGTATGTGGGAGAACTACGGAGAAGACTGCTATGTAAATGCTCAGATGGGTGTCGAGGCGGTCAAAGGCTTTCAGGGAAGCGATCCGAACCATATCGGTGAATACAACGTGGCTGCCTGCATGAAGCATTACATGGGTTACGGCGTTCCCGTATCGGGCAAGGACCGTACACCGTCGTCTATTTCCCGTTCGGATCTGCGCGAGAAGCATTTTGCTCCGTTTCTGGCGGCTGTGAAAGCCGGAGCCTTGTCGGTGATGGTGAACTCGGGCGTGGACAACGGCATGCCTTTCCATGCCAACCGTGAACTGCTGACCGAATGGCTGAAGGAAGACCTGAACTGGGACGGCATGATCGTGACCGACTGGGCGGACATCAATAACCTGTGTACGCGCGACCACATTGCAGCAACCAAGAAGGAGGCCATCAAGATTGCCATCAATGCCGGTATCGACATGTCGATGGTGCCTTACGAAGTGAGCTTCTGCGACTACCTGAAGGAACTGGTTCAGGAAGGCGAGGTACCGATGAGCCGCATCGATGATGCCGTAGCCCGCGTATTGCGCCTGAAGTATCGCTTGGGTTTGTTCGACCATCCGTACTGGGACATCAAGAAATACGACAAGTTCGGTTCGAAGGAGTTTGCTGCCGCTGCTCTTCAGGCT
>FR887821.1:0-26607 GCA_000432735.1 Bacteroides sp. CAG:443
ATCTCAATTCATTTTGAGACGGCCTCTTCAGCCGTATGAACAGAAACGGCAGGGCTTTTTTTATAAACTGAGCTGTGATGCCAGCCAGACTGAAACTCTTCCCCGAAGTCATGAATGATGCAAATTTCCGGCTTACGCTCCGTGTAATGTCATCGTTTCATCTACATTATCATACCTATAAACTTCAGAATAAAAGTCTTATCTCCGAAAAATAACAAATCGATATTTTTTGCTCGTTTCTTGAACAATCTCAGAAAGTGGATTGTTTTAAATTATATAGAAGAAAAGATATTTATACTATTTTAGAGAAGAAGATCTTATGGAAACGTTTGCCGACTTAATATTATCGCCCACTCCCGTGCTGGTGGATGTTTTCGCAGAATGGTGCATGCCTTGCAAAATAATGACCGGAATACTGAAAAAGGTAAAAGATGTGCAGGGCGATTCACTGCGAATCATAAAAATCGATATAGACAAAAATCAGAATATAGCACAACATTATGCAATATCCTCCGTTCCAACGCTCATGATTTTTAAGAATGGGAAACAGCTATGGCGTCAAAGCGGTGTCATAGAAGCAAACGAGCTGAATAAAATCATAGAAATGTTTAAGTAAAGCAATATTCATTTTCACGTAGCACAAGCTGGTCTTTTTCCACAAAAGGTATCTACTCACCTTTTTCATGGAGAAAAGACCGGCTTTCTTTTTCCTGACAGATAGTGCTACGGTCAACTGGGACACGCACTGATCTGGCTGTATTATTTCTTCGGGTTCTTATAAAAGGATACAAAATGAACATCGGGAATCCGCTTACATGAATTGTCAGTGCTTTATTTTTTTCTTATACTCTTCGGCACGCTCTACCACTTCACGCACAAAATTATAAGTTTCCGTTCCTCTGAAATAACCATTCTTGCACACCGGATCCTGATAATATTCTTCATTGCTCTTCAACAAGATATAATGATCTACGTGATGATCCCATAAATAACGGTTCCTGCCATACTTTTCTGCCAGTGCCATGGCATCGGTTATATGCCCTACCCCGGCATTGTATGCAGCCAGTACGAACTTATTGCGTTCTTCTTTATCGGGAACCTTGGAAAATATTTGCTGCAGACGGGCTATGTACTTTACGCCTGCTTTGATACTTTCTTCCGGATCGCTTTCCTTTCCTACAGGCATTCCCATAGCATGCGCCGTTGCAGGCATGAGCTGCATCAGGCCGCGTGCTCCCGCCCACGATATGACATTGGGGTCGAAATTCGATTCGGTATAGACCAGCGATGCCAGCATACGCCAGTCCCAGCCTATTTCTTTAGCATACTTTCGGAATAAATCATCATAATGGGAAATCTTTCCATCCTTCAACGAAAGGATAGAACCGTGAGTCGTACGCTTGTTCAATTCAAAATAACGCCGGGCACTCGCTCTAAACTCAGAAGAGTTGATATTTTCCCGATGCCATTTGTCGGCCGCTTCTGCAAGCAAGACGGATGTTTTACGTACGGCCCACGATGAACGCTGGTCGAAACTGACAACCAGTCCGATATCAAGATTCGGATAATAGGTACGGTTTATCTTCGCTATTTCGTTTGTTGCTACGGTATAGTCTATCTTTCCTTCGGCTACCCAGGTAATCAGATTTTCTTCCGACACGCTGTCGGCAACAACTTTATGGATAGTTATACCTCCTCCCAGCTCGCTGTTCAAGTTCATCAAGCGGTCATAGTATTTTCCGGGGGTCGTATAAATCTCCTTTCCGGGGAGCTGGGTTACATCTTTCAATGCATCCTTTCCTCTACGCTGCACGATAACCTGATGAGTAATATTCTCTTCGCCGCAGTAAATCAGACTGTCTTTCCAAGCATTGGTTATGTCAAGATTGTAAGCAATCAGGTCGCCTTCTCCTTTCAACAGGCAGTGAACCATTTCCGAGGGGTTATTTACGACCTTCAGTTTCAGCTTCAGACCGAGTGAACGTGCAAACTGTTGCGCCAGCTCGTACTGGAACCCCATCGGTTCCCCGCGGTAATTAAAATAAGAAGTGGAGCTGTTGGCCGTAAGAACAACCAGTTCTCCTCTTTCCATTATTTCAGGCAAATCGACAGTAACCTCGCCATCCACTGTATCTTTCCGGGAATGACAAGAAAAACACAGCAGACTCAAGCATAGTACGACCCAGAAAATACGGGACCGTTTCATCGTCCTACAATTTTTTCGATATACATCTTCAATATTTCTATGGCCTTTCTATTATATCCACCTTGAGGAATAATCAGATCGGCATACCGCTTAGCCGGTTCAATGAACTCTTGATGCATCGGTTTCAACACTTTCATGTAGCGATCCATAACCGCCTCCGCCGTACGTCCTCGCTCAACGACATCACGCTGCATTACACGAATCAAACGTTCATCGGGGTCTGCATCCACAAATATCTTCAAATCCATCTGCTTGCACAACTCCTTGTCACTCAATGCAAGGATACCTTCAATAATAATAACCTTACGAGGCTCCACATGCAAGGTTTCCTTCTGACGGGTACAAGTAAGGAAATCGTAAATAGGCTGTTCTATTGCTTCTCCCCTGCGCAGCATGGCTACATGCTTCGTCAACAAATCCCAATCGAAAGCATTCGGATGATCGAAATTAATGCTTTGCCGCAGCTCAACCGGAACGTGACTGCTGTCATTATAATAAGAATCCAACGGAAGTAAAGCTACCTCGTCGGCAGACAAGCTATCAATAATACTTTTTACTACAGTTGTTTTACCGGAGCCTGTACCTCCTGCAATTCCAATGATTATCATACGCAATGTTTCAATAAATAGTTATATATTTGCATCTATACAAATTTACGATAATTCATAATATAAACAACTATGGTCAAGCACATTGTTTTATTTAAACTGAAAGAAAGCCTTTCAACAGAAGAAAAACAGCACGTCATGAACGACTTCAAGGCAGCAATCGAGGCTTTGCCTGCCACAATACCAAGCATTCGCAAAATCTTTGTAGGTCTGAATATTAATTCCGATGAGAAATGGGACATCTGTCTGGAAAGTGAATTCGATACACTGGATGACGTAAAAGCCTATGCCATACATCCGGCACACGTAGCAGCTGCCGGCATTCTGAAAGAAGCTAAACAGGATCGTGCCTGTACGGATTATGTTTTTTAGAAATCTGACACGAAAATGAAAAAGATAATCAATCCCTGGAGCGGAGTGGAAGGATACAATTGTTTCGGTTGTGCTCCTCAAAACCCTTCAGGTTTGCAAATGGAATTTTACGAAGATGGAGATGAAATCGTGAGCTTCTGGCATCCGGATGGCAAGTATCAGGGTTGGCTCAATACACTGCACGGAGGTATTCAAGCGGTATTGCTCGACGAAGTCTGCGGATGGGTAATTATGCGTAAGCTACAAACAGCCGGTGTTACCTCAAAGATGGAAACCCGCTACCTGAAACCAGTACATACAACCGACAGTGTATTGACACTACGTGCTTCCATTCGGGAACAGCGTCGCAATATTGTTGTGATTAATGCTTCATTATATAATCAGGCGGGCGAAGTCTGTACCCAGGCCGTATGTACATATTTTGCATTTTCACGGGAAAAGGCGGAACAGGAAATGCACTTTCACGAGTGCAAGACAGAAGATGAGTAATATTTGTCTGCCTATATACAAGCATACTAAATCCTGCAACCGAAGAGAAATCTTTCCCCTTTATAAATGATTCTCCCGAAAGCAAGGACATAATTGGCTATAAGATAACTTATTCCTACAAACGAATACCCTCGTTCTTCTCTAAAAAGTCATTCGACTTATGGTAAGAGCGAGGGTATTCTATATTATATAATGTATAAAGAAACTGATTTACGAAAAAGATTATTCGCTTACTTTTCTATTGGAAAGCTTCTCCAGGAAATACACAAGGAAGAAACCTACCAGCATCAAAACAATGGCCTCTAAAAGATACTGGTCAGGCCATATATTGGTTTCAAGCAAAGGTTTTTCAACCCCATGGCTGTCGATAAATGTTTCAACGGTCTTCTTCCACGGCCACACCTTATTCAATGACCCTAACATAAAACCAGTCAGCACAGCCAAAGTGATATTTCTAAAATGTTTCAGCGCATACGAAAGCACACGGGAGAAAGTTGTTATACCGATACAAGCTCCTGCTCCAAATATAACAATGATCTTTATATCAAGTGTCTTTACAGCTTCCATAATAAAGAAATACTTTCCAAGCAGTACCAATATAAAACTACCAGATATACCCGGAAGAATCATTGCACAGATAGCAATAGCTCCACACAAAAAGATAAACAACAAGTTCGACGGAGTCTCGGCGGGTGTTGCTACTGTAATATAAAATGCTACCACACCTCCTACAATAAATCCAAGAATTGTCTTCCAGTTCCATTCCTTGATATCTTTTCCTACGAACCAAGTAGAGGCAAGAACCAGACCGAAAAAGAACGACCACACCAAAATCGGATGATCTGTCAGCAACCAAGTGATAACCTTTGCCAATGAAAATACACTAATTCCGATACCTGCCAAAAGGAAAAACAAGAAATTACCATTTATCATCTTCCAAAAGGCTCTCCACCTTCCGGTAAAAAACATTTTCAAACTTTGGGCATTGATACTTTTTATTGAATCAATTAGCTCGTCATAAATACCTACTATAAACGCTATTGTTCCTCCTGATACTCCGGGAACCACATCGGCTGCTCCCATACTCATACCCTTCAAAGCGAGTAAGGCATAGTCTTTTAAACCTCGTTTCATTTTACTTCAATATCTGTTTTCTGAAAATTTTTCAGTTTGCAAAGTAAAAGAAAAAAACGACAAGTTTCTACGAAAAAGATAAAAAAGGCTCTTTATCTAAACATAGTAATCATGGCAAAAACAGCATTTCAGGGAACTCCTGTTTCATTGGCAGGTGAGTTCGTAAAAGTTGGAGCACAAGCTCCTGAATTTTCATTGGTAAAAGGCGATTTAAGTTCGTTTACTCAAGATGATATCAAAGGGAAATATGCACTGCTGAATATATTTCCAAGTATGGATACCGGCGTTTGTGCTACATCTGTCCGCAAGTTCAACAAGCTAGCTGCCGAGATGAAAAATACGGTTGTTCTGGCCATCTCGAAAGATTTGCCTTTCGCACAGGGACGCTTCTGTACAACCGAAGGTATTGAAAATGTAATTTCTTTATCAGATTACAGATATACTTCAAACTTTGGAGAAAAATATGGTGTCCTGATGACTGACGGTGTATTATGCGGATTACTGGCACGTGCCGTAGTAATCGTCAATCCGGAAGGCAAGATTATTTACACCGAATTAGTTCCGGAAATTACTCAGGAGCCCAACTATGAAGCAGCTTTAGCAGCGCTTAAAGGACAAAAATAATTGTTTATCAACGCTTATACCAACTAACTACAGTGGCGAAAAGAGGAAATGGAAGCCCCATCTTCCCTTTTCGCCACTATTGTTTGGCTGTATTTGGAATTACCGCCGCGAATATTCTTGGGATTCTAAAGCACAAATTCAAAAAGATGCCCTCGCACTTGAGTCTTTCCTCTCCAGATAAAGTCAGATTACTGACAGAGAAGCAACGAACCAAGAATATAACGCTCTTATACAGTCACTTTATCGTTCGATAAATTTCATTCTTTCATCAATTTACAAGCTTAGCCTTTATATTCTCCAACAATATCAAGCAGCCTTGCATCTTCGGATTTTCAAAACAAACTTCTGCCTGATTGAACAGACGCTCCACAGTTTCCTTCAGATTAGGAATATAGGTTGCTTTATCTACCTGCAAGGACTGAGGCAAGTTCTGGCTGGCAAACCATTCACGCAACGCCTTCAGTTCCTCTTTCTTATAAATTTTTCTTTCTTCCATATTATAATGATTAAAACGGATATCCTACAGCAAAATGGAAAGCAAAGTCACGTTTGAAGTCGGGAGAAACAATCGGGAAACGGTCACGTCCTGTGTACATTGGGTTAACCGCCTTCATACCTCCATCAAAACGTAATATCAGGAAATCCAAATCGAAGCGGATTCCCAAGCCATACGATACCGCAAGCTGCTTATAGAAACGATTGAACTTAAACACTCCATCCGACTGAATACCCTGACTACGAATATTCCATATATTTCCAGCATCGATAAATGCGGCACCATTCAACTTCCAAAACAGGAAAGTACGATACTCCAGGTTCAAGTCAAGCTTAATATCTCCCGTATGATTCACATAATCTATCGTATTTCCGTCACCGCGATAAGAACCGGGACCTAAAGAACGGACACGCCATCCGCGCACACTGTTGGCACCTCCCGAGAAGTATAATTTTTCGAAAGGCAAACTCTTGGAGTTTCCATAAGGAACAGCTACTCCCAGCCCGGCATGGAAAACAAATGAATTACGTTCATCGATTACAAAATTCTTCGCATAATCGATATCCGCCTTTACATATTGTGCAAAATCAATGTTAGCCAACTTGTATGCCTCCCCATATCGAGGGCTCTTATTGACCAGACGCGAAAATGCATACAATAGGTTTCCAGCTTCCTCTATATTGAATCGCACAGAATAAGAATTCCGGTTTCTGGCAGAAGGTCTGTTTCCACCAGCGCTATTATACGTATAAGTATACCCCATGCGTACGATAAACAAATCCTCATAACTGTGGCGCAACAGCGGATTTACCTCGTCCATACGATTCAGATACTCGTCGAAGGTAGGTGAAGTATACGGCATATAGATATAGTTGATATCCAACAAATCGAAACGATGGTTCGCTCTTCCCCGACGTGTCCAGCGATAACTCCATCCGGCAGATGCCAAAGTACGTTCAAACTCCGGACGAATCTGCCAATTATACTTCACACTGACCTCGGATGTCGCCTTGATACGCCTTTTAAAATCGGATGAAAGGAACGGAAACATGAATTCAGGAAAATTCAAGCTGCTTTCTACACCATACTCCATGTAGTTACTGTTGGTATAACCTTCCAGTCCGGTTACAGCTTCGTAAGCACCTCTTAACTTTATGGTAAAGGTTTCGGAACCCTTAAACAGGTTACGATGCGTAAACGACACCGAAGCCGCAGCTCCCAAGTCGCCGGCCGAGTTCGTACCTTCCACCTCAAACGACAAAGATTTATTCTTGTTTCTCGACAGCATCACATAAGCATCCAGATAGGCAGAATCATTTTCCAGTACTTCATCAAAACGAATATTCGAATATTTCAAAATAGACAAACGTCCCAGCGATGAGTATGTATTCTGCACATCCCTGCTTCTGTACAGCCGACCGGGAGTCAGGAAGTTATAGTCAGACAACACTTTCGGACGCAAAAACAATTTATCCTTATAAAACAAGTTGACATCACCCGAACGTATTGAATCGAATTCATGAAGAGCTTCTGCCGAAAGAGCTGAAAAATCAGCATCCAGTACATAGTTTACATTCCGTATCTTATACTGACGATGAGGTGTCGGAGTATCTTCTTTACGAATATGAAACGGAGCCAACTCCAGCGTAAGCCCCACCTTATGCGTATTCAGCATAGTATCTGCCTGAAACGTAATAAAATCTTTATTGAAACGATAATATCCTCTGTTTTGCAAATACTGGGTAATGCGCTGCCGCTCTTCATCAAGCGTATTTACATCGAAACGCATTCCCTCGTGCAACAACGTTCTGGATGAATCGGTTTCCAGAAAATCACGTATTTGATAATCAGCAATGTCGTATGAGATGTGATCAATCACGTAAGGTGCTCCCGAGTGGATATCATACAAAACCTTCATGCGCTTCCCCTTACTTTCTTCTTTCAGGTCGACTACCGCACCCATATATCCCATATTACGTACAGCCTTTTCTATTTCCTCCTGTGTTTCACGGGCAGCATCCCGACTGTAAACTACAGGCGCATCTCCCAGTTTCCGCCAAAGCTTATTGATCCACTTCGTAGAATCCAGTCCCGAAGCACTGTAAATATACATAGGGAAACGAAACAGACTAAACCATTTTGCGTTCGGAGTCTGGCGTACATACAGGTTCATTTCAGATGACTTGATCTCTTTATTGTCCGACTCAATCTTCACATCATCCAACAAATAGCTTCCTTCGGGGATAAATTTGCTGACAGAACATCCTGCCAGCAGCAGGACAACACTCATAAGACAAATATGTAAAAGAGTCGTTTTCTTCATTTTAAAACAAACCGGAATATGCAGATTTATCTGCAAAGATAGGTAATAATTAAAAATATCTTCTTAGCTTTGTCAGTGAATATTTGTTATTTTATACACAAAAGCCCATGCTAAGCAAAAACAAGATTAAATATATCCGTTCGCTGGAACTAAAAAAGAACCGAAAAGAAGAACAAGTCTTTTTGGCAGAAGGAAACAAACTGGTCGGCGACTTAATCGGTCATTTCTCATGCCGCCTCATACTGGCAACGGAACAATGGTTACAAAACCACCCTCGCCTGCTGGCTACCGAAACCATAGAAGTAACCCACGAGGAGCTTTCACGGGCAAGTCTGCTGAAAACGCCACAGGAAGTACTGGCGATTTTTGAGCAGCCTCATTATGACTTTGACGCGGATGTGGCAAGCCGAAGCCTCTGTCTGGCACTGGACGACGTACAAGATCCCGGAAACCTGGGAACGATTGTCCGCATTGCCGACTGGTTTGGTATCGAGCATATATTCTGTTCGAACGGAACAGCCGACATTTACAACCCCAAGACCGTACAGGCTACCATGGGAGCCATTGCCCGGGTCAAACTGCATTACTGCAATTTACCAGAATTCATTGGAAACGCCTCTGAAAAGAACATACCTGTTTTCGGAACTTTCCTCGACGGAGAAAACATCTATACCCAGCATCTTCCCAAAAACGGAATCATCGTCATGGGAAACGAAGGCAACGGCATCAGTGAACAGATTGCCCAAAAAGTCAGCCACCGCCTGCTTATCCCCAACTATCCGCAAGGATGTGAAACAAGTGAATCGCTGAATGTAGCAGTAGCAACTGCCATTGTCTGTGCCGAATTCCGACGGAGAGCAGCCTTCGAACCTTCACTTTAAGGGAAGAATCCGGCTGTCTTTCACAAACTCCATGGCTGAAACATTGAACGGATGCACCCAGTATGCACGCAATACAGCATGAGTAAACACAGCCTCCTGCATCCGTTTTCTGAAATCGGAAAAGCATTCTGCATTAACTCTCTGTACCGGGACCGGAGAAAGAATTACAAGTCCCGGAAGCCATTCGGTAGCACATATCTCCTCCCTAAACGGATAAAGCTTACTCACACCGCCATCTTCATCGAGTTCCAGAACTTGAGAAGATTTTATTTCTGCCGTGAGTAAGCTATACACTCTATGCGTTGCAAACCGTTTCATTTGCGGTTTTCCATTTTTCGCATGGGCTGGATTTGCACTTTCTCATCCATCCCGACTTTCTGCTCCAGCGGTTTGGGCAATTCCTTCGGCTGCTCAGCCGGAGTTTCTATCCGTGGAATCGTATCGGACTCTACCTTTTCCACCTGCATGTTATGGTAACGTGTCAGACGAATATTGTCAACCAGCACACTGGTTTCCGGATTCTTTTCGTCCATGTAATACACAAAGCCACTGATACTGCGAATCGTGAAAGCTGAATCGGCACGCACATACAAACGCTGTCTTCCCGAATTGCTGATCAAACGCGTAAGGCCCTGTACACTGTCATTATCGAAATAGAAATTAAGCGCCATTACAGCCTTGCCCGAGATACGGCCTTTCTTCGGCATGAAATGGAAATAGGCAGTCAGTTCCATGGCATCGTGAGGCTTGAACGTCGTATCTGCCTTCAGATCGAACACCAGCTTGTTTGTCAGTTCCGAAGCCGAAAGCCAGTACAAGGTACGGTCCTGCCATACATCCACCGTATCTCCCGACATGGAAACGTCTATCTGGTTGTCGCGTTTAGCCACCTGTACTTTCATGTGGCTCTCCTCACTTTCATAACGCTTCTGCAAGTTCTTATAGATAGTAGCCAACTGGTCGCTGTTACGTGTATACCATACCATCGACGAGTCGAACTCTTCCTCTGTGACATGATGCTTTTCGAAGACATACTTATAATAAGCATCCTTCTTATAATTTTCCGTATACGAAAGCGAATTGCTCATGGTAGAGGCCAGATGATAATCGTACAACAGACTCTCCATAGCATCCGGCTGAATGATATCGTCCGGAATCTTTTTGCCACAGCTTGCCATTCCAGCCAGCAGCGCCGCAATCCACAACCAACCAGTCTGTTTTTTCATCATTTCACTACTTTGGAATCTTTCGGATGTGTACCCTTACCCAGATAACTACTGTAAAATATTAGCAAGCAGATAATGCCGCAACTGATGGAAGCATCGGCAAAATTGAAGATAGGACTGAAGAAAATGAAACGTTCCCCGCCACAGAAAGGCATCCATTCCGGCCAGTATGTATCGATAATGGGGAAATAAAACATATCCACTACCCTGCCGTGAAGCCAGTCGGCGTAGCCCTGACCTACCGGAACCCACGATGCAATCTGATAGTGCGTACTCTCACTGAAGATCTCTCCATAGCACACACAATCGATGATATTTCCGATAGCTCCCGCAAGGATAAACGCCAGACACACGACGTAACCGGTTTTCAGCTTGGTTTTCTGAGTCGTTATTTTATGCAGATACCAGGTAATCAGTACCACAGCTACGATACGAAACAAGGTAAGAAACAGTTTCGGAAGTACTTCCATACCGAAAGCCATTCCATTATTCTCCGTAAAATAGATGTAAAACCAATCAGTTACATGGATATTTTCATGCAGATACATGTGAGTCTTTATCCATATCTTTATTACCTGATCAATCAACAGTACAGCAAAAACAATCAAAGCCGCCAGCCGTCCTTGTGTCAAAAATTTCTTCATAAATACCTATATTCATTAACATATTTGTCACTCAGACAAGCACATTCAGGGTCTGTATTCTCCTTCTTGCCTGTCTGAATGACAAATCTATCATCAAATTATTTCTTGCCATGCTGTTTAGCCTCGATACTCAGAGTAGCATGAGGTACGGCACGTAGTCTTTCCGCAGGAATAAGCTTTCCTGTTTCACGGCAAATGCCATACGTCTTGTTCTCGATACGTACCAACGCAGCACGCAAATTTTGAATAAACTTCAGTTGCCGAGCAGCCAGACGGGTTGTTTCTTCCTTCGATAACGTATTGGCACCCTCTTCCAAGACCTTGTAAGTAGGTGATGTATCGTCAGTATCATTACCGTCAGCATTCATTATACTGCTCTTCAGTTTCTCATAGTCGCGTTCTGCGAGCTGAAGTTTTTCCATGATAATGGCACGGAACTCCTCGAGTTCAGCGTCAGAATATCTTGTTTTTTCAGCCATAAGATTAAGTATTTAAAAGTTAATAATAGTCTAAGGTCTGAAATCCGCTGCACAGCCACCAGCTTCAAGAAAAGCTTTCTGCCAGAAGTCATGCAGCGTATTACATCCTTATGGGTTCAATATCACAATTTGGTAACCTTCACATAAAGTGAGAAGTCATCAAAACTCAATTCTGTACCGTCAGCAACTTCATCGGCCAGTGTCAGTGAATTTGCCAATACTTGGTTACAAATATAAGTATTATATTCGTTCACTGCATCATCCGTGTTAGGATTTTTCGACAATACAATGCTGATCTTATCCGTGATTTCGAAACCACTGCTCTTACGGATGTTCTGGATTCTGTTCACCAGTTCACGAGCGATACCTTCGCGTTTCAGATCGTCTGTTACGGTTACTTCCAGAGCTACTGTCAGCTTGCCTTCATTGGCAACCAGCCAGCCCGGTATATCTTCGCTGAAGATTTCCACATCGGCAGCTTCTACTACGGCTTCTCCACCGTCGAGCTGGAACGTATATTTGCCATTCTTTTCCAGTTCGGCAATAGCTTCCTGGCTCATGCCTGCTACAGCAGCAGCTACAGCCTTCATCTGTTTGCCGAATTTCGGGCCCAGCTTCTTGAAGTCGCATTTTACCTTCTTCACGAGTACGCCGGAAGCTCCTTCTACAAAACGGACTTCCTTCACGTTTACTTCGGTCATGATAAGGTCTTTTACCGCATCGATATGGCGTTTTTGTTCTTCATCCACTACCGGAATCATGATACACTGCAGCGGCTGACGAACCTTGATGTTCACCTTACGACGCAGTGCCAGTACCATAGAAGTCACATCCTGTGCCATCTGCATACGTGCCTCAAGTTCTGTATCGATCAGGCTTTCGTCGGCAACCGGGAAGTTAGCCAGGTGAACAGATACCACGCTGTCACGTCCGGTTACACCTATCAGGTCCATGTACAGACGATCTGCATAGAACGGAGCAATCGGAGCCATCAGTTTGGCAACTGTTTCCAAGCAAGTATAAAGAGTCTGGTAAGCAGAAAGCTTGTCGGTCGACATGCTGCTTCCCCAGAAACGCTTACGGTTCAAACGAACGTACCAGTTACTCAGGTTGTCGTTTACGAAATCTGTAATCAGACGTCCAGCCTTTGTCGGTTCGTAATCATTGAAGCAAGCATCCACATTCTTGATCAGCGAGTTGAGCAAAGACAAGATCCAGCGGTCGATTTCCGGACGTTCTGCTACCGGAACATCAGCTTCTGCGTATGTAAATCCGTCGACATTTGCATACAATGCAAAGAACGAATAGGTATTATACAATGTACCGAAGAACTTACGGCGTACTTCGTCTACTCCATCGGTATCGAATTTCAGGTTATCCCACGGTGATGAGTTGGTTATCATGTACCAGCGCAACGGGTCGGAACCGAATTTCTCGATAGCGCCGAATGGATCGACTGCATTGCCCAGACGTTTTGACATCTTGTTGCCGTTCTTGTCGAGTACCAGACCGTTGGAAATAACGTTCTTGTAAGCCACGCTGTCGAATGCCATTGTTGCGATTGCATGAAGTGTAAAGAACCATCCACGAGTCTGGTCTACACCTTCTGCAATGAAATCGGCAGGATAATAAGAGTGACTGTCGATCAGTTCCTTGTTTTCGAACGGATAGTGCAACTGAGCATAAGGCATGGCACCCGAATCGAACCAAACGTCTATCAGGTCGCTTTCACGCTTCATCGGCTTGCCGCTGGCAGAAACCAGAACAATATCGTCTACATACGGACGGTGCAAGTCAATCTTATCGTAGTTTTCTTTTGTATATACACCCGGTACAAAGCCAAGTTTCTTGTACGGATTTTCGGTCATGAATCCGGCAGCAACAGACTTTTCAATTTCATTGTACAGTTCCTCTACCGAACCGATGCAGATTTCTTCGCCTTCTTCGCTGCGCCAGATAGGAAGCGGAGTACCCCAGTAACGCGAACGGCTCAAGTTCCAGTCGTTCAGGTTTTCCAGCCATTTGCCGAAACGTCCGCTACCCGTAGATTCCGGCTTCCAGTTGATAGTCTTGTTCAACTCGATCATACGGTCCTTGCAAGCCGTAGAACGGATGAACCAGCTGTCGAGCGGATAGTAAAGCACCGGCTTGTCTGTACGCCAGCAGTGCGGATAATTGTGCACATGCTTCTCCATCTTGAATGCCAGACCTGCCTGCTTCAGCATCATGCAGATGTATACATCGAGTGATTCGGCAGCCTGAGCAGCCTTTTCATCGTATTTTCCATCAATAGTAAACTGCGGGTCGTATGCGTTCTTTACCCAGCGTCCCTGATATTCCTTGTATTTTTCTACATCCACACATTCTTTTACGAATGCCTCATCCAGTTCATCCAGCAAATAGAATTTACCGGTCAGGTCCACCATCGGGCGTGTTTCACCTTTCTTGTTGATCATGAACAGCGACGGAATACCTGCTGCACGAGCCACGTTCGCATCGTCCGCACCAAAAGTAGGAGCGATATGTACGATACCCGTACCATCTTCGGTAGTTACATAGTCGCCCGGAATGACACGGAACGCCTTAGCCGAAGCCTCTTTCCAGCCTCCGTCTTCGGTTGTTTCAACCGGTTTTACCCACGGAATCAGCTGTTCGTACTCCATGCCTACCAGGTCTGTACCTTTATATTCGCCCACAACCTTGAAAGGAATCAGCTTGTTGCCCGGTTTGTAGTCTTCCAGCGCCATGCCTTCTGCCTTCTTGTTGAAATGAGCGTAAAGCAACGGTTTGGCAAGAACCACAGTCATCTTGTCACCATTGTATCCATTGTAAGTCTGTACGGCTACGTAGTCAATCTTCGGGCCTACACAAAGAGCAGTATTCGAAGGCAATGTCCACGGAGTTGTGGTCCATGCGATAAAATACGGTGTACCCCATTCAGCCATTTCCGGCTTCGGGTTCTTCATCTTAAACTGAGCTACGACCGTAAGATCCTTCACGTCGCGGTAACATCCCGGCTGGTTCAACTCGTGCGAGCTCAATCCGGTACCGGCAGCCGGTGAATACGGCTGGATAGTATATCCTTTATACAGCAGTCCTTTGCCGTAAAGACGTTTAAGCAGCCACCACAATGTTTCAATGTAACGGTTATCGTAAGTAATATAAGGGTTTTCCAGATCTACCCAGTAACCCATCTTATGAGTCAGGTCGGTCCACTCTTTGGTAAACTTCATGACATCTGTACGGCAGTGTCTGTTATAGTCTGCCACAGAAATCGTTTTACCGATATCCTCTTTTGTAATGCCCAATGCCTTTTCTACACCCAGTTCCACCGGCAGTCCGTGTGTATCCCATCCTGCTTTACGTTTTACCTGGAAACCTTTCATCGTCTTGAAGCGGCAGAACGTATCTTTAATGGTACGAGCCATCACGTGGTGAATGCCCGGCATACCGTTTGCAGAGGGAGGACCTTCGTAGAATACGAAAGACGGATGTCCCTCACGTTCTGTCATACTGCGGGAGAAAACATCGTTTTCATCCCATTTCTTCAGCACTTCCTTGTTCACGTCAGAAAGGTTGAGCTGCGAATATTCAGTAAATTTTTTACTCATAATTATGTTGTTTTTATCTTACTTCTTTTATTATCCGGGTATAACCTCCCCAAAATTAGGTTGCAAATTTATAAGAAAAATGGATATATGGAAAACTTTTTAAACTAATATTCACATAAACAAGGCTTCGGAACGATTCCGGCCTCATCCGGATTTATTTTCGGAAACAAAAGAAGCAGGCGGAACAACGGACTGAAATTATCCTTAAATTTGCCCGATTTTTATCCTCAGAGCTAGATAAACAAAAAAACAAAATATGAATGCAATCGTAACACAGATGATTATCCTCTTTATTCTGGTAGTCGTCGGATATGTCATAAGCAAGAAGAAAATGATGGATGCGGAATTCGACCGCAAGTTGTCTGTCTTTGTCATCAACATCGCTTGTCCCAGCCTGATACTTTCGTCGGTAATGGGCGACACACTGCCCGACAAACATCTCATCCTTCCCCTGCTGATTGTAGGGTTTGCTACCTATGTGATACTGATAGGAGCTGGATTTTTGCTTCCTCGCTACCTTCCCGTAAAGGTGAGCGATCGCGGTATCTACAGTTTCATGCTGGCTTTCGGGAATGTAGGATTTATCGGATATCCTATCGTGGCTTCCATTTTCGGAGCCAGCGCGGTCTTCTATGCCAGCATCCTCAATTTTCCCAGCACCCTGCTGATATTTGTTTTCGGTACACTTTTCATTTCGGGCGACCAAGGAAAGATGAAATTCAAATGGGAAACGCTGTACTGCCCTGCCATGATAGCCTCTTACCTTTCCATCTTGATAGTGGCAACCGGATGGGTTCCGCCCAAAGTAATCAGTACGCCGTTCACTCTGCTGGGCAACATGACCGTTCCTTCTGCCCTGCTCATCATCGGTTCTTCCATCGCACAAATACCTATCCGGCGTATGCTGGGCACTTCCAGCATCTATATTACGGCAGCTTTACGTCTGTTTATTGTTCCTCTTTTCATCTTGTACTTATCACGGTTATGCCGGGTTGACTCCACCATTGCCGACATCAACGTCGTACTGGCTGCCATGCCCGTAGCTTCTTACGGAACCTTGTTCTGCATCCAGTATGAGAAAGGAGAAACCATCATGGCGCAAGGTACGTTTATCACGACGCTGCTTTCGGTCGTAACCATCCCGTTGCTTACGCTTTTCTTATAGTATATAAGGTCGAAAATCTCCTGATTTCCTGATACATCCAGAAAAGAAGGTCGTATCACGAATACCGGAGGAGCATCCTCCAAGAACAACGTCGGTATATCTGCGATATTTTTTGTACAAAAAATAAAAACGTTTGTACAAATTTTCAAAAAACGTCTCGACAAATATCGGGAATGATGCGAACATTTGTCCGGACACTTCCACAAGAAAAGAAAATCATCTCCCGACGACTGTTTCCACTTCCTGCACAGTCGTACAATCCATAAAAGAAAAAGGCATATAAAACGAGAAAGCATCGCAAAGTATACTCTTATAACTTCACGATGCTTCTCGCTTTATACACCTTTAAACAAAATGAACTTTTCGTTCTCTATTATTTACGAGCTTCTGCGATATAACCCAGAGCTTCTTTACATTTTTCTGTCACATAGGCCCAGTCTTCGGCAGCAACCTTATCTTTCGGGAAGAGTTTGGAACCCATTCCTACGCAGAATACGCCAGCTTTAATCCATGCGGTCAGATTCTCCTGAGTAGGTTCTACTCCACCTGTTACCATCAGTTTAGACCAAGGCATCGGAGCAAGCATGCCCTTAACCAGTTTCGGACCCAGTACGTCGCCCGGGAAAATCTTACAAAGGTCGCATCCCAGTTCCTGAGCAAAGCCAACTTCCGATACGCTTCCGCAGCCCGGAGTATAAGGAACCAAACGACGGTTGCATACTTTTGCTATCTCAGGGTTGAACAACGGACCAACCACGAAGTTAGCTCCCAGCTGAATGTACAAGGCAGCTGTAGCAGGATCGACTACAGAACCTACGCCCATTGCCATTTCCGGACATTCCTTTGCTGCAAACTTCACAACTTCAGCAAATACTTCGTGAGCGAAATCACCACGGTTGGTAAATTCGAATGCACGTACTCCGCCGTCGTAACAAGCCTTTACTACTTTCTTTGCTATCTCCACATCCTTGTGATAGAAAACAGGAACCATGCCGGTTGAACCGATTTTATTCAACACAGCGATTTTATCAAATTTTGCCATTTTTATTTTATAACCAATATTTCTTTATACGCTAATTTATCTCTGAACACGTCCGCTTGCATCGCCGCCAGCCAGTGCCTCAACTTCTTCTACCGAAACCATATTGAAGTCGCCGTTGATGGTATGCTTCAATGCAGAAGCTGCCACTGCAAATTCCAGAGCCTCGCCTTGGTTAGGCTTTGTCAGCAAACCGTGGATAATACCACCGGAGAATGAGTCACCACCACCTACACGGTCAATAATCGGATCAATATCATAATGTTTAGAAGTATAGAATTCTTTTCCATTGTAAATCATTGCTTTCCATCCATTGTGAGTAGCCGAGTATGATTCACGTAAAGTAGAAACAACATATTTGAATCCGAATTCCTTAGCCATTGCAGTAAAGATACCTTTGTAGCCTTCAGCGTCAGTCTTTCCTCCCTCTACATCAGCATCGGGTTTGAAACCCAGACAGAGTTCTGCATCTTCTTCGTTACCGATACAAACGTCTACGTATTTCATCAACGGACGCATGATAGACTGAGCTTTTTCCTTCGTCCAAAGTTTCTTACGGAAGTTCAAGTCAACAGAAACTGTTACTCCATGACGTTTTGCAGCCTCACAAGCCAGTCTGGTCAGCTCGGCAGCTTTATCAGAGATAGCCGGAGTAATGCCCGACCAGTGGAACCAGTCTGCGCCTTCCATAATAGCATCAAAATCGAAATCTGAAGGATCTGCTTCAGCGATTGCAGAATGAGCACGGTCGTAAATCACCTTGCTGGGACGCATGGAAGCACCTGTTTCCAGATAATAAATACCTACACGATCGCCGCCACGAGCAATATAGTCGGTCTTGACGCCATACTTACGCAGTGCATTTACTGCCGACTGACCGATTTCATGCTTCGGCAACTTTGTTACGAAGTATGCATCGTGACCATAGTTTGCACAACTGACAGCAACATTCGCTTCGCCGCCACCATATACAACATCAAAGCTATCAGACTGTACGAAGCGGGTATTTCCCGGAGTTGACAATCTTAACATGATCTCACCTAAAGTAACAATTTTTCCCATTGTAGATAATTTTTATGCTATTTATAATAAGTTTGATAATCTGTCTAACAAAATGGATACTATTTTCTTGAAATCCGAGTGTTTTGATAAACAATATTCACTCTGTGTACGCACACAAAGGTACGAGTTATTTTTTAAATAACAAAAAAAGTTATATATTTGTATCGAAAAAATTTTTCACAAAAAAAAGAAGACCTTTATATAGTAATAAGGTATGGAGAATGTAGATAAACAAACAGCGCGTATTCGTATAAAAGACATCGCCCAGATGGCAGAAGTTTCCGTTGGTACGGTCGACAGAGTCTTGCACGGACGCACGGGCGTTTCGGAGGCAAGTCGCAAGAAAGTAGAAAATATACTGAAACAACTCGACTATCAGCCGAACATGTATGCCAGCGCACTGGCTTCAAACAAAAAGTATGTATTTGCCTGCCTGCTGCCTATGCATGCGGAAGGCGACTATTGGGTGGATGTGGAAAAAGGTATGCAACAGGCCACAAAGGCTTTCTCCGATTTCAATATCTCCCTGCATATTGATTATTACGACCAGTATGAATTCGGTTCATTCGTATCAGCTGGCAACCGGTTGCTCGCCATGGAACCGGACGGAGTGGTCATCTCTCCTACTATCGAAACGGAAACAGAACAGATTGTAAAGCAACTCCAGCAACGGAATATACCTTATATATTTATAGACTCCAATATTCCCCGCCTGACACCACTGGCTTTTTACGGACAGCATGCCAATCAAAGTGGCTACTTTGCCGCCCGAATGATGAAAATGCTGATGCAGGAAAACAAGGAGCTTATCATCTTCCGGCAGATAAACGAAGGACGACTGGGCTCAAACCAGCAGTTACACCGTGAGGAAGGATTCTATGCTTACATGAAAGAACATCATCCCGACCTGAAAATGCGGGAACTGAACCTTTATGCCAAGCAGCCGGGAGAAGACGAATCCATACTGGATGATTTCTTCCAAAAGCACCCCGATATATCATATGGCATCACATTCAACTCGAAATCTTACATCATCGGTGAATATATGCTGAAACATCAACGCCATGATTTCCACCTGATAGGATATGACTTGTTAAGCAGAAACATCGCATGCATGCGCGCAGGAACAATCGATTTTCTTATCTCACAACAGCCTACACGGCAAGGATATTACAGCATAGAAAGCTTGTGCAACCATCTTATCCTGAAGAAGAAGGTAAAAGAATGCAATTATATGCCCATCAACCTGCTGACAATAGAAAATATTGACTTCTACTTGAACGCACATAGCAACAATAACTAAATATAATTTATGGAAACAACTTATCTAAAAATCAACCCGGCAGACAACGTTGCTGTTGCCATTACGCCCCTGAAGGCTGGTGAAACCATTCAGGTAGACGGACAGGCGATAACCTTAAAAACTGATATTCCAGCCGGACACAAAGTAACACTGCAAGACTTCAACGAGGGTGATAACATTATCAAATACGGTTACCCTATAGGACACGCCATCAAGAACGTACCTCAAGGTAGCTGGATTTGTGAAAAAGAAATAAAGACTAATCTGGCAGGACTGCTGGATTACACATACAATCCAGTAGAAGTTTCGCTGGACATTCCACAGGAAAACCTTACCTTCAAAGGCTATCGCCGCAAGAACGGTGATGTAGGTATCCGCAATGAAATATGGATCATACCGACAGTAGGTTGCGTAAACGGTATCGTAAATCAGCTGGCCGACGCGCTTCGCCGCGAAACGAAGGAGGAAGGTATTGACGCTATCATGGCATTTCCGCACAACTACGGATGCTCTCAGCTGGGCGATGACCATGAAAATACAAAGAAAATTCTTCGCGATATGGTACTTCACCCCAATGCAGGTGCCGTATTGGTCGTAGGTTTGGGATGCGAAAACAACCAGCCCGACATCTTCCGTGAATTTATCGGCAAGTACGATGAAGATAGAATTAAATTTCTGGTTGCTCAGAAGGTGGACGATGAGTTTGAGGAAGGCATGAAAATCTTACGCGACTTGTATGCGAAATGCAAACAAGATGTACGTACCGACATACCTTTGTCGGAACTTCGTGTCGGATTGAAATGTGGTGGATCCGACGGATTCTCAGGCATTACAGCAAATCCTTTGCTGGGAATGTTCTCCGACTTCCTGATTGGACAGGGAGGGACATCGGTACTGACCGAGGTTCCTGAAATGTTCGGTGCAGAAACTATCCTGATGAATCGTTGCAAGACTCCGGAACTGTTTGAAAAGACCGTACATCTCATCAACGACTTCAAGGAATATTTCCTTTCACACGGAGAGCCTGTAGGTGAAAATCCGTCACCGGGTAATAAGGCTGGAGGTATCTCTACACTGGAAGAAAAAGCATTGGGATGCACCCAGAAGTGCGGAAAGAGCTATGTATCGGGAGTAATGCCTTATGGAGAACGCTTGCAGACAAAGGGACTGAACCTGCTTTCTGCCCCGGGGAATGACCTGGTTGCCGCTACGGCACTGGCCTCATGCGGTTGCCACATGATATTGTTCACTACCGGACGTGGTACTCCGTTTGGAACTTATGTACCGACAATGAAGATATCTACGAACTCTCGTCTGGCAGCTCACAAGCCGGGATGGATTGACTTCAACGCTGGAGTGATCGTAGAGAACGAGCCGATGACTGTTACCTGCAAACGCTTCATCGACTATGTCATTCAAGTAGCGAGTGGAGAATGGGTAAACAACGAGAAGAAAGGTTACCGAGAAATTGCTATTTTTAAGACAGGCGTAACATTATAAGCTCACAATTATCTCTTTGGAAAGCGAAAAGCGGCAAATAGATGCCATAAATTTCCAAAAAACGACTAAGGAATCTCTGAAAGTTGAACAAAATCATCAGAGATTCCTTTATATAATATTTAAGGTAGATTATTCGATTTATGGACTTTAACAAACTAACTCCCATCGTCAACAAGCCGAATGGCTGGGCTCTGATGCCGCTTGTAGTATTTCTTTGCCTGTATCTGGTAACGTCACTCATCGTAAACGATTTTTATAAAGTTCCCATCACAGTAGCCTTCATGGTAGCCTCCATCTATGCTGTAGCCACGACAAAGGGGTTAAGCCTCAACGACCGAATTCTACAATTCTCATCGGGAGCAGCCAACAAGAACATCATGCTGATGCTGTGGATATTCATTCTGGCAGGAGCCTTCGCACAATCGGCCAAGGCAATGGGCGCAATCGATGCAACGGTGAACCTGACACTGTTGCTGCTTCCCGACAACCTGCTGCTGGCAGGAATCTTTTTGGCTTCTTGCTTTATATCGTTATCCATCGGAACCTCGGTAGGAACCATTGTAGCCCTTGTACCCGTAGCGGCAGGTATCGCTGCAAAAACAGACGTCAATCTGGCATTTATGACAGCACTTGTCATCGGAGGTGCCTTCTTCGGCGATAATCTTTCGTTTATTTCCGACACGACGATAGCCGCCACCCGCACGCAAGGATGCGTCATGCGCGACAAGTTCCGGGTAAACTTCATGATTGCCGTCCCGGCTGCCCTGCTTGTCTTTATCTATTATATCATCTATGGCGTACACGTTGAATCGGCAAACGAGATACAATCCATCGAATGGGCCAAAGTAATCCCTTACCTCATCGTATTGGGAACGGCCATTGCCGGTATGAACGTCACGCTGGTACTGCTGCTCGGTCTGCTTTCTACCGGTGTTATCGGCCTTATATATGGCAGTTTCGACCTGTTTGGCTGGTTCGCCTCCATGGGAGAAGGTATCACAGGTATGGGTGAACTGATCATCATTACCCTGATGGCAGGAGGCATGCTTGAGCTGATTCGCTTCAACGGAGGAGTCGATTACATCCTGCACCGCCTGACACAGCACGTAAAGAACAAAAGAGGTGCTGAACTAAGCATCGCGGCATTGGTCAGCCTTGCCAATTTCTGCACAGCGAACAATACGATAGCCATCATCACGGTAGGGCCTCTGGCAAACAATATTGCCGAACAATTTAAGGTGGACAAACGAAAAAGTGCCAGCGTCCTCGATATTTTTTCATGCGTCGTGCAAGGAATTATCCCCTACGGAGCACAAATGCTGATAGCAGCAGAGCTGACACAATTATCCCCCATCAGCATCATCGGCTATCTGTATTACCCTATAACACTAGGCATTATAGCTCTTTTAAGCATTCTTTTCCGCTATCCGAAGAGATACTCTTAACGATTCCAACAAGCATAAAAGACAGTTTTCTTACAAAAAACTGGTCAATATATTTGCAGGAATAAAAAAAAGTAGTACCTTTGCACTCGCAATCGAGAGAGATAGCGAACAAAGAAATTTGGTGCGTTAGTTCAGTTGGTTAGAATACATGCCTGTCACGCATGGGGTCACGGGTTCGAGTCCCGTACGCACCGCTCTTTTAGAAAGAGAAATTTGGAAAGCTCTGATTCTATTAAGAATCGGGGGATGGTTCCGTAGCTCAGCTGGATAGAGCAACGCCCTTCTAAGGCGTGGGTCCTGCGTTCGAATCGCAGCGGAATCACAGAAAAGCGGTTACTTCGGTAATCGCTTTTTTTGTTATTTATCAAAAATATTATTTTCAAAGAAAAAGATAATAAACTCTTTTATATTCAACATTTTTTTACTACATTAGTAGAATTAAATGTAACAACTATGGATATGCGCATTTTTCAAGTAAAATCAAATAAGGCGCTTCCGCATACGGGAAGTATTCTTATTGCTTCCCCTTTATTATATGATTATCATTTTGCCCGTTCAGTCGTCCTGATGGTAACACATAATTCAGAAGGAAGCATGGGCATTGTGATGAATAAAGACTTCAGATACCACATATCACTCAATCAACTTGTTCCTAACCTGGAATCGGCTCCCTCCATTCCTGTATACAAAGGCGGACCGGTAGACAGGAACACAATCTTCTTTTTGCATACGCTTCCCGAACTAGAAGGTTCTTTTCCACTGGGAAACGGACTATACCTGAACGGAGATTTCGAAAACGTCCAGCAATACATTCTGGCAGGCAACCCCATCGAAGGGCACATACGCTTCTTTGCTGGATATGCCGGATGGAACAATGAACAGCTTCAAAAGGAAATAAACGAAGATTCGTGGATGATAGGTGAAACCAGCAAACAGCATCTGCTGAACGAAAATTACCGGGAATTATGGCAGACCAGCATGAACGAACTGGGAAATCCCTATCGGCTCTGGGCTAAATACCCGCAATATCCTTCATGCAATTAAAGGATTCAGCTTCTGTAACAGGCACACATCCTGATAACCGTCACTTGTATACAGCCAGTCTTTCAGTACTCCCGTCATATCATAGCCCGAAGAATGAAAAAGATTCAGGCAGGCTGTGTTTTCTTTCTGAATATATGCATACAACTGATGTATGCCCAGAAACCTGAAGCAATAGCGCTCCATGAGCGATAATGCTACCCGACCTATACCCCTGCGGCGGAACTCTTCGAGCACAACAATGCCCAGTTCTGCACGGCGGTGGCGAGGGTCGAAAGAAAAGACATCGATGGCCCCTGCCGCTTCTCCACCATAAAGTTCGATAATCAGCCGAAGCTGACCGTCGGTATAGATATCGTTTGAATTTTCGGCAATGTATCTTTCCAACTGAAAGCGGGAATAAGGACTTGTCACATTTCCATGCTGCCACAATGATTCATCATTTTCCATTCTGTCCAGCAGTTCCAGATCTTCCGGCTCCACAGCCCGGAGTCTGACCTCCTCAGTATGTAAAAAAGCCGTTTCCATCATACACGCTCCTCATTATTACGCAGATCGAGTTCAGCCATCATGCGCTCCCGCCCCGGTACACAAAACAAAGAAGCCACCAGTACCATTCCGGCACACAGCAAGCCTGTCGTATCCATTGTCCAGTAATAAACGGACAGATTGACCAGCGCCGCAACCAGCAGCAGGCAGACGCGCACTTCATTCCAGCGACGATAACTCTTCAAAGCCTCCAGTAGCGGCAGCGTGCGTACATACTTCGTCAGCGACAAGCTGAACAGACGAAGCGACAAAGGTATCAATCCCACAGCAAGCAGAATACCCAACACCTGCAACATATATCCCGTACGAGCATCGTCCGTCAGCACACCCTGCGGAAGAATGTCGCACTCATACAATACAATCAATATGATACACAGTGCCCACAACAGAGCAAACTCCACTTTCAGACACCTCAATAACTGCGTAATTTTCTTTTCCATACCCCAATACATTTACATTGTTCCGGTAAATACCGTACGATTTACGATCGAACGTCCCAAAGTAACCTCATCCGTATACTCCAGTTCATCGCCAATCGATATACCTCTGGCAATCATCGTCAGCTTCACATCGTAAGGAGCCAGTTTGCGGAAGATATAAAAGTTGGTTGTATCTCCCTCCATGGTCGAGCTCAAGGCAAGAATCACCTCCTTCACCGTGCCCGATTTCACACGATCCACCAGGCTGTCTATCTGCAAATCCGAAGGACCGATACCATCCATCGGAGAAATAACTCCCCCCAATACATGATACAATCCCTTGTACTGCTGCGTATTTTCCACAGCCATCACATCGCGGATATTCTCCACCACACAGACCGTCGAAGCATCCCGTGAAGGATTCGAACAAATCTGGCAGACATCCGTGTCGGATATATTATGGCAAACCTTACAATATTTCACTTCACGCTTCAACTTGATGACAGCGTTGCCAAATGCTTCTACAGTCTGCAAATCCTGACGAAGCAGGTGCAGCACCAGCCTCATGGCTGTTTTTCTTCCGATGCCGGGAAGCTTGGCAAACTCCCCTACTGCTTTTTCCAATAAAACAGACGGATATTGTTGATTCATTTATTCTTTCAATTTACCGACAAAAATACAAAAAAAATCCAACTCCGCTTTACAACCAGCGGGAAACCTCCATCTATTTCAGTTACCTGATGCCTCCTTGCTCCTTCAGCCTCGCCTTACCGCAAAACGCCGATAAAGCAGAAAGCCCGCCAGCACAGAGTACAATACACCTCAGAAGCAGCAACAGGAAGAGAAGGCACTACGAAATGTTAAAAAACTGATTTTAAACATAAAAAATTCTTTTTGTAAGGTATTCACTGTTTCAAGAAAACTATCTATTTTTGTGCCCGAACATAAAAACAACTACAAATCAAATACAATGAAAACATTAATACTCATCGCAGCATGTTGCCTGTTGGCAATCGGCCAGATACAAGGAAAAGATTTCAGCCGTCCGGAAAGTTCCAATTATATAAAAGGAGTAGAAGCTCTGAACGCAGGCAACGCAGAAAAGGCTTACCAATACCTGAATGAAGAAATCACCCAAAACCCCGACAACGGATATGCACATTGCTATATGGCGCTGGTATGTAATTTTTACGGCGACATGAAGCTGGCACTGTATGCCGCCAACGAAGGAGTGAAACTGATTCCGGAAGAAGATACCGAATACCGCTCGTTTGCCTATTATACCCGCGGCACACTTTACATGAACGCACAGGCATACGATCTGGCAGAGAAAGATCTGGATGAAGCCATCCGTCTGACTCCCTCCGACGTGGAAAACTATAAGACCCGTGCCGAAATCCATATGGACAAAGGCGATTACGATGATTCACTTGCCGACCTTCAGACTGCTATCAAGCTCGACAGCCATGCCGATGTATACGACCTGATGATGCAGCTGTTGGAAGCTAATCCTGATCCGGCTTTCTTCGACAAAGTGACCTCCTGCTATCAGGGAGTAACTGCCAACAGATAAGATTTCAGACATATCAACTTATTATTTCGATACGGGAAGAGCAGAAAACATACTTACTGCTCTTCCTTTTCTTTTGTCCACACGGCTAGACAGCCACCTGTCCGCCATGCTTCCAAGCCCCACACAGCTAATGCTTCGAAAACATCCTTTCCTGATTTTGCCGGAATCAAACAGCCAACACAACGATAAATCCGATAACCTTTTGTCCTGATTTCAGCCCGTATTCAGGACAAACCGCATATCGGTAAACATATCTTCTGACTTTTTGATTTTGGAACAACCGATTTATTTGCTATTTTTGCAACGTTTTTTACTATAACAACGAACATTTTATCAAAATAGAAGCAAATGAATCAGACAAAAGGACATCCGAAAGGACTTTATTTACTCTTTGTAACTGAGATGTGGGAGCGGTTCA
>FR887821.1:26642-37702 GCA_000432735.1 Bacteroides sp. CAG:443
GGGAGCGGTTCAGTTACTACGGCATGCGCGCCTTGTTCATGTTATACATGGTACAGGCTCTGCTGTTCGATAAGGAGATGGCTTCACAAGTATACGGAAGTTATACGGGACTGGTATATCTTACTCCGCTGATTGGCGGCTACATTGCCGACCGGTACTGGGGAAACCGCCGCTCCATCGTCGTAGGAGCACTGACCATGGCAGCAGGACAGTTCATGCTTTTCCTGAGTGCCTGCTATTTTCATCAGGTAGAACTGGCCAAATGGTTGATGTTTGTGGGACTGGGCCTGCTGATTTTGGGTAACGGTTTCTTCAAACCAAACATCTCGACCATGGTAGGACGTCTGTATACGGCCGATGACAAGCGCAAGGATTCGGCGTTCACCATCTTCTACATGGGAGTGAATGTAGGTTCTACCATCGCTCCGCTGGTATGCGGACTGGTAGGAAATACCGGACATCCGGAGGATTTCAAATGGGGATTTCTCGCGGCATGTATCGGTATGATACTGGGTGCTACAGTCTTTCAGTTGTTTAAGAACAAATATATCTGCGACCCGGAAGGTAATCCTGTAGGCACGGCTCCTGCCAAAACAGCAAAAGCGGCAGAAACATCACCGGCCGATAAGGAAGGCAACAAGCGTACGGTATGGATGATTGCGGGTACCATTTTGCTTACCATTCTGTTCTCCGTCAACTGGGGAGGCGACGGCGGTATCTTTGCCGGAGCCGACTGGATTGGTTCGCTGATTTATGCCACTACCATCGTGATGCCTGTCATCATCATCACCGACAAAAGCCTGACCCGTACGGAACAAGCCCGAATCGGTGTGATATACATCATCGCCTTTTTCGTAATTTTCTTCTGGGCAGCCTACGAACAAGCCGGAGCTTCACTCACCTTCTTTGCCGACGAACAAACCGACCGTCACATCGGAGGCTGGGAAATGCCTGCCGCCTATTTCCAGTCTTTCAACCCGATTATGATTGTCACGCTGGCACCTGTATTTGCAGCTATCTGGTCATTCCTCGGCAAGCGGGGCATCGAACCCAGCTCACCGCGTAAACAGGCTATCGGTCTGCTGTTACTTTCACTGGGATATCTCTTCATCGCCTTTGGCGTAAAGGACGTGGAACCCGGCGTAAAAGTCAGTATGATCTGGTTGACGGGATTGTATCTCATCCACACCATGGGAGAACTTTGTCTGGCTCCTATCGGACTGTCGCTGGTATACAAACTCTCTCCGGTACGCTTCTCCTCGCTGTTGATGGGCGTATGGTATCTCAGTACCTCTGCAGCCAACAAATTTGCCGGCATGTTGAGCGGCTATTATCCGGAAGGCGGAGTAACCAAAACGTTCTTGGGTTACCACATTGAAAACCTGTTCGATTTCTTCATGTTGTTTGTCTTCATGAGCGGTACGGCAGCAGTCGTCCTGTTCCTGTTCTCGGGCAAACTGCAAAAAATGATGAAGGGAGCTGAATAAGCCCGCGACCTTTATCTGAAAATACAATCGCAACGCTGAAATAATCGACGGTTGACGGTTTCCAACAAGCAAACCAGCAAGCATTCAACCGACACTGCCGGATGCGATATACCACAAGTCCTTTAACCTCTTCCCCTATCCTGCTGTTGCAGGACGAAAAACTTCGGGAAAGGTTAAAGGACTTGTTTGCATATATCCCGGCAATCTCGAAAAAAGGTTCCGGCACCTTCGAAAGAAAACGTCTCGATGTTTTTTTATTTTTTGTACAAAAGATTTTTGTTTTTGTACAAAAACAAAACGAATCGTCAGTATTGCTTTATCGGCATAGCATCGGCTTATCCGTAAATTGCCGCAGATTTTCAATAAGCAGTCATCGGATGTCTTTAGAAACAATATTTTTTATAACTTCACGGTCGGAGAAATAATGTGCAATGTCATGGAAAGTCCTCAACATCTTTCTGTGAACGCCCCAAGCAACTTACCATAACTATGAACCAGATCAGAGTAAAAAGTTTGAGTATTCCGGAACTCTTCAGCCTCCCGCTCGATATTCCCGAATACCAACGCCCGTACGTATGGACGAAAAACGAAGTGCTTACGCTGCTGAAAGATATCTATGCTTACCAGCATCACTCTCAGGAAGAACCGATGTACTATCTGGGAAGCATCATCCTACATGAGCACGATAATCTGTATTCCATCATCGACGGACAGCAACGCATAACTACCCTTGCCATTCTCTTACATATTCTTTCTTCCCAACAGAAGATTTCCATCAAGTATCATTCTCCGGTTTCTATAGAAAACATCCGGAAAAACGCTCAGATTATCCGGGAGTTCTGTACGGAAAAAGACATCAATGAGCATACTTTGCAGCATATCAACGTAACACTTGTCATCACGCAGCAGGAAGACGATGCATATACTTTCTTTGAAACGCAGAATACCGGCGGCGTACGTCTTTCCGGCATCGACATCATAAAGGCTCATCATTTGAGATACATCGGAAAGGACTCTCAGAACGAATTCTACGCACGAAAATGGGAACAGTTCAAGTATCTGGATGAAGTAACGCGCCTGTTGCTGCTGGGGCGCCGATGGAACATCCTACACTGGGAAAAGGTTCCACCTAAAAATACGTATGGTGACTATACACGCGAGAAACAGAAAAAGCAAATCATCATCGACGAATTCAGCAACAAAACCCTGAACGGACACCGAAAAATAGGATTCCAACAGGTACAACTGGAAGAAGAATACCGTATGCTGAATCTTCCACCTTACAAACTCGCCCTACGACAGCCTCTGTATAATGGCGAGAATTTTATCGATTACCTCGATCAGTTTGTTTCCATCTATCAGAATATTTTCATTAAGATGGATGGCCTGCCGGAAGTATACGTCAGATTCACACGGGAAGTTATCGATGTAGAAGACCGGACAGAGTTCGTCAGAGAGTTTTATCAGGTGATACTGATGAGTTACGTCAGTCGTTTTGGTACGGAAAGACTGATTGAAGCAGCCTTGCAAATCTTCAGATATACGTATGTTCTCCGTCTGCAAAACAACAGTATCCGGGAAAAAAGTATACCGAAGTTCATTCAGGAAAATCATTTTATTATCGATGAGGTTTTAACCTGCTATACGTGTGACGAACTGATGAAGGCCCTACAGTCTTTTGAATATGATGAGCTCGACCCCATCCTGTTTCAAAAAGGATATGCCGCCGACAGATTATTCGGACGTATCAGCGAGTTTTTTCGCAAAGAGCTGAAGGATAAGGCTCTAACCGCAGGTAGTGCCTACGACAACTGGTTGTGTAAAAACATCCAGGCATTAGTAAACCAATGTAATGTTTCAGATTAAGAAAAGCAGATTTATGGGACAACGAGAAAAAGTCATCACCAGCATCAAAAGCATCTCAGATTTAATAGAAGAATATCCGTTTTGCGTACCTTCGTACCAGCGACCGTACGTATGGGGAAATGAGCAAATTTATAAGCTGCTGAATGATATCTATGCAGCTTTCGAACGTAATAAATCTGAAGCATATTTCATCGGAACAGTCATTTTGTACAAGCGCACTCGTTCGGGCGGCGATGAGACAGCCGTTTATGAATTGTTGGACGGACAGCAGCGTTTCACCACTCTTTGGCTGATTGCCGTTGCCTTTTCAAAGATGGGTTGCAACACCGATCTGAACAGATTCCTGAGATATCATCAGAACCTGCGGATCCGTTTTTCTATCCGCAACCAAGTAGAAGATTATTTTCATCGGCTACTCGATGAATATTCTGCATTCGACATAGTCTCTGACGAAACTATCAGTAAAGACGAATATCTCTGCTGCATAGCCCGAGCAGTAACTTCCATTACTGGATGGTTGAACGAAATAAACGATGAATCGAAGTTTCAGGATTTAGGACGCTACATTTACAGTCAAGTAAAGTTTGTCATGAATATTGTGCCGAAAGGTACCGATTTGAACAAACTCTTTACGACCATCAATAACGCCGGATTACAACTGGAGCAGTCGGATATCCTGAAATCACTGTTGCTGAAAAGGTTGGCAGCCGACAAACTGCATTACAGCAAAATATGGGAGTGTTGCGAACAAATGAATGCATCCATAGAATGGAATACAGGCAGATTATTTCCGGCATACGATTTTGAAATATTGACAGACCAAGCCCCTTCTCCCCTCGCCAGTCGGGAAACATCTTCCGACTTGCAGAATAAGGAAGGAATGACACTCTGCCAGATATTGCACTCCAACAATATGGAGAGAACCGTTATACTAACCGACATGAAGTCCTTCTGCCTGCAAGATTTCAAATTATCGGATATCGTATCAGTGAGTGGAGAATTGGGTGGAGCATGGATCGGAACAAATATTCCCAGCGAAGTATGTCAGATCTATCCTGAAAGTGAAAAGATAAAATATATCCAGTTCAAGATTTACTCGGACAATTATCATAAAGGAATTCAACTCAGGCTATCGCAGATAGGAAACAATATAGAAGGAGAGATAGAGTGGGCAAAAGGAAGTAAAAAAAGAAGTTCCAAAAACAACCAGCTGTTGCACAAAGACTGGAACCACCTGACGGAAGAAGAATCCAGCAAACTGGAAGATGTTACTCCCGGCAGAGAAGGATATGGACTGCATGCGTTTACCATCCATCCGTATATTCCTCACCTTACGACAGAGTTTCGTGAAGCAGACCAGACAGCGTTACCGCCATTCGCTTGTAAGTCAATTATCTCTTTTCCGAGTTTGCTGATACTAACGTACCGGTTATTCCGTTTCAGAAACAAACAGGAGGATATAGAGAAACCTCTACAGGAAAATTCCCTGCTTGAGATATTTAAGGAACTTGTAGCTTCTGAAGAACCGGAAAAAGGAAAAGATGAAGAGGTAGAAAAATTCTTCAAGTTGCTTTGGACAGTTCGGTGGCATTTCGACAAATACATAGTAAAATGGGTTGAAGCAGAAGGACTCAATGAATTAAGCCTGATAGAAACAAATATATCCGATGGAAACCTTAGTTACACAAAACGTGAAAAAAGTAGCATGTCGATGTTGCAGTCCATGCTATATTTCACGACAAATCCATTGTTATGGCTGACTCCTTTTATCGGTTATACCATAGACAAAGGAGAGAAAGACACACGAGAAAAACAGCTTTCTTTACTTGAATTTATCGACAACACCTTGTCCGTCCGTCAATTCATGGACAATGGTCTGTCTCTTCAGGCGTTGTCATGGAAACTGCTGGAAACATCAAACGTAGAGTATGATTTTTCAAATGATATCAAAACCTATCTCGAAAGTCAATTGGGCGTACATTTCCGTCACTACTGGTTTCAGAAACTGGAATATATTTTATGGAAGGAAATGAAAAACACAGAGGAATATAAAAACGATGAAAAGTTCAAGCGCTATCGGTTTATCTCCCGAAACTCTGTCGAACACGTCTTTCCCCAGCACCATGAATTCAATAAAACCACAATCTCTCCGGCGTGCCTGGACGACTTTGGCAATCTGGCTCTGCTGAACGTAGAGCAAAACTCATCGTACAGCAATCAGGATGTGGCGAAAAAGAAGATTGATTTCTACTCGAAACCTACGTACGATTCACTAAAGCTTAAACTGATTTATGACGAGGAAGTGGCACATTACGACGAGAATATGGTTTACAAACATAGGAAAGCCATGATTGAGAAAATCATGCAGCATTACACCAACAAGGTAAGATGCTAATCAATATTAAAACAATTATCCAGCCGACAGAAACATTGAAAAAGACCTTTTCTTAAATAAAAATCGAGGCGTACAGACCGAGTTTTAAACCCATTCTGTACGCCTCGCAGCTTTATCAGATTATTTATTCGATTACTTAGCTACACGTTCCAGCCATTTCACCATGAACAGCATTACTCCCATTGAGATGAAGCATACGATCATGAAAATAGCCCAGCAGTATCCGATAGGAATAGCGTTATACATCAGAGGACCAATCCACAGCAGGAGATTACCTACGGCAGTCGCGCCGAGCCATAATCCCTGACAAAGTCCTAAAAGATGCTTTGGAGCCACCTTCGAAACGAATGACAATCCAAGAGGTGAAATAAACAACTCTGCCACTGTAAGCAGGAAGTAAAGCACAATCAAAACCCATGCTCCTGCCTTAACCTGCTGGTCGATAGGAAGCTCTCTGTATTCGGCAGCAGAAGGATAACCCATAATGAGTGAATATGCAGAAAGGAAGAGATAAGCCAAACCTGCAATAAGCATACCGATGGCAATCTTACGCGGAGTAGAGATTTCCTTACCTTTTCTGGAAAGAGAACCGAAAATCATCATGATAATCGGAGTCAATGTAATCACAAAGAAAGGATTCACTGCCTGCCATATTTCCGGAGCAATTGTGGATGTATCGACGAAGTCTCTCGCAAAGAGTGAAAGTGAAGTACCGTTCTGATGGAAGGAGAACCAGAAGAAAATAACAACACCCAGCACTGCAAACAAGGCGTAAAGACGTTGTTTGATTTCCTTAGCCATAGCAGCCTTTTCTTCTGCTGAATAAGTAACAGCAGCTGCGGCTTCTTTCTTTCCCGGATTCGGGAACTGACTCTTGGTTACAAAGAAGATAATCAAAGAAATGAGCATTGCCGCAACAGATGCAACAAACGAATAATGAATACCTTCATTAAATATCTGCAAATATTGTGCACAAGAAGCAGCCATATCGGTAGTTGTGCCTACGCACTGTGACATCAACTGATTCAAGTTGCCCATAGCCTCAGCCGACATTCCGTCTGCACCTTTCGCTATATATTCATGACACAGAGCAGGAAGACTTGCATTGTAAACCATGTTGTGTGCGCTCAGCCACCAGCTTCTCAACAGAGGAGCGATAAACGGAGCTACCAATCCACCGATATTGATAAATACATAAAATATCTGGAATCCGGAATCTCTCTTGCTCTTGGCTTCAATCAGTTCCTTTTCTCCTTTTTTTGCAGCCTCAGCTTCAAGATTATCGTACATCTGGCCTACAATAGCCTGAAGGTTTCCCTTGAACAGACCGTTACCAAATGCTATGAAAAACAATGCGATACAAGTAAGTGTAAGCAACCATGATGTGTTGCCTGCATTGGCAGTAATAGGAATAGATAATGCAATATATCCAACAGCCATGACCACAAGACCGGCCATGATTGTACCTTTATAGTTCTGTTTTCTATCGGCAATCAGACCTCCAACAAGACTTAACAGATAGATACCTGCATAAAAGAATGAATAGATAAGTGTACTTTTCTCCTCACTTATACCAAATTTAGAACAAAGGAACAACACCAGCACAGCGTTCATGATGTAGTAGCCAAAACGCTCCCCCATGTTAGAAAGTGCAGCAGGTATCAAACCTTTAGGATGCTTGTTAAACATAAATAATGAAGATTTTAATGATTAATAAATTTATATTACTTGCAAATATATAAAAAAGTAACAAAAATACTGGTATTTGTCGCGATTTTTCGGTCTTCTCGATATGATATAAAAAAACATGGGCGCAATTCGCAAAGAATCCGCCCATGTTTCAAACAAAACGTCACCACGTTCTTATTCGTCGAACAGCGTACAGACTTCCGCCTGACTGACCTTTATCAAGTCGGCCGGAGCCAGTTTCACCTGTAAGCCGCGTACGCCCGCGCTGACATATATATAAGGATAATCATTGCATGTATGATGGATATAGGTAGGAAAATGCTTCTTCATGCCAATGGGTGAGCATCCTCCACGGATATATCCCGTCAACGGAAGCAATTCCTTTACATGAATGAGGTCACACTTCTTGTTACCTGAAACCTTGGCTGCCATTTTCAAGTCGATTTCATGCTCGCCCGGAATCACACAGACAAAGTAACCCGACTTATCGCCATGTAGCACCAAGGTCTTGAATACCTGTTCGATGTTTTCACCCAGCGTCGCAGCTACGTGCACACAACTCAAGTCGTTTTCGTCTACTTCATAAGGTACAAGTTCATATTTTATCTTATCCTTGTCCAGCAGACGTGCCGCATTGGTTTTCGCAATCTTTTCTTTTGCCATAATTCACCTATTGTTTTGATCATTTATTACTGATTAGCCAGTTCTTCACGGAGGAACTTAGGAGTATATCCTTTGTCCGACTGGGCGACTTCCTCAGGAGTCCCGCACGAAAGCAACTGCCCTCCTCCTTTACCTCCTTCGGGTCCCATGTCGATAATATAGTCTGCCATCTTGATGACATCCAGGTTATGTTCGATGACAATTACCGTATTGCCTTTATCTACCAGCCGGTTCAAGACCGTCATCAGTACGCGGATATCTTCGAAATGCAAGCCGGTAGTCGGCTCATCCAGAATGTAAACCGTCTTGCCTGTATCGCGCTTCGAGAGTTCGGTTGCCAGTTTCACACGCTGACTCTCACCGCCCGACAAGGTGGTAGAGGGCTGACCTAACTTAATATATCCCAATCCCACTTCCTGCAAGACCTTAATCTTATTCAGAATCTGGGGCACATTCTCGAAGAACTCTACTGCACGATTAATCGTCATATCGAGCACATCGGCAATGGATTTACCTTTATAGCGCACCTCCAGTGTCTCCCGGTTGTAGCGTTTGCCGTGACAAACCTCACAAGGGACAAAGACATCGGGCAAGAAATTCATCTCAATCGTCTTATACCCGTTACCGCCGCAAGCCTCACACCGGCCGCCAGACACATTAAAGGAGAAGCGTCCCGGCTTGTATCCGCGTATCTTGGCTTCCGGAAGTCCGACAAACAGATTACGTATATCGGAGAAAACACCGGTATAAGTCGCCGGATTGGAGCGAGGAGTACGCCCGAGCGGCGACTGGTCTACGTTGACCACCTTATCTATATATTCCAGTCCTTCTATCGAATCGTAAGGCAGAGGATCTTGCAGCGAACGGTAGAAATGCTGCGAAAGAATCGGTTGGAGGGTATCGTTTATCAAGGTAGACTTGCCGCTACCTGATACGCCGGTTACACAAATCAGCTTGCCCAGCGGAAATTCTACGTCTACCCCTTTCAGGTTATTTCCTCGTGCACCACGAAGCCAAAGCGATTTGCCATTCCCCTTCCGGCGTTCGGCAGGAATTTCGATTTTCATCTTTCCGTTCAGGTACTGCGACGTAAGTGTCGAGGTCTTGAGCATTTCCTCGGGTGTTCCCGCAAAGACAACCTCCCCTCCCAAGCGTCCTGCTTTCGGGCCCATATCGACAATATAATCGGCAGCCAGCATCATGTCTTTATCATGTTCTACCACGATGACCGTATTGCCTAAATCACGCAGTTCCTTCAGCGAGTTGATCAGCCGGATATTATCGCGCTGGTGCAAGCCGATACTCGGTTCATCGAGGATATACAATACATTTACCAGCTGAGAACCTATCTGCGTTGCCAGACGAATACGCTGGCTTTCTCCACCCGACAAGCTGACCGAAGAACGGTTCAGTGACAGATAATCCAGTCCCACATCCAGCAAGAATTTCAGACGTGTGCGTATTTCCTTTAATATTTCCGTTGCAATGATACGCTGTTTGCTATCCAAATGCTCTTCCACATGCGACATCCATTCGTAAAGTTCGCTGATGTCCATGGTAGAAAGCTGGTAAATATTCTTGTCGTAAATACGGAAATGGAGTGCTTCCTTATTCAGGCGTGCTCCCTTACATTCCGGACAGATATCGGTTTTCGCGAATTGTTCCGCCCACTTCTGTGCCGTAGCCGAAGCATCTTTTTCCTGCATCATCTGAATGTATTTCACAATTCCTTCGTAAGTGACGAAGTAATCCGACGAAGCATGTATCAGTGAACTTTTGATTTTCAGACGCTCGTCCGCTCCGTACAAGATTTCATTGATAGCATCTTCCGGCAGTTCCGACACCGGAGTCTTAAGGGTCGCTTCATATTTTTCGAGCAACGCTTCTATCTGCCAGAATATCATCACATTCTTATATTTACCAAGTGGTGCGACAGCTCCCTCGTAGATGGAAAGAGTACGGTCTGGAATAACCTTGTCAACATCAATCAGATTGACATACCCCAAGCCCTTGCAACGCGGACAAGCTCCCTGTGGAGAGTTAAAAGAAAAGTTATGCGGAGCAGGTTCCCGGTAAGAGATGCCCGTAACCGGACACATCAGTCGCTTACTATAATGGCGGACACTCTCGGTCTGTGCATCAAGGATCATCAGCAATCCGTCGCCCTGTTGCATGGCCGTCGTCACACTCTGCTTCAGACGCTTTTCCTCTTTTTCCGTAACGACCGTTTTATCAATCACCACTTCAATATCGTGATTCTTGTATCGGTCCAGTTTCATACCGTGAACAATCTCTTTCACTTCGCCATCCACCCGCACATACAGATATCCCTTCTTGCGAATCTGTTCAAAGAGTTCCTTGTAATGTCCTTTACGCGTACGCACCAACGGTGCCAATATATAAATACGCTTCCCCTTATAGTCACGATGAATCAAGTCGAGAATCTGTTCTTCCGTATATTTTACCATCTTCTCACCCGAAATATACGAGTAAGCGGTACCGGCACGTGCAAAAAGCAAACGCAGGTAATCGTAGATTTCGGTCGTGGTACCTACGGTAGAACGAGGATTTTTATTGGTGGTTTTCTGTTCTATGGAGATAACGGGACTCAAACCTGTTATTTTATCTACATCCGGACGCTCCATTCCTCCCAGGAAATTCCGGGCATAAGCCGAAAACGTTTCAATATAACGTCTTTGTCCCTCGGCGAAAATCGTATCGAAAGCCAACGAGGATTTTCCACTTCCACTCAGCCCCGTGATGACCGTCAGACTATCTCGTGGAATCTCCACATCTATATTCTTCAGATTATGTACGCGTGCGCCTTCTATACTTATTGTTTCTTTTCCGTCTTCCATATCCTTAAAATCAATCATATCTTTGCAAAGATAATGCTTTTTTTTGTACTTTTGTCACTCAACAATAGTTCGTTAAAAATTAGCCCAGCCTAAGCGGCTCTG
>FR887822.1:0-48501 GCA_000432735.1 Bacteroides sp. CAG:443
ACCGCAGAAATGCGGCAAGGCGCCGAGTGCCGAGCCTACAATATACAAAAACGGTATCTACTGCAGCTTCCCTCATGCCGTGGAGCTGCTGAACAAACCTTACTCTGATTTGTTTACCATATTGACTTCCTATCCGGAACTGGAAAACTACCTTTCTCCTTTCATGGATGCATGGAAAGGTGGGGCACAGGATCAGCTCCAGGGCCAGATAGCTTCCGCGAAAATTCCGCTTACCAGAATGATTTCTCCACAGCTGTACTGGGTCATGACAGGCAATGATTTTTCTCTGGACATCAATAATCCGAAAGAACCTAAAATCCTTTGTGTGGGCAATAATCCGGACCGACAGAACATCTATTCCGCTGCGCTCGGACTGTATAATTCCAGAATCGTCAAACTGATAAACAAGAAAGGGCAACTTAAAAGCACGGTCATTATAGATGAGCTTCCTACCATCTATTTCCGAGGGTTGGACAACCTGATAGCAACGGCACGTTCCAACAAGGTGGCGGTCTGTCTGGGATTTCAGGACTTCAGCCAGCTTAACCGTGACTACGGTGAAAAGGAAAGCAAGGTGATTCAAAATACAGTCGGCAACATATTCAGCGGTCAGGTGGTAGGCGAAACAGCCAAGACACTTTCCGAACGCTTTGGAAAAATCCTTCAGAAACGACAGTCCATATCCATCAACCGTCAGGATGTTTCCACATCGATCAACACCCAGCTGGATTCCCTGATTCCTGCATCCAAGATTTCCAACCTCTCACAGGGTACGTTTGTCGGTTCCGTGTCGGACAATTTCGGTGAAAAAATAGACCAGAAGATTTTCCATGCGGAAATTATCGTGGACCATGCCAAAGTAAGTGCGGAAGAAAAGGCTTACAAAAAAATCCCGGTTATCAACACGTTCAAAGACAGTGAAGGAAATGACATCATGCTCCAGCAGATACAGCGTAATTATGACCAGATAAAAGCGGACGCCCAGGTCATCATCAACGAAGAGATGGAACGTATCAAGAACGACCCGGAACTATGTGAACGGCTGGGAATAGAAATTGCAGAAGAGGAGAATAGAAAAGCTGAATAGATACAGAATGACAAATAAATCCTGAATCAATTTGATTTTCAGAGAACATTCCTTATCTTTGAACTTGAAATAGAACATAACGGCGGATTACGGGATGTTTTCCGTCGATTATATACATAAGTCGCAAGATGCCCAAAGCTGGAATCTGGTAAATTTCAAAAATTGTAAAGGCTATTGCGTGAGGCTTATGCTATACCTTATAGCGTGAGCCCATGCGTATCTTTACAATGGGTTTACCAGACCCTCAGCTTTGGATTCTGCATGGGTTTCATGCTTTTTTAATAAGCTGAGGTATGGCAAAAGTACAGATTATTATGCCCGTGACATTGGACGGATTTCTGCCGGATAAAAATGAGAAACTGATGGATTGGCTCAGAACAGACCGGAACGGCTTCCCTTATTGGGAAGAGCGGGCTACATTCAACATGTATCCGCATTACGGTATGCTTGACTTGATGGATGCAAAAGAGAGACGAGACAATAACTGTACCTTTTTTATGAAAGTACAAGACGAAAAAAGTGCCGAATATGCTGGTGGAGTATTTCTCTTCCGACTCGCAGATGAACTGGTCATTTACCTGCTTCCAATATCATACAAAAATGGGAAAAACATAACTGGAAAGATTCAATTCGGACAATGGACTTTGCGTGAGTCCAAAACATTCCGAAACAATATATGCAGACTGGTATACCGCCTTAAAGAATAAAGAATAAAGATTACTTCAGATCAAGTTTCTTCATTTTCTTGTACAGGGCTGTACGACTGCAACCGAGTTCCGCTGCTGTCTTGCTGACATTACCATGATTTTTATCAAACAGATTTCGTATCCTTTCCTTTTCCTGAATGATACGAATATCCGGATTGTCATTACAATCTACTTTTTCCAATCCCAAATCACAGACATCCAATAATGCATTATCTGCAACAATTACTGCACGTTTGATTTTTGCGTTCAATTCCCGTACATTACCCGGCCAGTCATACCCCAACATACATGATTTCGCTTCTTCGGTAAATCCCTCATTCTTGACACGTATTCTACCGGAATGTTCTTTCCTGAAAAATTCAGCAAGCGGAAGAATATCGTCTTTGCAATCTTTTAATGGCGGTTGAACAATTTCGAGTTCTGCAAGGCGATAATACAAATCCTCACGAAAGCGACCTTCCTCCACCGCTTTTTTCATATCCTCATTGGTAGCAGAAATAATACGTACATCCGTATGTTTCACTTTATCACTTCCTACCGGATTAAACTCCTTTTCCTGAAGGACACGCAGAAGAAGAATCTGCATGGAATACGGCATATTACCGACTTCATCCAGGAATAAGGTTCCTCCATTGGCCGTCTCAAAATGTCCTTTCCTATCAGCAACAGCTCCTGTAAAAGCTCCTTTGACTGCACCGAAAAATTCAGAAGCCTGCAAATCGTTAGGTATGCTTCCACAATTGACGGCAACAAAAGGCTTCTCACGTCTGTCACTATAACGGTGTATCATCTGGGCTATCACTTCCTTACCGCTTCCGCTCGGACCGAGTATCAGGACTGAAAGTTCCGAAGGTGCCACACGACGAGCCAGTGAAGCGGCTTTTCTGGCAGCTTCACTGGTACGTTCAACAAAAGAACGTTCTTTACGTACAATAACAGGCTGCTTAAGCATACTATGTACTAATTCTATCAGTTGCTCTTGATGAACAGGCTTTTGCAAATAATCCTTAGCACCGAGTTTGATAGCACGGACTGCATCCGTGATACAGGCATAATCTGTCATGACAATAAATGGAACTTCCATCTTAGAACGCATCATCCATTCCAGAAGGCTGATACCGTCACCTTCCGGCAGGCGTACGTCTCCCAATACAAGATTGATTTCGTTTTTCTTCAGAATATTACGTGCACCGGGTTCATCTATAGCTGTCAATACTTCGTAACCGGCCTTCTGCAGCCATTTTTCAATCATTCCGCAAAGTATCATATTGTCTTCAACTATCAGAATTTTCATATTTTTTCAGTTCATTTTTTGTTTCTTCTATTAATTTTTTAAGCCACTCTATAGTCTGTATTGCATGTTCATGAACAGTTTCATTTTGAATATCACTATCATGCAGTATCCTTTGAAAATCACGTAAGATATTGTCTTTCCCGAGCATTTCCCATACTGGCATCATCCGATGTATTATTTTCCTCATGTTCTCACGGTCGGTTATCCTGTCAGCTGATTCCATCTCCTTCAATTCTTTTTCAGATTCCATAACGACTAGAGAAAGCATGTGACAATAATCATCCGTATTCTCCAATAAACTGGAAAAATCGAAATATCCGGAAACTGAAACTTGTGTACGAGATACAATGGTGGATAAAAAAGCAAGCAGTCCGTGGATATTGAACGGCTTATGAATACAGCCTGCAAATCCTTCTTTTTCATAAATTCCGGAATTTCCATCACCACGGGCAGTCATGACTGCTACTGGAACAGTTCTAGAATTGCCGATGTCCGAATTGCGAAGCAATCTTAACAAACCGAATCCGTCAGTATCAGGCATTTGTACATCTGTCAAGACCAAATCATATTCAGAATTTTCAAGAGCGGCCACTACTTCACGTGCATTCTTACAGGTTTTACAGGATATACCTTTGCGCCCGAGCATATCTTCCGCTATTTTCAGTTGTATAGGATCATCGTCCACTACAAGAACATTCTTAGGCAATATAGTTATTGTATTATGGTCCGATTTGTCTTCCTCAACTAACTCATCCGTTTCAGGCAAAGGAAGTTCCAGCCTGAATACGCTTCCTTTACCGAGTGCACTTTCCACATCCATTTTCCCTTCCAAAACCTTTATCAATCCTTTAGTTAGGAAAAGCCCCAAACCAAAACCTTCAGAATTGACATTTTGTGCGGCACGCTCAAATGGAGCAAATATTCTTTTCAGTGTTTCCTCGTCCATCCCTATACCGGTATCCCTGATTTCAATCCGAAGTTTCCCATCTGAATATTCTGAATGGAAATTGATGTTTCCTCTGGAGGTAAACTTGATTGCATTTGTAAGCAGATTCGCCAGTACCTGTTCGAGTTTGTCTGCATCACCCTTTACAGTTACATTTGATCCATTATGTTCAGAATATAAAATCAGACCTTTAGACGTTGCTTTACGAGAAAACTCATCTGAAATTCTTTTTAAAAAACGGTTGAGATAAAAAGGTGTATCATTATGTAAATCTCCGGCTTCATTGATACGGTAAGCATCCATCAGATTGTTAACCAAATGCAGAACGTGCTGGCAAGAATGACGGATGTCATTTAAATAGATTTCACGCTTTTTCTTTTCTCGCGTTTCTGATAATAAATCGGCACAGTTATGGATATTACCAAGTGGACCTCGAATGTCATGCGATACGGTTAGAATTATTTTTTTACGCATATCAAGCAAATCTTCGTTTTCTTGAATAGCTTGCTGCAATTGAAATTTTATTTTTTCTTCCTTTCGCAAATCAAATCGTATAATGAAAAATGAAATTAATATTATAAAAAAAGCAATACCCACAATTAGGACAAATAATTGGAAGGATTCTTGTCTAGCTTCAGTTACCTTCAGGTTTCGTTCTGTAAATGACTGCTGTATCTGATTATCTAGAAAAGATACAAAATCATATAATTTTTGATTTAGCAGCTTGTTCTGTAAACGCAGGCTGTCCACATAAGTTTCCATCTGATTGTTTCTCCAATCTCTGGCTGAAATCAATCTTTTATTAAAATCCTGTATTTCATTAGTGATATATGGGACTTGTACCGTCTCTTTCTTTCCAAATAACCCAGCAAGTCCTTTTTTTTTCTGTGTTATTGTCTTCATCCTGATTGATTGCATAGCTATTATAGGTAATTCATTAGCAAGAATACTGTCAGAACTCTCCCTGGATTGGATTGCTTTCATTATTCGGAACAGATGTATCTCTTTCGTTTCAAGCAGTACTCGTAAAGAATCAATTTGTTCCGGATGTAAAAAATTACAACATCCGAGTTTTATCTCAAGCAGAATACTGTCTGTTTTAAGACGCTGATAATGGTATCTGTTATAATCTGATTCATCCCATGCAATAACTGATTCGCCTAAGGTTGCTAACTTAGTAATATACCAATGAGCCTTATGGATATTTTCACGAGCATAATTCGTTTCATTTATGACGCCCTCAAACCTTCGAAAGCAGAAATGCTCCTTGACCATAATAACTGTCAGAAACAGAACTATAACTGTTATGATAATATAGCCTAGAAAAATCTTTTTACTTAACAATGTACTCATTCTAATGATATGATTTATCCTTTACAACAAAATACTTATTTCATACAACAACCAAATTGGCAATGCAACCAACATAAGTGTGAATATATACGATGAAGGCATTATGAGAACGGCAATTATAAAAACAGCCACAATTGTATGCTTTATGTCACAACGTATAAATATAAAATCCAATAATTCAAAGAATCTCAAGAACCAATATAATACCAGTAATTCAAATGATATTATTTTCAGGTAATTCACCATCATGATAAGTCACAATATATGATTGTATATAAAAAATCTTCTACATCATACAGGATTGATCAATTCAAAAGAGTGATCTCTCCAATAGAAAATATTGGAAAATTATAATTCACACAACATATAATCTTTAACATTGTATTTTATTAGATAATTAAAAGCTATACATTTTTATCATACATCCTACAAACAAGATAGTCACATAAAACCATATATTTGTATTACACTTTGAATAAATAAACTATTTATCTAAAAGATGTAGTATAAGCATAATATTATAATCCTCCTATTGAGATGAACTTAATTCAAACGAACAGAATACATCTTTAAAACCTTGAAATATTAATAAAAAGTATTCAATGATAGATAAAATAGAAAAAGACAAAAATATTATAGATATAATGATTCTTAATTGAGCCATTAATAATAACCTCTGCCTCACATTGCATTTCTAAACTCATTCGGTGTACATCCCACTACCTTTTTGAACACTCGGCTTAAATGATGAGGATATTGAAATCCTACTTCGTAAGCAATCTCACTAACCGTTTTGCTTGTACTCGCCAACAATTCCTTTACACGATTAATAACGGCGAGATGGATGTATTCGATGGCTGACTTTCCTGTCTCTTTCTTGATAAGGTCGCCGAAATAGTTGGCTGAGAAATGAAGTTGGTCGGCACACCATGCAACTGTGGGCAAACCATTTTGTTCCGGCTTGTCTGAATTAAAGTAATCAAGCATCAATGCCTCAAAACGTGTAAGTACATCGCGGTTGATAACCTCACGTGTGGCAAACTGACGGTCATAAAAACGAAGACAATGATTGAGCAGGACTTCAATATTGGAAGTGATAATGCCGCGACTATGCTTGTCAATAATGTGATGCAATTCTTCTTGTATTTCAGCAAAGCAGTTGAAAATAGTCTGTCGTTCACGCTCGGACATATGCAAAGCTTCATTTACTTCGTAAGAAAAAAAAGTATATTCCTTCATCTTACGGGCCAGGCTTGTGCCACGCAACAAATCAGGATGGAATAATAGAGCGTAACCTTCCGGATTGACAGTTTCACCGCCATCATCAATACCTGCTACTTGCCCTGGAGCCACAAAAACCAACGTACCTTCCTGATAGTCATACTGGCTACGACCGTATGTCAGTTTACCATGTATCTTTTCTTTCAAATAAATGCCATAAAAGCCGTAATACTTACGTTTATGTTTTAGTACCTTAACTTCCCGAAAATCGATAAACGTGACCAAAGGGTTGAGTGTTTCAATCCCCAAAAACTCATTGTAATCATGAATGTTACTGATATTTATTATGTCTCCCATATTTCCCTCAATTATTTTAGTTAATGTTACAAAAATACTTTTTTTTATGGTCTTTTTATCGTACTGAAAGTCAAATCTGTAAAATCGGTGCAAGATTCAGTGATATGTGTTATTCGATAGTCTGGATATTAATCTTACAGTCGGAATTTCGTTGATATTGGTGTTCCATTCTGTAATCTGTGTATAGATGAAGGATCACTTACATACTACCTTTGCATTATCAAAATTATAAAGTCAAAATGAAAATGATTATCAATATCTGTCTGCTTATGGCAACATTATCTTTCAGTAATTGTGACAAAAAACAATACGAATCCTATCCACCTTCCGACAACGAAAACATTTCTGTTTCTGAAACCAAGGAGCACCTTACTATCCACAGTACTATTGCCGATGTATTAACCCATCCTGCATTCAACGGGTTCAGCCGCTACATTCTGCCACTGGAATGGGGGTATGATGCAGACATGCAGCTTTCTAATGTGTCTCGGTTACTTCCTTACCATAATTACATAGATGCGGAGCGGTGTGTAGGTTATATCAATCAAATGATTGATTCGGTAGCCACCGGACGCAGAATTTATTATGACCTGGGACGTGAGGATGCCGGGCTGTTCTTCTTCCGCGGACGACCGGGCGCACCGTTCGCTGTTATCTGTCCCGGAGGCGGATTCTCGTATGTAGGTTCCATTCACGAAGGCTTTCCTCACGCATTGGTTTTGAGCCAGATGGGATATAATGTTTTTGTTATCCAATATCAGACTGGCAGTGCGCAAACAGCTTGTGAAGACTTGGCTGCAGGTATTGAGTATATCTTCCGTCACGCCACGGAATTGCAAGTCGATACAGCTGGCTACTCCGTGTGGGGCAGTTCAGCGGGAGCGCGTATGGCGGCTTATATCGGTTCTTATGGCACTGCTGCTTTTGGAGGTGCGCAACTTCCACGTCCAAGTACGGTAGTAATGGCATACACAGGGCACAGTGAATACACACGGCAAGATCCGCCAACGTATGCTGTAGTTGGATCGAACGATGGAATTGCCAATCCAAATACAATGCGCCGTCGTACGGAAGCATTGCAGGCTATTGGCATACCGGCAGAATTTCACCTTTATCCTAACCTACGTCATGGTTTTGGACTGGGTATAGGTACAAGTGCCGAAGGCTGGATTGACGGTGCAGTCCGTTTCTGGGAAGAAAACCGATAAAAAAGTTCAAACATGAACTCACATCTGAACTAATGTGTATTATGGGTATCCCCGACAAGTCCATTCGGTAAAATGGGTGTTTATATCTGTAATCTGTGTATGGACAGAAGACTTTTACCGATGTAATTTTGCATCATAACTTTGATAATACACTAAAAATAAAAAGAATATGGATACAGTAAAATTAAGCAACGGCGTGGAAATGCCTATTTTGGGTTATGGAGTCTATCAAGTTTCACCATCAGAATGTGAACGATGTGTAAAGGATGCCATCAGTGCTGGTTACCGTTTGATTGATACGGCACAAGCATATGGTAACGAACAGAACGTGGGTAATGCCATCAGGAATTGCGGTGTGCCACGCGAGGAACTGTTTATTGTGACGAAGGTATGGATTTCCAATGCCGGCTACGAGCGTGCAAAAGCCTCTATTGATGAATCTTTACGCAAACTTCAGACCGACTACATCGATCTGCTACTCATTCATCAGCCGTTCAGCGATTATTACGGCACATGGCGTGCAATGGAGGAAGCGTACAAGGCTGGCAAGCTGCGTGCCATCGGCGTATCAAACTTCTATCCCGACCGCTTCATCGACCTGGCGGAGTTCAGCGAAATACCGCCTATGGTCAATCAGGTTGAAACGCACGTGTTCAACCAACAGATAGAGGCGCAGAAGATTATGGAGCAATACGGCACACACATTATGGCATGGGGACCGTTCGCCGAAGGGCGCAACAACTTCTTCGGTAACGAAACACTGATAGCCATCGGCGCAAAATACGACAAGAGCGCGGCACAGACCGCCCTGCGCTACCTCATCCAACGCGGCGTGATTGTCATTCCGAAATCTGTCCGCAAGGAACGTATGGAGCAAAATATCAATGTGTTCGACTTCACGTTGAGCAATGAGGACATGCAGCGCATCCGCCAGTTGGACTTGGGGCAGAGCCTGTTCTTCTCACACTATGACCCGCAGACGGTGAAATGGCTTTGCAATTATGGTAAGAGCAAATAAGGACAAGCGACTGAAAGTGCTGTTGGTAAACGGAAGTCCGCATCGCAGTGGAAATACGTTTACCGCACTTTCGGAAGTGGCGAGAACGTTGGAAGAAGAAGGCTTGGAGGCTGAAATCGTCCACGTCGGCAACCGTCCCGTGCAGGGGTGTATCGGTTGCTACAAGTGCAGGGAAAAAGGTGTCTGCGTATTTCAGGATGAAACGTACCTGACCTTGCGCGAGAAACTGGCGGAAGCGGATGGCATCATCATCGGTTCGCCAGTCTATTTCGGCGGACCGTCGGGAAGCCTCTGTGCCTTGCTCGACCGCCTGTTCTATTCCAGCGGCCAGTTGGCACAGTACAAGCCGGCGGCATCTGTGGTGGTCTGCCGTCGCGGAGGAGCCACCGCCACTTTCGACCGGCTGAACAAATACTTCACCATACTCAATATGCCCGTCGTTCCGTCACAATACTGGAACAGCGTGCACGGGCGGAATCCGGGCGAAGCCTTGCAGGATGCGGAAGGCCTGCAAACCATGCGCACGCTGGCTCGCAACATGGCTTGGATGCTGCGCAACCTGCGCGACAGTACTCACCCCTTCGAAACCGAAGAAAGGCTACATACAAACTTTATCCGATAATTTGCGTATGAGAACAATATTCCAGATATTCTGCCTGCTGCTTGCCGCGACAACGGCAACGGCTTGCAACAACACAGAAGAAAACGAATGGTTGCCGGAAGTAACGGTAGAAACCATTGTTACGACCGACATTACCGCCACATCCGCCATTTCCGGCGGACGCATCTCCGGTAACATGGAAGACATCACCGAGTTCGGTATCTGCTGGGGAACCTCCGCCGAGCCGACCGTGAGCGGTTCGCATGCGGCATCGGACGGATTTCCCGAATCATTTGCCTGCTATATAATGGGACTTACTCCCGGCACTACTTACTATGTCCGTGCATACGCCACCCTTGCGTCGGGTACGGTGTATGGAACAGCACGCCGCTTTACCACCGCGGACGAAGACGGCGGAGAAGGCAGCGAGGACGAGATGCAACTACAGATTTATCTTTGGCCCGAAGGCAATATGCCGGCAGTAACAAGCTATACCATAAACAACGGCAATTATCAGGACGACCCAGACTTCTGTCCCAATATGGTGTGGTATCCTGTACCGGACAATGTGGAGGTGAAAGGTGCCGTGATGGTTTGCCCGGGCGGGGCGTTCATGTTCCGTAGTCCCAATGAAGGAGCACCCGTTGCCCGGCGGTTAGCAGAACTGGGTTGGCAAAGTTTTGTAGTGAACTATCGTGTCCGTCCCTATACGATGGAAGAAGGTAGTCTGGATTTGGCCCGAGCCATCCGTTATGTCCGCAGCCATGCCGCCGACTATGGCATTGACTCCAATCATATCGCATCGGTAGGCTTCTCCGCGGGCGGCATCCTCTGTGGCGATGAAGCATTGCACTTCGACGGACAAGTAAACGGAACGGCACTGGACGATGGGTATATACCCGATGAACTCGACCAGGTTTCGGCCGACGTATGCGCCATCGGCATGATTTACTCGTTCTACGGACGGTTGAGCGTATCAAATAACAACGTAGATGATTTGCGTGCCGGAAATATTCCTCCCACATTCTATACTTACGGCACGGAAGATCCGTTCTACCGCCAGTTCATTGCCAACGCCAACGCTGCCCGTGAAGCCGGGGTGCAGGTAGAAGAACATGTACTGGATGGCTGGCCACACGGTTTCGGCGTACAAGGAGAATGGACTACGTGGTTCGACAACTTTTTGATACAAATAATATCGCATTGAATATGGGTAAAGATAATGATAATGATAACAACAAGGGTATTTCCCGTCGAGATGCCTTGAAACGGATGGGGCTGTTCGTGGCGGGAGCTGCAGCATTGAGTATGCCCTCCGCATTGACCTCTTGCGGCGGAGAAAAGAAGAAACGTATTATTCTTTACTTCACTGCCACAGGAAACAGCCTTTATATCGCCCGCCAACTGGCGGACGAGAATACCGAGCTGCTCAGTATTCCACAAATGGTAAAGCAGAACCGTTACGATTTCGAGGCAGATGAGGTAGGCATCATTTATCCTATATACGGACACATGCCACCGAATATGGTACGTAATTTTATCAAGCAGGCAAGAATCAAGGCTGACTACAAGTTTGCCGTACTCACTTATGGGATGCTTGACTTCAATGCAGCCGAACTGTGGAACGGAATCTCACAGAAAGCAGGTACAAAATTCGACTATATCAATACCCTCGTTATGGTGGACAACTGGCTTCCCAATTTTGACATGAACGAGCAGATGAAGATAGATAAGCACATCCCCGAACAAGTGGAGAAGATAAAGGCTGATTTGCTGAAACAACGGAAATGGATAAAGCCCGCCACTGCGGAAGACCGCCGTAACCACGATGGCTTTATGTCCTTTTCCCGTCTTGACCCCGAAGTAGGATTTCTGAAACGAAGCGAAAGATATTTTCAGGTGACAGATGCCTGTATTGGCTGTGCCATTTGTACAGAAGTATGTCCACGCGGCAATTACGAACTGACCTCCACGGGGGTAAAGGCTGAAGGTGACTGCGACTTCTGTTTTGCCTGCATCCACAACTGTCCACAGAAAGCCATACAGTTTGCCGACCTGCCCGATGACCCGTTGCTGTCACGCGGCGAGGTGAATCCCAATGCCCGCTACCGCAACGATCACGTGTCGCTGTGGAGCATTAAAGAAAGCAACAGACAATAAACCACTAAAAATGAACGGATATGAACAGATTGAAAAAAATCATCTTCTTCGCCATCCTGCTGATAGGTGGCTTATGTGCAATGAATGCACAAGAAAAGACGACAACCGCCGGTGTACCAGTAGTTAAGTTGAACAACGGTGTGGAGATGCCACGCTTCGGACTGGGTACCTTTCTGCAAGGCTCCAACGAAATATGCAAGCAGTCGTGTCTTACCGCTTTGCGTGCAGGTTATCGTCACATTGACACTGCACATGCTTACTACGATGAAGAAGGTGTGGGTGAAGCTGTTAAGGAAAGCGGCATTCCACGCGAAGAAATCTGGATAACCAGCAAGCTCTGGCCTACAGAATACGGCGAAGGCAAAACGCTGAAAGCCATTGATGAAATGCTTGCCCGGCTTCAGACGGACTACATAGACCTGCTCTATGTCCACCAGCCCGTTGGCGACTTTGTGGGTGCGTGGAAAGATATGGAAAAGGCCGTACAGATGGGCAAAGTACGTGCGCTCGGCATCAGCAACTTCGATGCCAATGACGAGGTGTTTAACGAAATAATGGAGAAATCCACCATCAAACCCGCTGTACTCCAAATAGAATGCCATCCTTATGCTCAACGGACAGAAATGCGTAAGAAAGCTGCCAAGTACGGCATCCAGGTGGAATGCTGGTATCCGCTGGGAGGTGCACAGAGTCAAGGCTTGTTACTTCGTGATTCGGTCATTACGAAGATAGCTGATAACCATGGTAAATCGCCAGCCCAAATCATCCTGCGCTGGCACATTCAAGAAGGTTTCTCCGTCATACCCGGTGCCACCAAACCCGATTATATAAAGGAAAATATCCAGATATTTGATTTTGCCCTCAGCAACGACGAGATGCAGCAGATACGTTCGCTCAACAAGGAGCAACGCATCTTCAACGCTACATTGGATGATGTGAAGCGAATGGTTTGGGGAACAAAACTATAAACTAAAAGACTTTTTTAAGAAGGGGAAAGCATCTTCGTTTTTTTGAGGATGCTTTCTTCGTTGATATTGGTGCTTCAATCCGTAATCTATGTATGGACGAGAAAGCTTGCACCATATAAATTTGTATGCAAAATAATAAATTAAAAGTTGTAATGTTATGAAGCATATTTTTTTACCAGTAATCATATTTTTTTCTATAGGCTTGCTTACATCCTGCGGAGGAAGTAATAAGCAAACATCAGAAACTGAACAAAGCCGTTATGGCATCAACTATTCTGACACTTCGACCATTAAGAAAGACCATAAGAACGTATTAGTAATATCTTCCAGTCCACGGCGTGAAGGAAATACAGATCTGCTCTGCGATGAATTTGTCCGTGGAGCAAAAGAAGCTGGAGCACGTGTTGAAAAGATTTTCTTGGGAGACTATGATATAAAGTTCTTTCAGGAGGCAGACGAGCAACACGTAGGCGACAGTGCGGACGTGGCTAGGGATGATGCACCGATGATTGTCCGTAAAATGCTAGAAGCCGACATTATCGTCCTGGCAAGCCCTGTTTATTTTATGAATATCAACGGGCAATTGAAAACACTCATAGATCGTACCTACTCGCATTTTATGGATTTGAAGAACAAGGAGTTTTATTACATCACCGCCTGCGCGGACAATGCCGAGAGCACTGCTGACTTTGCAATCACAGGCTTCCGTGGCTTTGTGATGTGCCTGCCCAACCCCACGGAACGAGGTATGATAAAGGCTATCGGATTGGGTCGGAAAGGCAGCGTGAAAGGGACGAAGTTTATGCAGCAGGCGTATAAAATGGGAAAAGGGGTATAACGCTTTTTTTGATTCGATAAAAAATTAAATAAAATATTATCTGCTTAAATGATATAACGTGATGAAAAAGAATTTTGGGAAAAAAACTATACTGGCTCCGTTGCCAGTACTGATTGTGGCTACTTATGATGAAAACGGTACGCCCGATGCCATGAATGCCGCATGGGGCGGTCAATGCTCTGCTCACCATGTAGCTTTGAACCTGTCCATCGGTCATAAGACTACAAAAAATTTGTTACAGAAAAGAGCCTTTACCCTGAGCATTGCCAATCTTGACAATTTGATGCTGTCGGACTATTTCGGTCTTGTGTCGGGACATAAAGCAAATAAAATAGAAGTGGCAAGCGTACACGTTTCAAAGAGTACCTTTGTCGATGCGCCTGTTATCGAAGAATATCCCTTGACATTGGAATGTAAAGTGATTAGCATGGAAGAACGCTTCGGTGAAATGTATGTGGTAGGCGAAGTTCTAAACATGCAGGCCGACGAATCCATATTGGACGATATGGGCAGAGTAGATTTTGATAAATTGAAACCATTATCCTTCGACTCATCAGCACGTACTTACCGTGTATTGGGCGAAACAGTTGGAACGGCCTTCAAGGACGGAGAAAAACTATTATAAAGGAGATTCAAATATGAAATACAGAAACCTGGGGAACAGAGGACTTCGTGTTTCTGCCATAGGTTTGGGTTGTATGGGTATGAGCCATGCTTATGGTGCACCAGCCGACCATCGGGAAATGACGGAGCTGTTGGCAAAAGCTGTGGATATGGGTTATGACTTCTTCGATACAGCTGAAATCTATGGTACGCCTGACAATACTCACGACAATGAGGAGTTGCTGGGTAATGCCTTGAAAGCTTATCGTAATAAGATTATCATTGCCACGAAGTTTGGTCTGCGCTTTGATATGGAAAGCGGACGTGTCCCTTACCCATTAATATCGGATTCACGTCCCACAACGATTAGAAAAGCAGTAGAGGGTTCACTCCGCCGTTTACAGACGGACTATATCGATCTCTACTACCAGCACCGTCCCGACCCGCAGATTCCAATTGAAGAAGTAGCAGGAACTATGCAGGATCTGATTAAAGAAGGCAAAGTGCTTTATTGGGGATTGTCGGAGGCGCCAGAAGCAGACATCCGTCGTGCAAATGCCGTCTGCCCTCTTACTGCCGTTCAAAACCGCTATTCGATGATGGCTCGCTGGCACGAAACCATGTTCCCAATATTGGAGGAATTGGGCATTGGTTTGGTGGCTTTTTCACCACTAGCTAACGGACTGCTCAGCGATCGCTATGACGCGGCCTCACATTTCGACGAACGCACGGACTACCGGGCAGGAATGCCGCAATTTCAGCCTGAAAGCTATAAAAAAAATTACGAACTGCTGCAGTTCATACGTCGCATCGCAAGTGAAAGACATGTGACCCCTGCACAAATATCCCTTGCGTGGGTGCTCTGCAAAAAGCCATGGATAGTACCCATTCCTGGCACACGCAAGTCCGATCGGTTGAAAGAGAATGCAGGTGCAGTAGATGTCCTTTTGTCGGAAGAGGAAGTGAAACAGATAGACCATGCGCTGGACACAATGTCAATGTCCGATGTGTACGGTGGAACAAAACTAACAGTAAAATGAATATGAAACATATCAATTACATCATTCTGTCCGCAGTGTTAACCCTGTGTGCTGCTTGCGGACAATCGTCTTCCATACAAAGTGAAGTACAAACAAATGACAGCATTATTGCCATTCGTGAACAAGGTAGTTTCCTTATTGGCGGGACAGTGAAAACCGCACAAGGTACATACGACACAAATCAGCCACTGGAAGAGAACGGTCAGACCTTGCACGGTGACCATGCCTATGTGTCTTATCAAATTCCGGCAAACACACGAAGGTATCCGCTCGTATTCCTTCACGGAGCCGGTCAGTCTGCCAAAACATGGGAAAGTACTCCCGATGGACGGGAAGGGTTCGCTACACTTTTCCTGCGACGTGGTTTCAGTACGTACCTGATAGACCAACCACGCCGCGGGCGAGCCGGACGCAGCACAGTTGATGAAAATATCAAGGCTACTCCCGATGACCAGTTCTGGTTTGAGAATTTCCGTATGGGAATATGGCCCAATTATTATGAAAACAGCCAGTTCCCACAAAGTGAAGAATCCCTGGATCAGTTTTTCCGCCAAATCACACCCAACACGGGTGCCTATGATGCACAACTGATTGCAACCGATGTTGCAGCTCTTATGAATAAAATTGGTGGCGGTATTCTCATTACACACTCACAAGGAGGTGAACCGGGATGGCATACCGCTATCAAGACCGACAAGGTACGTGCTATCGTTTCCTATGAGCCCGGTAGCGGTTTCGTTTTTCCTGAAGGTGAAGTGCCGGAACCCTTACAGACTATCAGTCCGTTCGGTGCACTGGGGGCAACATCCATTCCTTTGGCAGATTTTGAAAAACTGACCCGTTTCCCCATCATTATTTATTATGGTGATTATATTCCTGATAAGCCAAGCGACAATTGGGCTATGGATAGCTGGAGGGTACGTCTGCAAATGGCACGGTTGTTTGCAGAGTGTATCAATCGTCACGGTGGCGATGCCACGGTGGTACATCTGCCAGAACAGGGAATCAAGGGCAATTCGCATTTCCTTTTTGCTGAGAAAAATAATGTGCAACTTGCCGATATATTATTTGATTGGATAAAAGAAAAAAGATTGAATTAATAAGTTCTTCTTAGTCACATAATATATAGACTCAAGCATCCTCGAAATGAAAATTTTTGGGGGTGCTTTTTTTTTGAATATAAACAGGGGCAATGCGTAAGAAAATACATTCGTTGATATTGGTGTTTCTATCTGTAATCTGTGTATGGACAGGCTACGAACTGCACTGTAACTTTGTGACAAAATAATTAAGACAGAAAACATTATGAGAACAACGATTCTATTTATTGTAATTATTATGTTAAGCTTTTATCAATCTGCGCAAGCGCAGCAGACGGATACGCTGAGTATTCGCCAGCAAGATATCGTATTTATCGCTTCGACAACGGCACAAGGTGAGTTGGATAGCCTGAAAATATCCCTTGCCCGTGGCTTGGACAATGGAATGACGGTAAATGAAATCAAGGAGGTTTTGGTACACGCCTATGCTTATTGTGGATTCCCCCGCAGCCTGCGTGCCCTGCAAACTTTTATGGAAGTGTTGAATGAACGCAAGGCACAGGGTATTATTGATACTATAGGACGTGACGCATCTCCCGTTACAGGCTCTCAGGATAAATACACCCGAGGTGCGGAACTTCTTGAAAAGTTAAGTGGTGCGCCCAAAGATGCCCCCAAGACAGGGTATGCCGCTTTTGCTCCAGTTATTGAGCAATACCTGAAAGAACATTTATTCTGCGACATTTTTGAACGCGATCTTTTGACATGGCAGGAACGCGAGCTGGCTACCGTATCCATTCTTTCAGCTATGGGAAAGGGTGTGGAACCTATGTTAAAGTCGCATTCAGCTATTTGCCTGCGTCAGGGTATTACCGAAAGCCAGCTTCAGCAAATGGCGGCTATCGTGAACGGTCTGAGAAAAGGTGACGACCCGTTCGCACTCGGTACGCTGATGCCAGACAATCCGAACTTTACGGACAAGGCTTGGTTACAAGGCTATGTCGCACCACAAGATGGTTTTGGATGTACTGTAGCCAACGTGACATTTGCTCCTGGATGCCGAAACAGCTGGCACAGCCATAAAGGCGGACAAATCCTACTCTGCACTTCCGGCAAAGGATATTATCAGGAAAAAGGGAAACCTATCCAACTGCTGCTGCCTGGAAACGTAGTGAAGATTGCCCCCGATGTCATCCATTGGCACGGCGCGGCTCCTGACAGTGAGTTTACACACATCGCCATAGGTACCCAACTGGACAAAGGGGGCGTAACGTGGCTGGAACCTGTGACAGAAGAGGAATACAACAGTTATGAAGAAAAATAACCCATAAAAACATAGAAACAATGAAAAAGTATTTAGTTTACCTGATGATGGCACTTGCCGCTTTCACTTTCAACGCTTGCGGGGATGATGACCCCATGACGGAAGAACCAGGAACAGAACAACCCGAAACACCTGGTGATTCTACAGATAATCCAGACAATCCAAATAATCCAGATACACCTGCTGGAAACAGCAACATTCTTGTGGCATATTTTAGTTGGGGAGGTACTACACAGCGAATGGCGCAACAAATAGTGTCTCACACTGGAGCGGATTTGTTTCGTATAGAACCTGTCACACCTTACCCGGAAGATTACACTGAATGTACGGAAGTAGCATTGGCAGAACGTGACAGTAATGCTCGTCCAGCCATAAATTCTATCATTGAAGACGAAGCGTGGGCTGAATATGATACAATTTTTATCGGCTGTCCCGTATGGTGGTGGACAACACCTATGATTATATGCACTTTTTCTGAAAGTTATGATTTTACAGGTAAAACCGTCATCCCGTTCTGTACCTACGCATCCACATATCGCGATGAAACATTGGCAAGAATCGTTGAATTGACATCTGGAGCTAAAGCACATCTTGAAGGATTAGGTTTGACTAGTGGAAGCTTGAGCAATGAATCGAATGTGGAAAACTGGCTTCGTGAGATAGGAATAATTGAATAATAATTAAACTAAAACGATAAAGAAGATGAAAGCAAAGATTATCACCCTTATAACTCTTATTCTAATGGGTGGAATGAATTTATACGCACAAAATAGGAGGACATTAATTGCTTATTTCAGTTGGAGTGGCAACACGCAGCATGTGGCAGAGTATATTGCCGGACAGACCGGCGGCACACTCTTCCGTATCGATCCGGTAAAGCCATATCCTACAGACTATAAACCTTGTACAGAGGTAGCAAAGAAAGAAAAGGAACAGAATGCCCGCCCTGCTATCAAGAACAAGGTGGAAGATTGGGACAGTTATGATACAATCTTTATCGGTTGTCCTGTATGGTGGTGGACTGCACCAATGATTATCAATACTTTTACCGAAAGTTATAATTTTAAGGGCAAGACGGTCATTCCTTTCTGTACCTACGCATCTACATACCGTGACGAGACCCTTGCCAAGATTGCAGAACTCACACCTGATGCCAAACACTTGAAAGGATTTGGTGCCGTTAGCAGAAATACGGACGGTATCACAGAATGGTTAAAAGAAATTAGAGTTATCAAATAATGGAGGATAAAAAATGAGAATATATACATATTTCGCATTGTTCTGCGTATCGTTAATACTTGCTTCGTGCAGTGACAACGAAGATAACAATATCAGTTCCCCGACTGAAGAAGTGGTGCCTGGAACAAATCATCATATACTTATCGCTTATTTTTCTGAACCCCTACCGGATGGGGTGGATGCCAATACTTCCGCTAGCCGTGTGATTGTAAACGGAGATTTGTATGGAAGTGTAGAATATATGGCTACCGTGATAGGTGAAGCTACTGGAGCTGATATGGTAAGAATACAGACAGCAACACCTTATCCGGGTAATTTCGATGATTTGGCTTCACAAGCCGACAATGAGCGGCAGAATAATATACATCCAGCTCTTGCTACCGACATAGAAAACTTTGATGATTATGATGTCATCTTTGTGGGCTATCCCATTTGGTGGTATCAGATGCCTATGGCTATGTATTCATTCTTTGACGAATACGATTTTGCAGGTAAAACAATTATTCCTTTTTCCTCACATGGAGGTAGTGGCTGGTCAGGAACAGTGGATGACATTGCTGGAATGGAACCTAATGCCACAATGGTAAATGGATATAGCATTTCACGTAGCAGTGTGGCCGGCTCGGAAGAAGGCATCCTCCAATGGCTGGAACGGATAGGAATGTTGGAACAACAAAATTAAAGAGGAATTATGAAAACAATAGGTTATTTGTTGGTAAGCCTTTTTTTGCTTTGTTCCTGTGTTCAGGAACAAAGCAAAGTGGTCAGCTTGACAAGTGGTCAGGCACAAGGTGTATATGCGGACAGCATCTACAGCTTCAAAGGCATTCCATACGCCAAAGCTGCACGCTTTATGCCACCTGAACAGCCCGATATTTGGGATACGCTACGGATATTTAATACATATGGAGAGATATGTCCGCAGGCTCCCATACCACAAGGAAACGACTTCATCGCCATGCGTGAGCACCCTGCTGAGGGAGAGGATTGCCTGAACCTGAACGTATGGACTCCAGGCATCAACGACGGCAAGAAACGTCCGGTAATGGTGTGGTTGCACGGAGGTGGGTTTCAGACTGGTTCTGCCATCGAGCAACTGGTTTATGATGGAGCAAACCTGAGTCGCAAAGGAGATGTTGTGGTAGTGTCGGTTAACCATCGGCTGAATATGCTCGGCTTTCTTGATTTGTCCGCTTACAGTGAAAAATATAAATACTCCGGTAATGTCGGTACGATGGATATGGTAGCAGCCCTGCAATGGATACAGAAGAACATTGCTGTCTTTGGAGGTGATCCAAACAATGTCACTCTATTCGGGCAATCAGGTGGAGGTGCCAAAGTACTGGTACTGATGACAGTTCCGGCTGCACAGGGGCTGTTCCATAAGGCCATCGTTCAGAGCGGAGCTGTAGAAGCTTGTGGAATGACCAATGTTACGCAAAAGACAGCACACCGGGTAGCAGAACTGATGCTTGACTCATTAGGAATCTCACCGCAAAATGCCGACAAACTACAAACCATTCCCTACAGCCAATTGATGGCAGCAGGAAATAAGGCAATGGCTCAAACCGCTAAAGAGGAAAGCAGCATAGACAGTTGGGGTAATCCTGGACTGCTATGGACTCCCGTGGTAGACGGTGACTATCTGCCATATCAGCCGGTCATAGATTCCATTGCTTCACAGGCAAAGGATATTCCGTTGCTTATCGGTTCGTGTATGACCGAATGGACTACAATGCCGATGTTGGGAAATCCGGATAAATTTGCCCATGACAATATGCACACATGGAATAAGGAAGAGACAATGAAAAAGTTGCAAGCACGATTCGGAAACCGTACAGACTCGGTTGTTGCTGCCTTCACATCTGCCTATCCCGGTCGTTCCATCAGCGAAGCACTTTACATAGATACAATGTTGAGACTGCCTGCCTTGAAGACAGCCCGCTTGAAAGCCGACCAGCATGGGGCTCCTGTATATAATTATTTGTTTGCCTGGAACACACCTATTCACGGAGGTTTTGCCATGTCATACCATTGTTCGGAAATACCGTTTGTATTCAGCAACACTAGTCTGTCACCTGCAGCCTCTGCCGGAGGCTCGGAAGTCAAGGAGTTGGAAGAGCGCATCAGCAAAGCATGGATAAATTTCGCCCGTACCGGCAATCCCAATCACGAAGGACTTCCTTCATGGCCTGCTTTTACCCGTGAAAACGGAAACACGATGATATTTGGAAACAAATGTGAGGTAAGGAAAGATTTCGACTATAAGCTGTTGTCACTGTTACGACCCAACTATAAATTTTAAACAAAATGACACACAAAATAATATCATTCCTTAGCATCCTGCTGCTTTCCCTACCGCTTGTGGCTTGTAGTACAGATGACTCTGAAGTTAAAACACCAATTTATCCAGACAACGGAGAAGAAAATCCTTCGTCTGATGACGTGGCAATGATCAGCTTCACACATGCTGTACCAGACGGTTATGAGCAGGAAGCCGAAAAAAGAGGCAGGATAGTCCGCATCGATTATGCCACACGGGACTATGTAGAAGGCACTGGTGCGAAACGTACCAATACGGCATACGTCTATCTGCCTTATGGATATAATGAAAGCCAACGGTACAATATCCTCTATTTTGTACACGGTCATTACAGTACGGCGGCATCCACCTTTGAAGATGAAAATGGTGTGGTACGCAAACTGCTCGACCAAATGATAGCTCACGGTGATATTGACCCGATGATTGTGGTCACACCCAGCTACAACTACGGACAGCCTACACCAGACTATGCGGATGCAGACCCTTACTGCAGGGCTTTGCCCATAGAATTGGTAAACGACCTGATTCCTGCTGTAGAAGGCCGTTACCACACGTATGCGGAAACAACCGACAGGGAAGGTATTGAAGTATCACGCAGTCACCGTGCCATTGGAGGTTTTTCAATGGGAGCAGTCACCACTTGGTATGCCTTTGATGAAACATTGAACGCATTCCGATACTTTATGCCAGTCAGTGGCGATTGCTGGTCTTTGGGACGGTTTGCCGGGATGAATCGTCCTGACGATACAGCAGCTTATTTGGCAGAAAGGGTACAACAGTCACCTTATGTCGGAACAGGTTTCTATATCTGGGCGGCAAGTGGGACAAACGACTCCGCTTATAGAGAGATACTTCTTCAAATAGAAGGTATGGCACGTTTGAACAACATGTTCAATACGGCTAATATGACCTTTCATCAGAAAGAAGGGGCACGGCATGAGTTCCGTCCTATTCCGGAATATCTGTACAATGCTTTGCCGTTCTTCTTTCCGAAAAGTGATGAATAAACAGAAAAAACAAAGACATTTATGAATAGTTTTACTTATCGATACCCTGTCCGTCAACATTTTGGCAAAGGGTGCGCAGAGAACGCAATCAAGGAAGAATTAGACCGTATAGGACAGAATGTGCTGCTGGCATATGGCGGCAGCTCGCTGAAACGCACAGGGCTGTATGACAAAATTATAAGCTGGCTGCACGAACGTGGCAAGAACGTGGTGGACTTCGGAGGCATTATGCCCAATCCTACTTACGACAAGGTACAGGAAGGTGCACGACTAGTGCATGAATACAACATAGACTTCATCCTTGCCGTGGGCGGCGGATCGGTTATCGACTGCTGCAAGGTAGTATCAGCACAAGTAAAATTAGACGAGGATATTTGGGAGATGCAGTACACGAAGCACCAGTATCCTACTGAATTTGTGCCTATGGGCGCTATCGTAACAGCATCAGGAACGGGTGCCGAGCAGAACAACGGGGCGGTTATCACCCACACCAAAAAGAAACTGAAACAGCCGTTGACAGGCGCTTACTACAGTTTTGCTATACTGGACAGCGACTTGACACGGACTCTTCCGATGGGGCAAGTCGTCAGCGGTGCATTCGACACGTTGAGTCATTGTATGGAAATCTATATGGGCAAACCTCAAACGGACAATCTCTCCGATGAAATCAATGAAGCGGTCATGCGTAACGTCATCAAAAACCTCCGTGAACTGATAGTCGATCCGGACAATGATTTTGCCCGTGGAGAACTGATGTGGGATTCTGCCCTTGCGGAAAACAGTCTGCTAAAACTCGGCAAGCAGACCGATTTTCAATGCCATATGCTGGAACATGCCGTAGGAGCCTATACCGACTGCAACCACGGAAAGGCGTTGGCGGTTATCCATCCGGTTCTCTATCGCCATTTGCTGAATGAGGGCAAAGAAAAACTGGCTCGTATGGCGGAACGGGTATGGAATGTAAAGGGTGATACGGTAGAACAGACTGCTATACTTGGTATCGAAGCGTTGGAGGCTTTTATAAAGGAAATCGGCTTACCATCGCATTGGAGCGAAATGGGCATTAAGGACGAAAGTATCCTCCGTGCCGCTGCAGATACCTGTTTACTGATGCCGGGATGCTGCAAGCAGTTTTCCCGTGATGAACTGTTTGAGATATTGAAAGAATGCATGTAACAAACTTCTAAAAGAAAAAAATTATGAATACCTTATTAAAGACAATGTTGTGCGGTGTTACTGCACTTTTGTTCGCCGGAGCTTCAGCCGCTCAAAACAAACAACCATTTATTTCAGAGGATTTCTCTGCTATCCAAAGTCCTAACGACAATCCTTTCGGACTGGTTTATCGGGGAGCTATCACCAAGAATGAAACGGGCAAAGTTAATATCGATCGCATTACTTACGACTTGAATGGCTTGAAGATTGTCGCCAACGTTTATACTCCAGCCGGATATGAAGTTTCAAGAAGCTATCCCGCTCTTGTCGTTGCACATCCAAACGGTGGATGTAAGGAACAGGTGGCAGGATTGTACAGCCAGCGGATGGCGGAACAGGGTTACATTTGTCTGGCATTTGATGCCGCCTATCAAGGTGGGAGCGAGGGTGAACCGCGCAATGTAGACAAGCCGGCCAGCCGTATCGAAGATATCCATCGTGCAGCCGATATACTGGCACAATATCCCGGAGTGGATGCAAATCGTATCGGTATACTCGGTATATGTGGCGGAGGTGGCTATACGCTTAAAGCTGCACAGACTGACAAACGTTTCAAGGCAGTTGCCACACTCAGTATGTTCAACTCCGGACTGGTACGTCGTAATGGCTTCCTTGATTCACAGATCGGCGATGTGCAACAACGACTTGCAGACGCCTGTGCTGCACGTCAGAAAGAAGTCAACGGAGAAGCTCCTGAGTATGTAGGTGATATGAGTGGAATGACGCCGGAACAGGCCAAACAGCTTCCGTTCGATCTCTATCGTGACGGTTATGAGTATTACCTTCAATCTCACGCGCATCCGGGTTCTACCTTCCGTTATACAAAGAGCAGTCTGATCGATCTGATGGCATTTGATGCCAGTGAGGGAATGTATCTCATCAACCAACCGTTGTTAATGATGGCGGGTAGTCTTGCCGACACGTTCTATATGACCGAACAATGTTTCAGCAAAGCTACTGGAACGAATGATAAGGAATTGTATCTAATCCCTGGTGCAAGACACATCCAGACGTATTGGGTACCGGAATATGTAGATAAGGCTGTAAACAAACTAACTGATTTCTTTGGTAAACATTTGTAATGAATCCATCTCATCCAATACTTGAGATGCTTTCATTGGAGCTCATACCGTTTTCGTTGATTTTGGTGTTTCAATCCGTAATCTGTGTATAGACGCACCACGACGGAAACGGTATTTTTGTATCAGCACATAAAAACAAATAATAGTAATGAACGATATACAGTCACTCACTATAGACGAGTTCAACAAACAGATGCGTCAACCGACATTACATCCTCAAGTAGCGGTCATTGATCCGGGACAACTCGAAGATGATACTACGTTGTGTTTTACAGGTAACTTCTATGCAGTCCGTTTTGTAAGGACACGGTGTGGAGAAGTACGCTATGGCAGGCAATGTGTCGATTTTCAATACGGCACGCTTACATTCACAAAACCGGGAGATACAATCTGTATCAGTCACGAAGATGCGATGGACGGTAGTATATCGGGGCTCCTGTTACGTCCGGAACTGTTTAGTACCAAGAGCCTTGTATTCAAGAAAGCGGACTATACTTTCTTTGATTATCGGGAGAATGAATCACTGCATCTTTCCCTGCAGGAGAAGCATATCGTACAAGACCGTTTGAATCATATCCATGAAGAACTGCAGCGGGATATAGACCCTTACAGTCTACGATTGGTATCTGTGGGTGTAGAATTATTGTTGGACTATTGTCTCCGCTTTTATGAACGTCAGTTTGCCTGCCGTTCCGACATTTGTCAAGAATATCTTGCAACAGTAGACAGGACACTCTCCCGCTATTTTTCCCTATGTGGACAAAAATCTCTGGAAGATGGAATCTGCCGGGTCGAATCTACGCTTTCCACTCTTTCGACAGCTTATCTGAACGAAGTAGTACGGGTAGAAACAGGAAAGACGCTTGCTGAGTATATCCGCCTAAAGATGATGGAATACATTAAGAAACGTGTTCGCAAAGATGGTTGCTCATTAGAGCAGGTGGCTGGAGAGTTCGGCTTTTATCAACCGCGCATATTAGCCTTATTGTATCGGCAACTCATCGGTCATCAGTCCGAATATTCTATTTTGACGTCCGATTATAAACTAAATTGATAACACTATGTATCCACAAATCATTTGTCATGTAATGGGCTCCGTAGATGGCCGCCTGTTGACCGACCATTGGACGGAACCATTCAATGGAAAGAAGAACGAACTAATTGGTATATACGCAGCAATTGGTCGTAAACTGAATACCGATGCTTGGATGTTCGGAAAGCATACATTATGTGAAGGTTATTTCCCAAAAACCTTTCATACAGGGGATAGCACACCACTTGCTCATCCTGTACCTTATATTGCCGGAAGTACTTCTGAACGCCTTTTTGTGATAGCCGATCCGGACGCAAATATTCTCTATGAATCTTCCACTGTAAGAGGGGACAGCATTGTAGTCATCCTGCCTGAAACAGCTCCGGCATTTTATTTAGAGTACCTTCAGAAGAAGGGTATTTCCTACCTGTTTGCCGGAACAAAAGGTGATAACCTCAACATTGCCATGCAGACATTGGCGGAAACATTTGGTGTGGAATCTCTTTCTTTACAGGGTGGCGGCATCATTGACGGAGCATTTCTGCAAGCCGGACTGATAGATGAACTAAGCCTTGTTATTTATCCCGGTATTGACGGCTCGGCTAATTCAACATCTATTTTCCATTATATCGGTAAAGGAAATCCCTCACAAGGGCAATCGCTTGAATTATTGTCTGTACAAACAATGGAGAACGGAGTGATTTGGTTAAGGTATAAATTTCATAAAAACAGTTAAGTAGTATGCTACGTAAAATCAGATTGACACTTGCCGTTCTGTGTTTCGCTACCGTGACGTTGCTGTTCCTCGACTTCACTGGGACGCTGCACACTTGGTTGGGCTGGACGGCCAAAATACAGTTCCTTCCTGCGCTCCTGGCGTTAAATGTGGGTATTGTGGGGTTCTTCGTGTTGGTGACACTTGTCTTCGGACGGGTGTACTGTTCGGTCATCTGTCCGCTGGGCGTGATGCAGGACATCATCGCTTGGATGGGCAAAAAACAGAAGAAGAACCGTTACTGCTATTCTCCGGCCAAGTCATGGCTGCGGTATGGGGTGTTGGCAGTTTTCGTTGTAGCGATGATAGCTGGAATAGGTTCACTGGTGGCATTGCTCGCGCCATACAGTTCATACGGACGGATCGCAAGCAATCTGTTCACCCCGTTATACGTTTGGGGAAACAATCTGCTCGCTTACTTTGCGGAACGCGCCGACAGTTACGCCTTCTATGAAACGGAGGTATGGTTGAAAAGCCTGCCGACATTCCTCATAGCCTTGCTTTCCTTTATTATAATAGGAGTATTGGCGTGGCGGAACGGACGGACTTACTGCAATACCGTATGCCCAGTAGGTACAGTGCTGGGCTTGCTTGCCCGTTTCTCCTGGTTGAAACCTGTAATTGACACGGATAAATGTGTGAATTGTAAGCTGTGCACCCGGAATTGTAAGGCGGCTTGTATCGACATCGCCAAACATCGGATTGATTACAGCCGTTGTGTCACTTGCCTGGATTGTATTAGTAAATGTCATAAGGGAGCCATCAGTTACAAACATCCTACAAAAAAAGAAGCCACACAACCGATAATAAATACATCCAAAATTTCAACTGATCAAATCAACGATACCCGTCGTTCATTTCTGACTGTTGCAACTACGATTGCTACGACTGGCATATTGAAAGCACAGGAAAAAAAAGTAGATGGAGGTTTGGCTGTTATAGAGGATAAGAAAATTCCTAATCGATCTACTCCAATTGTACCTCCGGGAGCATTGAGTACACGGAGTTTTTTTCAACATTGTACCGCCTGCCAACTCTGTGTATCAACCTGTCCAAACGGAGTGCTTCGTCCGTCCACAGATCTGACCAAATTAATGCAGCCCGAAATGAGTTATGAGCGAGGATATTGTCGGCCTGAATGTACAAAATGCAGTGAAGTTTGTCCTGCTGGAGCTATACATTTAATATCAGTAGCAGAAAAATCCGCTACTCAGATAGGACATGCTGTATGGGTAAAGGAAAACTGTGTGCCATTGACTGATGGTGTAGAATGCGGAAACTGTGCCCGTCATTGTCCTACCGGAGCTATTCAAATGATACATTCTATTGCTGCTAATCCAGAATCTGCTAAAATTCCGGCAATCAATGTAGAGCGTTGCATCGGTTGCGGAGCTTGCGAGAATCTTTGTCCGGCACGTCCTTTCAGTGCCATTTATGTAGAAGGCAACGAAATACACAGAATGATATGAAAAGAATTCAAAAAATGAAATAGATACTAAATATTTACTGCATATGGATAAAGAGAATGGAAAATCAATTTCTCGCCGTGATTTTTTCAAGATAGCAGGAGCCGCAGGAGTGGTAACTGCCGGATTGGTAGGTTGTAATAAACAAAGCAAGTCATCATCTAATGTTATTGGAGAACCTGATGGTGATATGACTTACCGGATATTAACGGGCGACCGCGTGTCATTGCTTGGTTATGGTTGTATGCGATGGCCGATGATATCTAATCCAGATGGTGAAGGACAAATAGTTGACCAGGAAGAAGTGAACCGGCTGGTGGATTATGCTTTGGCACATGGTATAAACTATTTCGATACCGCTCCGCCATATTGTCAAGGTTTATCGGAAGAGGCTACTGGCATTGCACTCAGTCGGCACCCCCGTGATTCGTATTTTATTGCTACGAAAATGTCCAATCACCGTCTTTATGGAGCTGGACTTCGCGGTAAAGAACTACAAGAGGCAAGCGTAAAGATGTATCAGGATTCTTTTAAGCACCTGCGTACGGATTACTTCGATTATTACCTGTTTCATATTCTAGGTACAGGTAAGGGAATGGAAGAAATGCGCGGAAGACTGTATGATTGTGGTATCGCAGATTTTATCCTCAAGGAGAAAGAAGCCGGACGTATCCGTAAACTGGGGTTCTCGTTTCATGGGGATGTACGGGTATTTGATTATATGTTACAGGAATCGGGCATACCGTGGGACTTTGTACAAATACAGCTCAATTACCTTGACTGGCGGCACGCATCAGGCATCAACGTTAATGCAGAATACCTATATAGCGAACTGGCGAAGCGGAATATTCCAGCCGTGATTATGGAACCGTTGCTTGGTGGACGACTTTCCAAAGTTCATGATCACATTGTTAATAAATTAAAGCAACGAGAACCAGAACAGAGCGTAGCATCATGGGCGTTCCGTTTTGCTGGAAGTTTCCCTAATGTTTTGACTGTACTCAGCGGAATGACCTACATGGAACACTTGCAAGACAACCTGTGTACCTATTCGCCACTGCATCCGCTTTCTGATGATGAATTTGTATTTTTGCAAGAAACAGCAGACCTGATGGTACAATATCAGACAATCCCTTGTAATGACTGCAAGTATTGTATGCCATGTCCTTATGGAATAGATATTCCTGCTATTCTTCTACATTATAATAAATGTATCAATGAGGGAAATATGCCACGAGACGGACATGACGAAAACTACCACAAGGCACGACAAGCTTTCTTGATTGGTTATGACCGTAGTGTACCAAGACTGAGGCAAGCCAGCCATTGCATCGGGTGCAATCAATGTTCGCCCGATTGCCCGCAAGGTATCAACATCCCTAAGGAGATGCAACGCATCGATCATTTTGTAGAACAGTTGAAACAAAATTTAATGCATAAATTATAATTAATTGCATAGAAACAGAAAGCTCACCAAAAGATTGGTAAGTTTATAAAGATAAGTCATAAATAAAATAGCAGCTATCCCTTCCATCAAAGATAAATCCCAATCCTGATTTGCCAGCCGCATTTATTCCTTTTTTCAGGTGAATTTTCTTTATGGCTTACGCCATGAAAATTCACCTGAAAAAGAATGCGGCGGCAAACGGATTAGAATTAAAGGAAAGATTACAGGGATTAACTGCGACCGACGTGACGCATAGCCGTAAACCAAAGGCGGCTATCCTTATATTCCATATATGACCTCACAAATACTGTGAAAATTCACCTTCCTCAATAACAAAACATAGCCTGCCTATCAACTCCCAAAATAAGACAGGGATTTCAGCTCCCTCCGATCTGCATAGTCAGGTGACTTCGCTATGTTTTTATTCCTACATCCAATTCTTTTTTCTTTTCTTTTTTTTCCTCTGTTCCTGTTCTTTCCTGTCCTTCGTATGACATTTGATGACACCTGACGACATCTAATGCCATCTATTTGTAAATCAATTGTTTACTCAATTTATCATCTTACATTTGGACTGTGAAACAAATCAAGTAGTCACTCAAAACAAAAGATTATGGCACAAGAAAACAGTCCAGACAAGGAAAAAAGGCAAGGCCGGACAAAGAAACCGGAAAAGCCTTATGTGGAACAAATTGACGAGCTTTTGCTGGTACATAACAAGAACGACCCCAAGGAGGGTTTGGGAGTGGTCAGCAAGGCAGACGAGAAAGGCAATTATCAGACGGTTACACCGGAAGAGAAGAACGAGAACTCATTCCTGAAATTCGACAAGAATTCGAGTATCCTCGAAAACTTCATCAAGAATTTTTGGAGCCAGCTGAAGGAGCCTACGCATTTCAGGCTTATCCGTATGACCATCAATGATTACAAGCAGAACAAACAGGCTCTCAAGGACCTGGCCGAAGGTAAGAATACAGACGTGGTAAAGGAGTTTCTGAAACGCTATGAAATCGTACCGAAAGTAAACAATCAAAAAAACAGTCAAACAAAAGAGGAGGAAACAAAAATGGCAAAGAAGCAGGAACAGACAACGCAGGCTCAGCCTGAACAGGTATCACAGGTGGAAGCTGCCGCACAGGGGCGCGAACAGCAGGAACCGCAACGCCAGCAGACACCCACGTACCGCTACAACGAGAACATGATTAATTGGGAGGAACTGGGTAAGTTCGGCATATCCAAGGAAATGCTGGAGCAGTCCGGACAGCTTGACAGCATGTTGAAAGGATACAAGACCAACAGGACCATGCCGCTGACACTCAACATTCCTGGGGTACTGACCGCAAAACTTGATGCACGCCTTTCATTCATATCCAACGGCGGGCAGGTCATGCTGGGCATCCACGGTATCAGAAAAGAACCGGAACTGGACCGTCCTTATTTCGGACATATCTTCACGGAAGAGGACAAGAAGAACCTGCGTGAAAGCGGGAACATGGGACGCGTGGCTGACCTTAACCTGCGTGGCAACACGACAGAGCCTTGTCTGATTTCCATCGACAAGAATACCAACGAACTGGTAGCCGTCCGACAGGAGCATGTCTATATCCCGAATGAAATCAAAGGGGTAACCCTGACTCCGGATGAAATTCAGAAACTGAAAAACGGAGAACAGATATTCGTAGAGGGAATGAAATCCAATCAGGGTAAAGAGTTTAATGCCAATCTGCAATACAGTGCAGAAAGAAGAGGCATCGAATTTATCTTCCCGAAAGACCAGGCCTTCAATCAGCAGACGCTCGGTGGTGTACCGCTTTCCCCCATGCAGCTCAAAGCGTTGAATGAAGGACATACCATCCTTGTAGAGGATATGAAGCGAAAGAACGGCGAACTGTTTTCCTCCTTCGTTACCATGGATAAGGTAACAGGCGGGCTCCAATATACACGCCACAATCCGGAAACGGGAGAAATCTACATACCGAAGGAAATCTGTTCGGTACAGCTCACACCGGAGGACAAGGAAGCGTTACGCAAAGGGCAGCCCATCTATCTTGAGAACATGATCAACCGTAAAGGTGAGGAATTCTCGTCATTCGTCAAGCTGGACCTGGCAAGTGGAAGACCACAGTATTCCAGAACTCCGGACGGTTTCAACGAACGACAGGCACCTACCATCCCGGCTGAGGTTTACGGACACCTGCTTTCGGCACAGGAAAGAGCAAATCTTCAGGACGGAAAGGCCATCCTTGTAACGGGTATGAAAGGTCCCAACGGCAAACCGTTTGATTCCTATCTGAAAGTAAACGCAAACACCGGACAGCTGCAATATTTTCAGGAAAATCCGGATGTGCGCCGCAATACCTCACAGCGTGCTTCACAGACTGACAATACCCAGCAGCAGGAACAGAAGAAGGGAGCAAAACAGGCTGTCTGACCTGAACGGGATTCAAATCATTCAAATCATCAATTACTAAAAAAGGAAAGAACATGAACAAGACCAATCATCATATCTACAAGGCTGAACAAATCGACTGGGAGAAACTGGAATCGGTAGGTATCAGCAGATCGCAAATTGAAAAGGACGGAAACATGGACCTGCTCCTTCAGGGAGAGGAAACCAATGTCATGTCCATTAAAATCAAGACTCCTGTATTTTCACTGACCATGGACGCCACACTCAGTCTGATTGAAGACGAGAATGGAAATCCGGTCATCAGCGTAAACGGTATCAACCCTTCAGGTGAATAAATAAGAATCCATAATGTATCATCTCTCTTTCCATACGGACTTACCGTATGGAAAGATATAAAAACAGAATTTATCATGATTGCCATATTAACAGACAAACCAAGTGTAGGAAAAGAAATCGGAAGAATCATCGGTGCAACCAGAGTAAGAAACGGATATGTGGAAGGAAACGGCTACATGGTTACGTGGACCTTCGGGAACATGCTGTCACTGGCCATGCCGAAGGACTACGGGACCCAGAAGCTGGAACGGAATGACTTTCCTTTCATCCCGTCCGAATTTGAGCTGATGGTACGTCATACACGCACCGAGAACGGATGGATACCGGACATTGATGCCGTGCTCCAGCTTAAAGTAATCGAGAGAGTGTTTCAGGCATGTGACACCATCATTGCGGCTACCGATGCCAGCCGTGACGGGGAAATGACATTCCGCTATGTATATCAATACCTGAACTGTACACAGCCTTGCTTCCGTCTGTGGATTTCCTCTCTTACCGACGAGTCTGTGCGTAAAGGCATGGAAAACCTGAAGCCGGACAGCTGTTACGACAGCCTGTTCCTTTCTGCCGACAGCCGCAACAAGGCGGACTGGATTCTCGGAATCAACGCCAGCTATGCCATGTGCAAGGCGACTGGCCTTGGCAACAATTCCCTCGGACGGGTGCAGACACCGGTACTGGCTGCCATCAGCAGACGCTACCGTGAAAGGGAGAACCATATTTCATCGGACAGCTGGCCCATCTACATCAGCCTGCAAAAGGACGGCATCCTCTTCAAGATGCGCCGCACACAGGATCTTCCAGACAAAGAATCCGCTACAATGTTTTTCCAGGACTGCAAGCTGTCACATCAGGCACAGATTACAGGTATCAGTCACAGCGTTAAGGAAATACTTCCACCGGATCTGCTTGACCTGACACAACTTCAGAAGGAAGCGAACATCCGCTATGGTTATACCGCATCAGAGGTGTATGACATCGCACAGTCCCTTTATGAAAAGAAACTGATTTCCTACCCAAGGACTTCCAGCCGTTATCTGACGGAGGATGTGTTTGACTCGCTTTCACCAATCATGGCGCGTCTGCTTTCATGGGAGCTGTTCCCTGCCGCTAAAGGAACTGGAAGTATTGACATATCCAGTTTGTCCCGCCACGTAATAAATGCAGAAAAAGCCAATGTACATCATGCCATCATCATTACAGGTATCCGTCCCGGAAATCTGTCCGAAAAGGAAATGCAGGTTTACAGACTTGTAGCCGGAAGGATGCTTGAAGCATTCATGGCTTCATGCCGCATAGAAACGACAAATGTTGAAGCGGTTTGTGCGGCGCAACATTTCAAGGTCGAACAAACAAGAATCATTGAAGCCGGCTGGCATGACGTGTTCATGCATTCCGACATGATCCCGACATCGGGGTATTCCGTCAAAGAACTCCCAAAAATGGAGAAAGGTGATACCCTGAATGTATGCGGATGCAACATGGTACACAAGAAACAGCTGCCGGTAAATCCGTTCACGGATGCAGAACTGGTGGAATACATGGAACAGAACGGACTGGGTACGGTATCCTCACGTACCAATATCATCCGTACACTGGTTAACCGTAAGTATATCCGTTATTCAGGGAAATATATCGTTCCGACCCCGAAAGGCATGTTCACCTACGAAACCATCCGTGGAAAGAAAATTGCGGATACTTCACTCACCGCAGACTGGGAAAAACAGCTGAACGGACTTGAAAGCGGAATGATAACCGGACAGGACTTCCTGAACAGGATCAGGACTCTCGCCAAGGAAATGACTGATGACATTTTCAACACCTATTCCACAAAAGAAGAATAACATCCATATCAATATAACCATAAGAATGCAGGCCGGAAGGTCTGCATTTTTTTGTATCCGTACAGAAAAGAATCTGTTTTTCCGCTTTTAAGCGGCAAAGGTCTTGGATTGCCTGCCTTTTGCCGCAAGGCTGCCCTCAAGGGCTTGGCTGGACAGAAAAAAATCATCCTCGCTACGCTCCGGTATTTTTTCCTGCCAGGCCTTGCGCAAAAAGGCAATCCAAGAGGCCGGAGGCCTATAAAATCGGGAAAACACATCCCGATGGGATTATTCATTCATAAAATTAAGGATTATGAAACTACAGATTATCAGAAAGATTGGCAGACATGCAACAGCGATATTCCTGATTACCGGAATATGTCTGCTGACAAGCAAAGGGATTGTCCCCACCGGGATGATTACGCTGCTGTTGCTTGCAGGAGGATTCTTCGGTTTCCTGTTCAGGATACTGGTCATTATTTTCAAGATTCTTATTCTTCTGTTCATTGTAGGATTATTTGTCGCATAACCCAAAATATAAATATACATATATGGAAACAGTTGCTATAACTTCACAAGCTCCTGTCATGCCGACTGCATGGCCACAAGGCGAACATATCAGACCGGTCAAAAGACGTCTGCCCAATACAGTTGATGAACCTAAAAACATCGGCTACTATCTGGAATCGCTACGTGATATTTCCAGCAATCCGGACAGAGAGAATATTCTGAAAGAATTCTTCAAGGAAACTTATGTATAACCATAAAATTTTTCAATTATGTTTTTTCAATCAATTTATCAGATGATTACAGCAGGTACGGATCTGAATATCAATATCCGTAAAGTGGATAACAGCCTGAGTGTGGCAGTCATGCCAAGGCGGAACAGCCTGAAAGAGGATACACGGCAAAACATGGTGCCATTGGTCGTGAACGGAACACCGGCAGAACTGGATATGGGCTTCCTGCAGACCATACTCCAACCGATACAGAAGGTACAGGGACTGCTTGTCAATGCGGAAAATTTCGAGAAACAGGCAGAAAAGGCTACATCACAGGCCAAATCATCCAAAACTCCAACAGTACCGGCTGAATCAAAGGAAGCCAGGGAAAAACGTGAAAAGATGGAAAAGCTCCTCAAGAAGGCTGATGATGCAACTGCCGCAAAAAGGTTCTCCGAAGCAATGACATGGCTGAAACAGGCACGAGTGCTGGCTCCTTCAGAAAAACAGAAGGAGATTGACGAAAAGATGCAGGAAGTACAGAAACAGGCCAGCGAAGGAAGTCTGTTCGGTATGGCAGAGGAACCGGAGCCGGTAATTCCCCAACCACAAGGCAATATGAACGGTCAGTCACAGCCCGGTATGCAAACAAGCATATTCCCAGAGCAGCAGACCCATACTATGAATCCTGAACCTGTCATGCAGTCTGCTCCACAACAGATTCCACAGGGAATGCCTCAACCGGTATATGGAATGAACGGAGCATATATCCAACCTGCTCCAAACCGCCCCGTAATGCAAGGAACAGGTATGCTACAAGGAGCTACAATGCAGCCCTATCCGCAGCAGCCGGCTTACCAGCCTGAGACGGCTCCTTATCCACCACAACAGGTACGGCAGCCGACAAATGACCATATACCGAACGGAACAGCACAGGTACAGAACGGAAACGGACGGGAATACCAAACTGCACCGGCAGCCCATGATACATTCTGCTTCGATCCGGAAGACGAGAATGACAGGGAACTTCTAAGAGAGGACCCGTATGCGGAATATCCGGATTTTCCGGCTGAGTACCGTATGAAGGACGAGGCACAGGTAGAAATGGTATACTGCTGATTATAAAAATAAATGATTTGTAAAACCAATAAACAATAAACAATATGGCACTGGAAATTAAAGGAATGAAAAGAGTATTCAAGATGAAGAAGAACAGTCAGGAAATCGTACTGGATGATCCGAACGTAAACATGTCTCCGGCTGAAGTAATGGATTTCTATTCAATGAACTATCCGGAACTGACCACCGCGACCGTACACGGACCGGAAATCGAAGACGACCGGGCAGTATATGAATTCAAGACAACCATCGGAGTGAAAGGGTAAGGACATGAAAAAAGGACAACATAAAAATAAAAAACCATGTACACAACTTACGGAACGGGCTTTGGAAAATTTAGCCAGACTTATCATATCGGAACTCGAAAATACGGACATAAGCCGGGGCATCAGGAGCAGAAAGAAAAGAAAACTCCCTCCAGCAGAAAGCCTCACGGTTTTCTGAACACGAGAATACCTTCCATCGCTCCCGACCTGTATGTGGAGAATGACAGGGATGTAACGGTAAATGTCACCACCAAAGAGAATCTTGATTTCCTGTACCGTTCAGCCATGAAGTATGCGCAGCTCCTGGATGTGGAGCTGCCATACCATCCTACAGGCAGGACTTCCATAAGAGAAAAAATATGCCTGCTATACAATGCGCTGGATTCCATAGTATCCCATCATGTAAATCTGGAACTTGTCGGTGACAGGCTCCAGTTCTGTATCTATCATTTCCATGAATGGCCTGATTACACCCTATTCCTGATACCGATAGATTTTACGGAAAAACTGAAAGGTGAAATCAAAAGGATCACACTGGAGTTCATCAGAAGGTTCATCAAGTATCACAGGATGATGGATATAACCGATACCCCTTATTTTGAGATGTCGGAAGTCTGTATCGATTATGTGGACTTTGAACAGCTCGATGAGGAAGAGAAAAAGGATTTGTACAGAAAGGAAAAGCTTTTCAGGTCATATGAGAAAGGGAAAATCCACAGGAAACTGTGCCGGATGCACTCCTGGGCTTTCTGTAGGAATCTGGAAGAGCATATCCGCAACTGTAATCCTTCCAGCGACAAAGAAAGAAGACTTATGGAACTGATTACCGAAGGGCTGTCCCTGATTGCAAAAGACAGTCCTCATATCTTGAATTATGATTATGACTATGCAAGTGAAAAGGAAAGGGATTTCGAACCGCCACCGCTCGAATATCAGATTCTGCTTACCTATTCCATTACGGATACGGTTACCAAAGACATGGAAAGCTGTTTCAGTACTGACTGTCAGGAAACATATAACCAGACTCCCGTATCATTTACCTTCATCACACCGGAAACTGAAAAACTGTTCAGACCAGAGAATTATCCGGAACGGTTCTCAAAATGGTTTGAGAAATTTGTAGAACATGTTACCTATAATTTATAAACATCATGAATGAACTGACCCAAAACATACAGAAAATGATGGTGCCGAAAGCTGCTATCATAGCCTACAAATATGAAGACAGAAGAAATTCTGACACCAGGTACTTCATAGAATTGCGTCCCATCGGGAAAAGCGGACAGATGGGGGCAGGTATCCCTGTCACATACGAATTCATGAATACCCTGCTGGAATCCTATACGGAGGAAATGAGCGGGATACCGGCAGGCAGAGTCCCCGAAAACATGCTGGCCTGCAATCCAAGAAAAGGACAGGAAGAATATATCTGGTACAATCCGCCCGGAAAAAGACAGATGTTCTTTCACAAGGATCTCAATATACAGGACGGCATGTTCAATCTGCCGGGAATTGTCTACCATGTAAAAAACGGAAGCATGGACGTATTCGCCTTCAAGGGAAAACGTCCGGTGGAGACGACTCCGCTGTTCCGTGCCCCGTTCTTCAACGTGACCGGATCAAGTGTCTGCCTTGGCAGCAGTTCTTTGGAAAAGCCACAAAACCCGACTTTCCTTTCCCTGCTGGAATACTGGGAAAAACGGTTCTGGCTGACTGAATTCTCCCATCTGGGAGGAAATGTGAATCCTACCGTTTCAAATCTTGTCATCGTTACCGAGAACATAAGAAACAATCCGTTCGACATGAACGAACTCAAGCCCATGAATAAAAAACTTAAAGACATACTTCCATGAAAAAGATACATTTTACCGACCGCTACCTGCTCAATCCGCGTCATCCGGTAACGGTATTCGTCATCGGAGCAGGAGGTACCGGCTCACAAGTGATAACCAATCTGGCACGCATGAGCATGGCACTTCAGGCATTGGGCCATCCCGGACTACATGTCACCGTATTCGATCCCGACACAGTAAGCCAGGCCAATATAGGACGCCAGCTTTTCAGTGAAACAGAACTGGGACTGAACAAAGCCGTATCACTAGTCACACGCATCAACCGTTTCTTCGGATACGCATGGACTGCCGAACCGCAATGTTTTCCTACCAGGAATTTTTCTGAAGACAGCACAGCAAATATCATCATTACCTGTACGGACAATATACGTTCACGTCTTACGCTTTGGAAGTTCCTGAAGAAGGTCCGCAAAGAAAACTTCAGTGACCATTCGGCTCCCATATACTGGATGGATTTCGGGAACAGCCAGACAAAAGGACAGGTCATCATCGGGACGGTACGTGAGAAAGTTCTCCAACCTTCTTCACAGGAATATATTCCCATGCCTAAAATGAATGTCATCACCGAGGAAGTGGACTATGCAAAAATCAAGGAAAATGAATCGGGACCAAGCTGTTCTCTGGCGGAAGCCCTGGAAAAACAGGATTTGTTCATTAACTCCACACTGGCACATATCGGATGTGATCTGCTCTGGAAAATGTTCAAGGAAGGAAAGACACTGTATCGCGGTGTCTATGTCAATCTGGATACATTGAAAATGACCGCAATCCCGGTGTAATGACGGAAGTGACCGTATCATCTTTCCATCAGAATACGGTCACTTATTCTATTTGCTACTTATGATTTACTATGTTCTTACCTCGCTGGAGAAGGAAACTCTGAATCTCCGAGGCAAGATAGAATGATTTCCCGTTCTTTTCCACCGAGTAGTATTTAATCTTGCCCTCTTGCCTGTAACGTGCTAGGGTTCTTTGTGACACACCAAGGAGCTCTGCCAAATCCACATTATCAAGCAGTCTGTCTCCGTTCATACATTCCTTCAAACGGTTCATCTGGTCCAGTTTCTTTTCAATGCGGGCAAATCCCTCTACCATTGTACCTATCAGTTTTTCGAGTATCTCATTATCTATGTATGACATAATTCCAATCTTATTAAGTGAATAAATCGATACTCCCGTTGTGCGCACTCTAAGAGTATGTACTTATAATAGTGAAAATAGTATGCCACATAGTTCATATTTATTTAATATTACTGCTTAACTGCTGATAATCCAAAACATACAGAATAATGTCTAAATATTAGTGTAAACCAAAAGTGTAAACTATATAATACGGAAATCAAGTATCGGTTAACATGATTAACTTCCATGACATCTAATGAATTTTGATGCTATCTGATGAAGCAATCAAACATAATATATATTGCTGCAATTACCTTTATCCCAACAATCCTAAAATACCAAATATGGAAATAGTTAATATTGAAGCAAAAACATTTCAAGAAATGCTAGATGCATTATTTGATCTAGAAAAAGAATTCAAATTATTGCGAAATCAACACCCTAATTGTCAGCTAAATGAATGGTTAGATAATCAAGAAGTATGCGAAATACTAAATATTTCACTCAGAACATTACAGTACTTAAAGAACCGTGGAAATATTACATTCACTCAGATTGGCCGCAAAACGTACTATCATAGACAAGAAGTCATGAACCTAATTAAGGAACAGCAATATGGGAAAAATACTGACAAAGAATGATAAAGAAATCATCGATTTCTTTAACCGAATCCAAGATTTAAAGGAGATTTTAAAATCACTTAAAACTGATCAATTGAGAAGTCTCCAAAATGAACAGTATATAACAGACTCTGAACTTGCGGAAAAATTAAAACTTTCAAAACGTACTTTATCCGAATACAGGTGTACTGGAATATTACCTTATTATCAAATTGGTAAAAAAATTCTTTATAAAGAAAGTGATATTGAAGAGTTATTAGCTAAGAACCGGACAAACATATTCGGCACCCATTTTAACTGATAAATTTAAAATCACAAGAAGGAATAGCTTGTAAACAATTCCTTCTTGTGCCTCTTTTTTCATTGTCTAAAGCTCCGTTCAACATTTTCCATATCATTCAATATGGACTGATCCAGAACTTTCGCATAGTGTCTTGTCATATTAAGATTGGCATGTCCAAGGATCTTTGCAACATTCTCCATCGAAACTCTATTTGCCAAAAAGACTACTGTAGCAGCTGTATGCCGTGCAACATGTGTTGTTAATTTCTTCTTTATACCACAAATATCAGCTATTTCTTTCAAATATGCATTGGTTTTCTGATTACTGGAGACCGGCAATAACAACCCCTTAGCATTTGTTGATGCAAAATCCTTATACTTTTCTAGAATTTCTTTTGCAGCACTAAGCAAAGGAATGTTACACATTTCCTTCGTTTTCTGTCTCATTTTTCGAATCCACATATTTCCCTGGGCATCTTTAATTAAATCCTCAGCAGTTAATTGAGAAACATCCACAAAAGCCAAACCCGTGAAGCAACAAAACACAAAAATATCACGAATACGCTCCAGTCTTGGTATCGTTATTTTCTTTTGTCTGATACGTTTCAATTCATCGTTAGATAAAAAATCTACATTAACTTCTTCAGCTTTAAAACGAAGTCCAAAAAAAGGATCTCTTTTAATCCAATCATTACCTATAGCTATACGTATTACTTTCCGGAAATTTTTTATATGCTTAAGAGCTGAATTATTCTGACACGACTTCTCGGTCTTTAAGAAAAATTCAAAATCTCTAACAAATTCCTGATTAATCTCGGGAAGGGGGATATCATCTTTACGATACCTCTGTTTAAGAAACTGCTTTAAATATAACAAAGTCGTATCAAATTTTCTAACCGTCCCTTCCACATATTCTTTACCAATAAGTGCACGACATTTATCATTGTGATCTTCGAAAACCTCCAACAACATCTTTACATCATTACCACAATATCTATTCATTATGGCATTTGCTGTAACTGGAGCAGACATGTCCAAAACTAATTCCCGATGTATCTGGTGTATTTTTAAACGGATAGCTTCAAGATAACTATTCAGTTCTTTTGCAACTCTGTCTTTTCCAAGAGCACATCCTTTAGCTGGACTCCAACGATTAACCAAGATACTGCGTTTAATTCGGATTTCTGCTATTTGCTTATTCAATGTCAAACGCAAACAAATTGGTGCTTCACCATTTTTTAGAAGTTTTGTCTTCTTAATAAAGAACAAAATGCTCATTGTTTCTCTTTCTTCTCTTGCCATAAACCAATTTCTTTTGTTTCTACAAATTTAATTTATTTACCACAAGATGAATTCATGCAAAACACTGATAAATAATGAAATAGAATCATATCCGTGGGACTTTTTTAGGGGCTAAAAAAAGTCCCACGGATAAGTCCTTTCTTTCTTTCCGAAAACCACCTTATTCTGCATAGTAAAAAACAAAAAAGTTCTGAAAATCAATTGATTTTCAGAACTTTTCTACTTTTTGCACTAATTTGTTGTACACCCTCAGGGATTCGAACCCTGGACCCACTGATTAAGAGTCAGTTGCTCTACCAACTGAGCTAAGAGTGCTTCGTGAGGTTCCTGGCGGATTCGAACCGCCGTACACGGTTTTGCAGACCGCTGACTAAGCCACTCATCCAAGGAACCATTGTTTTCGGCAACCGTTATTTTCAATTGCGATGCAAAGGTACAACTATTTTTGAAACAAACAATACTTTACGAAGAAAAATATTAAAAAAATTAAGCTATTTTCTCAACAAAAAGGTTGCCATAAACCATTGAAAAGAATTTTTGAAACCTCAATATTACAGATAAAGCTATAGATATCAACTAAATAAAAATCCTTCCTTACTGTATAATACAAACAATAAGGAAGGATGATAAAAAATGGCAGGAAGTGGAAAAAATCGCAATTTCCCTGATTATTTTTTTCGCTCATATTCCAAGCTAGCCATGATAAAAGGACCTATCGCTTTCCCTTCGTTATTTACAATAGTTACATCGCTTCCGCATAAATAATAGCTTGCGGATCCATCTCGAGAAAGATCCTTTGCCGGTCCTAATCCAGCAGAACGACAACTTTGATTCAGGTTGATAGTTCCATCCGAATTCTGGGTAACAAAAGTTTTCAGAAGCCCCTGATAAGCCTTTTCGGCCACATCCTTGTAAGTTTCCGGAAGAATACCCAAACGAATGCCTTTCAAATAAGCATAGGTAAACATGCTCGAAGCAGAAGATTCCAGATAGTTGGCTATGCCACATTCACCCACATACGAATGATCGTACTGAAGAAGTTGATACCATACACCGCTGCTCTTGTCCTGCCAACGTTCCAGCCCTTTTGCCACAGTATTGGTAAGAGCAACCAGTTCTTTATAATCCGGATGGTTTTTCGGCATCACTTCCAGGACATCTACCAGAGCTGCAAAATACCAACCCATACCACGTCCCCAAAACTCTTTCGAGCATCCTTTATAAGGTTCCGACTTATTTGCCCAAAAAGAGTTAGCATCCTCCGGATTGGCAGACCAGGCATGATAAAAAAGCTGCTTGTCTGCATCATACGTATGACGTGCAACTGTCTTGAACTGATGGGCAATATCCGTCCATGCCTGCTCATTGTCTGGATCAAAGTTAGCCTGCCATTCTGCATAAAAGGCAGCTCCCATGTAAATGCCATCCAGCCACATCTGATCCGGATAAATATCTTTGTGGAAGAAACACCCCTTCGCATCCCCCGACTGAATACGAGAATAATCGTTTACCAAGTAATCATGCAAGAAATCTGCCGCCTTCTTATAACGGTCGGCGTTGTGAGTTCCATTCTTTTTATCCAAGGTCATTTCGTGCTTATACAAAGCAAAAAGCACCTTTCCTGAGTTTATATTGTCAATATTCCCTTTTTTGAAATTCTTAAAAGTACCATCCGGATTAATGGCATTGTCAGCATATTCTTTCGCCCACTGATAATAACTGCCTGTCCAGTCTGCATATTGATATTGCTCACATAAGTTTAGAAGAGATTTAGCCACAAGGCCGTTTACATAATCCCACGACTTGCCATGCGTCCACTGCTTGCCTTGCGACTGTGCCATTTCCTGAGAATAACGTGTTTGTGCCCCTGCTGATAATGATGCCATAAACAGACATACAGATAAAAATAGTGTTTTCATGTTTTATTGATTTTGGTATAAATAATAGTTTCCCGCTACAAAAAAAGGTCGGCTGATTATTCAGTCGACCTTTCACGAGGTTCCTGGCGGATTCGAACCGCCGTACACGGTTTTGCAGACCGCTGACTAAGCCACTCATCCAAGGAACCATTTCCCAAAAGTAATCGTTTTGTCCCGATTGCGTTGCAAAGGTATAACTAATTTTCGATTCTGCAATACCTGAAGCTCATTTTTTTGAAATTTCATCACCTTGACAACATTGTTTCTTTGCTACAGGACATCCCGAACACCCACAGCCGCAACCACTTGAAGCAGCTTTTCTTCTTCTGAAAGATTTCAGAAAATGTTTCCCTGTGTATACCACACAGAGAAACATAATCACATAAACTATTACGTCTTGTACATTCATATTTTTTATTTATATAAACAGACTTCCAACCTGATGAACCAAGAAGGCTACTACCCAGGCCAGTAAAGTAGTATAACATATCGTAAATGCAGCCCATTTCCAACTACCCGATTCATTCTTAATGGCAGCAACCGTCGCCACGCAAGGGAAATAGATCAGGATAAACAACATATAACCGTATGCCACCAGCGGCGTAATCGGAATACGTTCCGACAGGTCTACCGAATTGATATCATCATTATTTGTATAAAGTACCCCCAATGAACTTACTACAAGCTCCTTGGCACCGATACCTGAAAGCAGGCCAATACCCATTTTCCAGTCGAATCCCAAAGGCTCGATAACCGGTTCAATAGCCTTTCCTATCTGTCCGATATACGAATTTTCCTGCTGTTCTGCGGTATTAGTATAAGCATTATGATTCGGATAATATCCCAGGAACCAGATAATAATGGAAGCTACCATGATAATGCCTCCCATTTTCTTCAGGTACTGAGCACCCTTTTCCCACGTATGACGAAGCACAGACTTCAGCGTCGGCATACGGTAAGGCGGAAGTTCCATCACAAACGGAGCATCATCTCCTTTCACGATAAAGCGGCTGAAGATACGAGCCATCAACACAGCCAGCAAAATACCTATCACGTATATAGACAGCAATACCAGACTTGCCTTCGAAGGGAAGAAAGCTCCGATCATGACCAGATAAATAGGCAGACGGGCACTGCATGAAATCAGCGGATTAATCAGGATCGTCACCAGACGCGATTTCCGGCTTTCGATGATACGTGATGCCATGATAGCAGGCACGTTACATCCGAATCCCATAATCAACGGGATAAACGACTTGCCGTGCAATCCCATCTTATGCATAATCTTATCCATGATGAATGCAGCACGTGCCATATATCCCGAATCTTCCATAAATGAAATAAAGACATACAGCAGCAAGATATTAGGCAAGAAAACAATAACCCCGCCTACTCCACCTATTATACCATCTACAATCAGATCTTTAACGGGACCTGCCGGTATAAAGGTTTCGGCCAATACAGCAATCTGTCTCACAATCCACTCTATCCATCCTTTCGGATATTCTCCAAAGACAAAGGTACATTCGAACATCAGATAAAGAAAGACAAAGAAGATAGGGAATCCCCAAATCTTGTGCGTCACGATACTATCGACAATACGGGTAAACATTTCCGTATTCTGATTCTTTTCCGTAAATGTTTCTTTCAGGGCCCCCGTAATAAATCCGTATTTAGCATCAGCAATGGCCTGTTCACTATCCTCGTTCATCGACAAGCGGATCCTTTCGGCCTCTCGATCACGAATCTTCATGACCTCCTTTCCGTTAGGCAACGTCGCTATCACACGCTGTTCAATATCCTTATCATTTTCCAGCAACTTAATGGCAAGAAAACGGGTAGAATACTTGTAACGGATATTTTCATTCTCGCAGATTTCTTCCTTTACCGCATCGATACTCCGCTCCAGTTCCGGACCGTGATTGATATGTATGTGCCGGATATAACTTTTTCCGTCAAACTCATGCGTTTCCTCCTCATGGCTGCCATACTTATGGTCGGGAACGTATTTGTCGTGCCACTCACGATATTCGCGCATTGCCTCGTCCTGTATCTCCTCCTTCTGCCCCATGAAGTCGGCACCTTCATATAATCCGATAATCACATGAAACAAATTGTCAATACCTTTGCCCGTACGGCTGATAGTCGGTACGATAGGCACTCCGAACAATTGCCCCAGTTTCTTATAATCCAGTGTATTTCCACTATGCTGAAGTGCATCGAACATATTTAATGCAATGACCATGCGGACATTCATATCGATCAACTGAGCAGTCAAATACAGGTTACGTTCCAAGTTGCCAGCATCGACCACATTGATGATCACATCCGGGGTTTCATCAATAATATGCTTACGCACATACAATTCCTCGGGGCTGTAAGCCGAAAGCGAATAAGTACCCGGCAAGTCCACCAGACGGAAATGATAACCCTGAAAGTCGAAATGTCCTTCCTTAGCGTCTACTGTCACACCACTGTAATTACCTACATGTTCGTGTGAGCCGGAAGCCACATTGAAAAGCGATGTCTTTCCACAATTCGGATTACCCACCAGTGCCACATTAATCGTGCGACGCTTACCACTTGCTATTTCCTTCAACTTTGCCTCAGACACTGGAATGTCTTCCGCTATCGGGTCATGGAAATGTGTTTCCTGCATAGACTCACGTGCTTCTTCTTCACTTACCACTTCTATCATGGCAGCTTCCTGTCGGCGAAGTGATATTTCATACCCCATTATTTTGTATTTGATAGGGTCTTTCAAGGGAGCGTTCAAAAGGACTTCCACGGTCTTACCCTTCACAAAGCCCATCTCGATAATACGACGGCGGAAACCTCCATGCCCCATTACCTTGATAATTACACCCCTTTCACCAGTTTGTAGTTCAGATAACCTCATGTTTGTATTATTTTCCGCAAAGATATATCATTGCTGCATGCTATGCAAGTTATTTAGATTGTTTTTAAATAAAAGACATGAAGGTATTTTCCCCAGCCTACTCTGTCCGACAGCCAAATTGCCAGCCGACAAGCTGTTGTCCAGCCCTCCATCCGAGCCAAACATCAGCTTATAGTTTTTCAATATTTCCAGTCTTTTACTGAATATATGATATATTTTTCATTTTCTTCGTGACAAATATCCACCTATACAAGATTTTTCGTACCTTTGCTATCAAACAGTTTTGACAAGTAAATCTTAAAAATCAAAATCATGCTACGGAAAATCAGAAGGATACTGGCAGCGATTTGTTTCCTGCTCATCACACTACTATTCGTAGACTTCACAGGCGTCTTGCATCTCTGGTTCGGCTGGTTGGCCAAGATACAATTTTTACCCGCTGTACTGGCGCTTAATGCCGGAGTCATTTTATTCTTAGTTTTGCTTACATTGGTAGGCGGTCGTATTTATTGTTCGGTCATCTGTCCGTTGGGAGTCTTTCAGGACATTGTGGCGCGCATAGGCAAGGGGAAGAAAAAAATGCCCTACACCTATTCCAAGCCCAAGAGCTGGCTGCGGTATGTCATGCTTATTTTGCTGGTAGTCGCTTTCATTGCCGGCATACATGCCTTTGTAGCACTGCTCGACCCGTATGGCATTTACGGACGAATGGCCAATAATGTTTTCCAGCCTGTATGGATCTGGGGCAACAACCTGCTGGCAGCCATTGCGGAACGGATAGACAGTTACGCATTCTACCGCACGGATGTATGGCTGAAAAGCCTACCTACCTTTATTATAGCCATAGCAATGGCAATACTCGTCATTGTTCTGGCATGGAGAAACGGCCGTACTTACTGCAACACCATTTGTCCGGTAGGTACAATCTTGGGATTCCTTTCACGCTTCTCTTTGTTCCGCATCAGCATCGACAAGGAGAAATGCAACAAGTGTACGCTGTGTGCCCGCAACTGCAAGGCATCGTGCATCGATACGGCCAATTATCAGGTAGACCACAGCCGGTGTGTGGCTTGTATGAACTGTATCGGAAAATGCAAGAAAGATGCTATCCACTACCGATTTGCCTACGCTAAAAAGACCGAAAACCAACCGGCTGCCCAACCGAAAGGCGAGAACAGACGAGAATTCCTTGCCAGTTCCCTGCTTCTGCTGACCTCTTCCCTTCAGGCACAAGTTGCCGAAAAGGCTGAAAAGATTAAGATGGACGGCGGACTGGCAGACATTATCGATAAGAAAGCGCCGAAGCGTCAGACGCCGATTACTCCTCCGGGATCACAAAGCGCACGCAACATGCAGCAGCACTGTACAGCTTGCCAGTTGTGTGTATCGGCATGTCCTAACGAAGTATTGCGTCCGTCACAGTCACTCGATACTTTTATGCAACCTACCATGTCTTACGAACGCGGTTACTGCCGCCCGGAATGTACCAAATGTTCGGAAGTCTGTCCCGCAGGGGCTATCCTCAAGATTGACAAAGCCGAGAAATCATCCATTCAAATCGGACATGCCGTATGGGTAAAAGACTACTGTATTCCACTTACCGACAAGCAGGAAAGCGGCAACTGTGCACGCCACTGTCACCGACAAGCAGGAATGCGGCAACTGTGCACGCCACTGTCCGGTAAATGCCATCTCCATGATTCCATCGGAACCTGGAAATCCGGATTCACTCAAGATTCCCGCCGTCAATACCGAACGCTGTATCGGTTGCGGAGCCTGCGAAAACCTCTGTCCGGCACGTCCGCTTAGCGCCATCTATGTGGAAGGACACGAACATCACCGCGTGATTTAATTTATTTTTCATGCTAACTCTTTTCAAAAAATTATAGGAAAATGGACAAACAACACAATATCAACCGCAGGGACTTCCTGAAGATTGTAGGAATCAGTACGCTGGGAGCTACTGCCTCACTTTACGGATGTTCGCCTAAAAAAGACACGGAAAAAGAAGGAAATACTCCGGTACCAATCGGTAAGATGACGTACCGTAATTTTCCTCCATATAAAGATAAGGTATCTCTATTAGGATATGGATGCATGCGCTGGCCGACACTCCCCGCTCCCGACGGCACAGGGAATGTCATCGATCAGGAAGAAGTAAACCGACTGGTGGATTATGCCATCGAACACGGAGTGAATTATTTCGATACAGCCCCCGTATATGTACAAGGATGGTCGGAAACATCGACGGGGATTGCCCTGAAACGCCACCCGCGCGAAAAGTTCTTTGTCGCTACCAAGATGTCTAACTTCTCGAATTCTGATTACAACTTCGGAGTAAAGATGTACCATAATTCAATGGAGAAGCTGCAAGTGGATTACATCGACTACTACTTGCTCCACATGCTGGGAGCTCCCGGAAAGAAAGGACTGGAAGGACGTTTCCTCGACAACGGGCTGCTGGATTTCCTGCTGA
>FR887822.1:48529-119235 GCA_000432735.1 Bacteroides sp. CAG:443
TGGATTTCCTGCTGAAAGAGCGTGAAGCCGGAAGAATCAGACATTTGGGATGGTCGTTCCACGGCATCAAGGAAGAATTCGACAAGGCACTTGCCCTGCACGATAAGGTTCACTGGGATTTTGTACAGATACAGCTGAATTATTCCGACTGGAAACATGCATCGGGCAATAACATCAATGCCGACTATCTGTACAGCGAAGTCACCAAGAAAAACATTCCGGTAGTTGTCATGGAACCATTGCTGGGAGGACGACTTTCGAACATTCCGGAACACGTGTTTACACGTTTGAAAGAACGCAATCCCGAGGGCAGTGTGGCTTCGTGGGCGTTCCGTTTTGCCGGCTCACCCGAAAAGGTACTGACCGTGTTGAGTGGAATGACATACATGGAACATCTGCAAGACAATATCCGCACGTATTCTCCACTTGTACCGCTTACACAGGAAGAAAAAGACTTCCTCGAAGAGACAGTACAGCTGATGCTGCGCTATCCTACCGTTCCGTGCAACGACTGCAAGTATTGCATGCCTTGCCCTTACGGTATCGACATCCCCGGTATTCTTGTGCATTATAATAAATGTGTGAACGAGGGGTATATGCCGAAGAGCAAGCTCGACGAGAATTACGCCGAGGCACGACGCGCCTTTCTGGTAGGCTACGACCGAAGTGTACCCAAGTTGCGTCAGGCAAGCCACTGCATCGGATGCAGCCAGTGCGTACCTCACTGCCCGCAGTCCATCGACATACCGAAAGAATTGCACCGCATAGATCAGTATGTAGAACAGCTCAAGCAAGAAACGTTGTAAACCGATGGAAGAACTGATTGAGAAACTACATACCGGAGGCTATTCGTGCGTAATAGAAAAGGAAGGAAAAATCCGTACCTTCACCCGGCGCGGAGTAGCCGACCTGTACGACTTGTACGAAAACGAGAAAGCGTTCATGCAAGGTGCCCGCATAGCCGACAAGGTTATCGGGAAGGGAGCGGCTGCTCTTATCGCATTGGGAAAGATGAAAGAGGTATATACCGACGTCATCAGCACCTCTGCGCTCTCGGTATTGCGTGAGGCAGGTATCCCGGTCCGCTATGCAGAAGAAACACCCTTCATCATCAACCGCGACAAGACCGGCAGATGTCCGCTGGAAACAGCCTGCAAGGATCTAAATACTCCCGAAGAAATGTATCCTGCCATCAAAGCGTTTGTCGCACAACTCAGAAACAAGAATCATATTTAAACAGAGACATATCATGAAATCGACCGTAAAACTTTATTCGCTTAACTATACCGAAGTGCAGACTTACCTGACTGCACTGATGTTCGTAGCCGGAAATATCGTGCTGCCTCAGCTGTTCCACCTCTTCCCCGCAGGAGGAACCACGTGGCTGCCTATCTATTTCTTTACCCTCATCGGCGCTTACAAGTATGGATGGAAAGCCGGACTGCTGACAGCCATTGCTTCTCCTCTCATCAACTCTTGGTTGTTCGGGATGCCTGCCCCCGCTGTGCTCCCTGCCATCTTGATGAAATCTGTACTCCTTGCCGCCGGAGCCGGATACATTGCACACTGCAGCAAGCAGGTTTCTGTACTGCTTCTGTTGCTGGTAGTGGCCTTCTATCAGGTAACAGGCACGCTGGGTGAATGGGCACTGAGCGGCAGTCTGTACACAGCCTTACAAGATTTCCGTATTGGATTGCCGGGAATGGCATTGCAGGTATTCGGAGGTTATCTCTTTATCAAATATCTCATCTATAAATAAGAGAGATTCGAAACCGGCAAAAGCCCCATCGATTACACACACATCGATCATATCAAGCCGTTTTGAGCAACAGGTATTCTTTGCTCGGAACGGCTTTCTTCGTGATTACATTCATGTTACAAGTTCGTTTCACCCGGCTTCCAGAGGACAATATCGGCTTAAAAAGGCAGGAATATTTTACAGAAAGCATCTATTTTTGCACACTGAATCAATCGAAAAAGTCAAATGAAAGAAACAGTTATTTCTATGTTACTGGCCGGACTGCTGTCTGCTCCGGCTTTTGCACAAAGCGCCTTCGAAGAAATCCAGAGCAATCCGGCACTCGCCGCCGGCAAATATTACGCCTATCAGGCACCGGAAACATCGCTTACTCCCGCCCCCGAAGGATATACACCGTTTTATATATCTACCTTTGCCCGCCACGGCTCACGCTATCTTACCAAGAAGAAAAAATACGATACTCCCTTGAGTATCCTGCACGAAGCCGCACAACGGAATCAGCTCACCGCCGACGGGAAACGTGCGCTGGAGATTATTGAGAGTCTGGCTGCGGAAGCTGAAGGCAGATACGGTGAACTTACGCCCAAAGGTGCCCAGCAGCATCGAGAGCTGATACGCCGTATGTATGCCAACTACCCGCAAGTTTTTTTGGACGGTACGCATGTAGATGCCCGCTCGACCTACAAGACACGTGCATTTCTCTCGATGGCGGCCGCTTGTGTGGAACTGAAGGGACTGAATCCCGAGCTGATCATCACAACCGATGCCAGCGAACACGACGCTTATTATATAAAGTATAAGAATCCAGCCTACGAAGAAATGCATCTGGCCAATGCCGACAGTGTATACCGTGCAGCCGACAGTGTATATGTTCATCCACAACGACTGATGAAACAACTGTTCGTCGAGCCGGACAGTATAAAGGATCCGGTACAGCTGATGGAGGATTTGTTCGAACTCGACGGCATCAGCCAGAGCAGCTACCAGCAGAAAGACCTTTCTTTCCTGTTTACTCCTCGTGAACGTTACGACCTGTGGCAACGCAACAACTTTGAATGGTATTACGAAAAAGGAGCTTCTCCGCTGAGCGGCTCGTGTATGTACAAACTGGAACGTAACCTGCTGAAGAATTTCATCGAGACAGCCGATACAGTCATCGCTTCGAAGAAAAACGGTGTAACGTTGCGTTACGGACACGATACGAACCTTGCCCCGCTGGCTGCCCTGATGGGTATCAACAAGCTGACTTGCGCTACGACCGACTGGCAGAAAATAGCCGATACTTACCGCACCTACCGGATTATCCCGATGTGTGGAAACATCCAGCTTATCTTCTTCCGCAAGCCCGGCAATGACGATATTCTGGTTAAAATTCTACTCAACGAACGGGAAGTCACACTGCCAGTGGATACAAACATGGCACCTTACTACCATTGGAAAGATGTATGCAACTACTGGAAACAAATAGAAAAAAGCATACAACTGCCGGCAACCGGTTCCAGTTCCGACGATTAAGCCGAAACCGCCCTACAGCCTGTTCTGAAGGCTTTTTCAAGTTCTTTCAAAAAGGCGCCGACGTTTTCTTTTGTTTTTGTACAAAAAATAAAAAGACATGCCGAGGTTTTCCCTAAAACGTGCCCACGTTTTTCTGAAAACGTCTGCATGTTTTTTTTCGTCCTCTTCAGGCATCAATAAAAACGTACAACTTTCATTTTATTTTGTATCATTTTTGAAATATCCCCGAAACCACCATGAAAAACACAAGGCATACATTTGCAGCGTCAAAATAAAAAAACACAGATGAAATCAAGTTTGGTATTAAGTTTACTACTTCTTGCAACAACAAACATCCATGCAAGAGACATAAAAGGTAAGGTAACAGACGCACAGACAGGCGAAGAAATTATCGGAGCTTCCATTCTTATCAAGGAAGAACCCGGTAAAGGTGCAGTATCGGGAATGGACGGAAGCTTTAACCTGTCGGTAGCACGTCCTAAATATACATTGGTATGTTCCTACGTAGGATATAAGAAATGTGAGATAGAGATTGGAAATAAGGATACGGAAATCGTCATTCCACTGAAAAGCGACGATGTGGTACTGGAAGGCGTCACGGTGGTAGCGACCAACCCGGGGCGGACGGAAGCCGGAGCACGCGGCATCGAACGTTCGGCCATGAATGTGGTAAACGTGATGAGTGCCAAGGCTATCGAACTTTCACCGGATATTACTGTAGCAAACGTAATACAGCGTATGTCGGGTGTGACCATCGAACGTAACAGCAGCGGTGAAGGCCAGTACGCTATTCTTCGTGGTATGGACAAGCGTTACAACTATACGTTGATCAATGGCGTAAAGATTCCGAGTCCAGACAACAAGAACCGTTTCGTTCCGCTGGATATTTTCCCCTCGGAAATGCTCGACCGACTGGAGGTAACCAAGTCGCTTACCGCCAACATGGAAGGCGACGGAATCGGTGGTGCGGTGAACCTGATCATGAAGGATGCTCCTTCCGAACGACAATTCACAGCCAATATTTCTACCGGCTACAACGCCATGTATTTCGACCGCGACTTTCAGTCGTTCAATCACGGAGCCATTGTCAAGCAGTCGCCCTACGAACAGATGGGCAAACCAGAAGACAACCGGGTGACAATGGATAATTTCACGACCGACAATCTGCACATGACATGGAAAAAGCCATTGCCCGACCTGACCGCAGGACTGTCTTACGGCGACCGTTTCTTTCAGGACAAACTGGGTGTAATGCTTGCCGGAAGTTATCTGAATACCTATCGAGGCAAGGAAAGTCAGTTGTATTACCAGCCGGGAACGTCGCACAACGGTACTGAATATCGTAACTATTCTTCTCAGCAGACGCGTATCGGAGCACATGCCAAACTCGATTATCACATCAATGCCAATCATAAACTGACGTGGTACAACGGCTATATGGACATGCGCGAGGCCGAAGTCCGCGACAGCCACGACGACAAGGAAGGTTCGGTACGCATGAAATGGAACCACCAGTACATCGTCAATTCTACCTTGAAGGGAGAACATGCCTTTCTGGATGATGGTGCCCTCCGCCTGAACTGGTCGGCTGTCATATCGAAAGCCTACAGCGAAACCCCTGACAATACGGAAATCTTTATGCAGGGAAGCCACGTACAGACCTCGGGAGCTGCCACCCGCCGGTGGGAACATAATTCCGACAAGGATAAAACGGGGTACGTCGACCTGATGTACAAGCTGAAACTGAACGACGGTTCTGTATTCGACTTCTCCGCCGGAGGTATGTATCGTGATAAAAAACGCACCAGCTTCTTCAATGAATACACGTTCAACTCTGCTACGGGAGTGAAGGATCCGCAGTATCAGGGCGAGGACTGGAACAACTACGACGAGATTCTGTTTACTCCCCAGAAATACGGAAACATCAGCGACCCGCTGAACTATGACGCTTCGGAAAAGATCGGTGCTGCCTACGGAATGGCAAAATACACCTACCGCAACTGGGAATTCATTGCCGGAGTACGCGTGGAACACACCAATCAGGGATATGTACTGGAATTTCCTACCGAGAATGCTGATCCGGAAGGTAACCAGAAATATACCGATGTACTGCCGAGCTTCCACGTAAAATACGGAGTACACAAGAATGCCAACCTGCGCTTCTCGTACGCACGCTCCATCAACCGCCCGAGTTTCTTCGAGATTGTGCCTTACAGCATCATCAACGAAGACTATAAGGAAAAAGGTAATCCCGACCTGAAACATACGGTAGCCGACAACATTGACTTACGATATGAATTTTTCCCCAAGACATCCGAACAGTTCATGGTGGGCATGTTCTATAAAAGATTACAGAACCCGATTGAATATGGTCTGCTGAACGAGGGACAAGATACTTACTACAAACCGATGAACTTCGGTAATGCCACCAACCTGGGTGTGGAAGTAGACATCATGAAATACTTCAACTGGTTCGGAATCAAGGCAAACTATACGTATACACATTCTTCCATCACCACAAGCAAGCGTATCATGGAAGGTAATGACGTAAAAAGTGTTTCACAGACTCGTCCGCTGTTCGGACAGGCTGCCCACGTAGCTAATCTGTCGCTGCTCTTCAAGAGCACCAAATACGGCTGGGAAGGACAAATCGCCGGCAGTTATACCGGCAAGCGTCTGAGCGACATTTCCAACTGGTATAACGATGATATCTGGGAAGACGGCTATATGCAGCTGGATGCTTCCGTGGAAAAAAGTTTCAAAAACGGTATCAGCCTTTTTGCCAAAGCATCCAACCTGCTGGATACTCCCCTGCTCCGTTTCATTCAGAGCGGACCGCATACAGAAAGTGTCAGCTCGGAACGCAAGAACGGCAATGTCATCGAACGTAAGGAATGGCACGGACAGTCCATTATGATAGGTTTCAGATACAAACTATAACTCACTAAAAATAACACTAACACTAATCAAATTACAACATGAAACTGAGAAATTATTTGCTGGCTGGCACAGCCTTGGTAGCATTATCTTTTACAACTGCCTGCTCGGAAGATGAAACTGTCTCAAACGGAAACAACACGGAAACTCCGGGAACCGAGGAAAATGAGAGTCAAACCGACAGCAATGTCATCGTATGGCCAAGCGATACTATCGTAAACCTGACCAACCATTACACTGTTCCAGAAGGAAAAAGCCTCATCATCAAAGCAGGAGCGCAAATCATCGTAAGCACTGCCGGAGTTGGAGCCAACCATGCCCCTATAGAATTTACCGTAAACGGAAACTTGTACTGTGAAGGTACTGCCGAAAAACCAGTTTTATTCTCGGTTCCGGAAGATGAACGTACAGAAGCAAATGCATTGGAAGGTTTGTGGGGAGGTATCGTAGCAACTTCTACCTGCGGAGAAATGCTGATAGATCACACCATCATCGAATATACCGGTGCTCAGGTCATTGAAGGTTCTCCGGCAGCCAGCGCAGGTATCTATACTGCCGGCGATGATGCTTACCCGCAGATTACAACCGACAACATCAACGGACGTTATGTCATTACTAATTCTATCCTGCGTAACGGCTGGTCGGACGGTATCTACCTGATGGGAGGTAAGGCAATCGTTGCCAACAATATTTTCGCAGCCAACGGATACGACGGTGCTGAAGCAGTAAATATGAAAGCGGGTTGTGTAGCCGACGTCGCAGGAAACATCATGTTCAGCCCGAACACCAACGGATTGAAACTGTCAAGCTCAGGTCAGAGTGAAGACCGTGGAATGGCAAAAATCCAGACCTACAACAATACAATCATCAATGCCGGCTGGCGTCGTGACGGAGAAAAGGGCGGATGTGTTTATGTAGAAAAGAATGCATTTGCCAATGTATTCAACAACCTGATGGTAAACTGTAAGTTCAGAGCCATGACTCCTAACTATGACAAGCCAAACAATCCGGATGAAGGATATTGCAGCCAGTCAGTCATCGACTATAATTACTACGCCTCAGGAACTCAGAAGAGTGATGTAGTATTCACAGACGAATCGGGTGTTGCTTATTCATGGGAAGGATATGCTTACGCTCACAAAAACTATTATGAAGGAGTGGTAGATGCACACAGTATCATTACCAAAACCGAAGCAGAATGTGCTACCAATGATCCGAAATTCGTCAACTTCCCGATCAACGACGTAGCACTGACCGATTATCTCTATCAGGATGCATGGGACTTCCATGTACAAGCAGGTTCTCCGGTCTTGACAGGTGCTTACAGCGGAAACGATGAAGCTATGGCTCCTTATTTCGGAACAGAAGGCTTGAGCATAAATGGACAGACTTATACTTCTCCGAAAGTAGAAGCTCGCTTTGGTGCTTACGGAACAAAATAATCATTTCTAAATTGTATATAGAAACTTTGTCAAACAAAAAAGGTTCGGAATATTTTCTGTTTCGGACCTTTTCTTTTCCACAAAAAACTTTTCAAGGGATGCAAAGATTCATATTCTTTTCAGATTCTGCATCCAACTTTGCATAGTATTTAAAACACAACCTATATGAATTCAATCAAGAAAACATTTATCACACTGTGTGTCGCTCTTGCCGCTATAAGCGGATTTGCCCAAAACGCAACGGAATGGAAAAAACTGGAAAAGCCAGTCAACTTTATCTTAGCCAATGACTTGGGACGAAACGGTTACTACGACCAGAAGCCCATTGCCGAACTGATGGGCAAAATGGCAGAGAATGTCGATATCGAATTTGTAGTAGCTGCCGGCGACGTTCATCACTTTGAAGGTGTCCGCAGCGTAAACGATCCGTTATGGATGACGAACTACGAACTTATCTACAGTCATCCGGACCTGATGATTCCCTGGTATCCTGTTCTCGGCAACCATGAGTATCGAGGCAACACTCAGGCTGTCATCGACTACAGCAACGTAAGTGCACGCTGGAGAATGCCCGACCGCTACTACACTCGTGTAGAAGAAAATGACGGCGTAACCGTACGACTGGTCATGGTAGATACGGCTCCCTTGCTGGATAAATACCGGAAGGACACCGAAAAATATCCCGATGCCTGCAAACAGGATATGAACAAGGAACTTGCATGGGTAGACTCAGTACTTACTACAGCCAAGGAAGACTGGGTACTGGTAGTAGGCCATCATCCTATTTATGCAGACACAGACAAGAGCACTTCCGAACGTATCGATTTACAAAAACGTCTGGACGCTATACTTCGCAAGCATAAAAATGTAGATATGTACTTATGCGGACATATACATAACTTCCAGCATGTCCGCCAGCCGAACAGCTCCATCGACTATGTTGTAAACACTTCCGGTTCATTGGGTCGGGAAGTCAAGCCTATCGACGGCACAAAATTCTGTAGCAGTGAAACCGGATTTTCACTGATAACAGCCGACAAGAAAGTGCTGAACCTGCACATGATAAACAAAGAAGGTAAAGTACTTTATACCGTCACCAGAAATAAATAAGCGAGCTACAGCGTCTGAGAAAAGTATTTCCTAATTAATATTAAAATAACCGTCAAAGAAGAACCTTTTTCGATTCATCCGTTGTTCCTTTTCATAAAAGCAACATAATTATACATATCAAGGAACAATAAAAATGATGAATAAGGTTTCATACTTAACAACTTTTCTAAGAACTAGCTTGTTGACTCTTTGCATTGCTTCGTGTTCCAGAAACATACCGGAAAACGAAGCAATGCCAGTTTCTGGCAACCGGGTTGAATGGGATATGTCACTGAAGGCTTCACGAGCTGTAATAAACACCGATGGCAGCGGGCACTTTGAAGAAGGCGACTCCCTGCTGGTATATGCACAAAACGTTGCCAACGGACATACAAAGCAATATATACTCCATCTGGAAAACGGCGTATGGAAACCTGAGATATACTGGAAAGAACTGGGAGATCAGGTACAGTTTACTGCATGGCACATCGCTTCCATGCAACGCCTTTATCAGGCAAGTCAGCTTTCATCCAACTATTCTCATTCGATTGAAACGGACCAGCAAGGCGCAGGTTACCGCCGCTCGGACTTGTTGCTGGCAAAAGCTCAGGTTCAATCGGGAGAAAAAGTACATCTAAACTTCAGTCATGCTCTAAACCGTCTGCACATCGTGCTGGAAAGTAAGGATCATTCGTATACGGCTTCCCAGCTGCAACAGGCAAAAATCAGCATACATACTCCTTGTGTGCTGCCATTCAATCTAGCCAACGGTACATTAGATGCTCCGTCCCACTATGAATGGATTACGCCATTGAAGCAGGCAGACAACCAGACATGGACGGCTTTGCTGTGCCCACAAGAAACAAAAGCCTTGCGTTCAGAAGGCTGGATACGCATCCAGATAGAAGGAAAAGAGACCATTGCACAGGTTCCCGAAACACTGGAAGGAAAATCACTGGACAAGCTGGAAGCCGGCAAAGAAATCACTTACCGCATCAATGTACAGAAAGGGAATAAACCCGATACATTTGCCGGTAAGACAAAATGGGTCTATGGGGTGAAAGAACCGACTCCCGAGCAATGGAACATAGACCATACTCAGTTGAAATGGGTAAAAGACTGCGGATGGTTCGACTGCAACAAGATCGATCCATCGGACGTAACGTCCAAAGGCGACGGACTGATGTGCTGGGCCGCCGCAACATCCAACCTGATTCACTGGTGGCTGAAGCAAAACGGTGAAACAGAGGCGGTCAAGGCCTACAAGGGTCCGCAAGCCGTACCCGTCGACATGTTGCACAGCGACATCTTCCAGCTCTACAAAAGACATTTCCCGAACCAGGGAAATTATCCGCTGAAAGCTATCAACTGGTTCTTCAACGGAGTATTCCACAACAAGATATATGAATCAGACCCTATCAATCCTGCCGCAGGATTCTTCCACCAGCAACTGGGAACTCGCTCCTTGGGACAGGAATATGTGGGAACGAACCTGACACGCGAGAATTTCAATGCGATTATCAAAGAGGCATTGTCATCGCAAAAGGGTGTTTTATTCATTGTTAATATAGGTAGAAAATGGTCGACACATGCTGTCACACTATGGGGAGCAGCATTCGACGAGGAAGGATTTATCGATACATTGTACATGGTGGACAACAACGACGGACGTCGCGATCCGGAAGGGACGATGCGAGTCATCAAAGTTAAATACTTGCCATACTCCAATGCAAACCCGCAGCTCTATCCTTACATACCGAACAGTCTGGGTGATTTCACCATCCGTATCGAATCACTCTGCACACTAAGTTTGGGAAGAGAATGGATTAAATAAGCCCAAACAGGCAGAGATGACTGGCAAGTTCCCTATAAGCCATAAAAGCAAGGAGGAGGATTCCCAACAATCCCCAACTTAAAAAGAATAACAATCTCAAAGGGAATAAACATAAAAAGAGGTGTCTAAATCAATTCTTAATAAAGAGAAACTTTAAATCTGAAGTTTAAACACCTTGAGAACAACGAAAAGCATCGTATCATAACTCTACACAGAGCCTGATACGATGCTTTTCGTTTTTGAAATGATAATCAATACCCTCCGGAGTATTCATTTCAAGAATGAAGCCCTCGCCTATTTGAGAAAACCTATCGGGAAGCAATCAGCAAACAATACTCATTTTAGTACTGAAAATCCTTACCTCTTATTGTAAATAAACTATCAGTCAAGCCTTACATTACAGGTCCATCTTCCTGAAAATAGCGTTTTCATAGACTCCTATCCTTACTTGAGAACCGATAATTTGAGCATCTCAAGACCTTGCTCTCAACAGAACTTACGAATATCTTCTACAATCTGCGGTTCAGTCAACCGGTTTTCTTTCAGCAGCTCCTCTGTAATATAACGGTCGGCAAACTCTTTGCGAACACCGTAAGTCAAGACCTTCATGTCCGAATCACCATAGAAACGAGCAATCTTCTCACCAAATCCACCGTCTATCTCGCCGTCTTCCAAAGTTACGACCAACGAATGTGACTGTTTCAGGTCTTCCAACATCGCAACATCCAGCCCGGTAATGTAACGTGGATTTATCAATGTCGCTTCTATTCCGGTTTCCTCTTTCAGACGTTTCGCGACAGCTTCTCCCAGCGAATAAAATGCTCCCAAACCTAAAATGGCGACTTTCTCTCCTTTCCGAACCAGCTTATAGTGATTCAAATCGCTGTAATCAGTATCGTACGTCTGATTACCAGAAACAACAGAGGCTCCCGGAACACGAATGGCAACCGGATACTTATTCTGATGAATAGACCATTTCAGCATGGCAAAATACTCTTCCTTACAGGTCGGAGCCAGATAAACCATGTTGGGAATATTGCAAATCAACGGAATATCGAAGAAACCCAGATGAGTTTCATCGTTCATTCCTGCGATGGTTCCCATAAAGACAACAATCGTAGCCGGATTGTTATTGATGCACAAATCCTGAGAAAGCTGGTCATACGTGCGCTGGATAAACGAACTATATACCCCATAGACGGGTTTTCCGCCACCGGCTGCAATACCGGAAGCCAGCGCAACAGCATGCTCTTCGGCAATGCCCACATCGACAAACTGACGTCCCGCCTGCTGTCTGCGTTCAGGAGTAAACCCGATAACAGAAGGAGTACCAGATGTTATGGCAACCACCGACTTGTCTTTCTTTATTTCATCAAGTAAAAACTTCGCAGTCAGGTCGGAATAATCCTCCACTCCCGAAAAATCATATTTCGGACCCCCGGTTTTCAAATCGAAAGGCATCCCCCAGTGCCATTGCTCCTTATGAGTTTCGGCAGGCAAATACCCCTTCCCCTTCAGCGTATGAATGTGAACTACCACCGGACGCGTTGTATCTTTTACGGCTTTAAAGGCAGCAATCAGCGAAGCAATGTCGTTTCCGTCCTTCACAAACATATAATCCAATCCCAGTGAATGGAAAAAATTACATTCAGCTTTACCTTCCGTTTCACGCAACAGACGCAGATTCTGATACAGACCACCATGATTTTCGGCAATGGACATCTCGTTATCGTTTACCACGATAATCATGTTTGTTCCGTTCTCTCTCGCATTGCTCAAGCCTTCGTAAGCCTCTCCTCCGCTTAAAGAACCATCCCCAATGACTGCGATAATGTTTTCATCACCTCCCTTCAGGTCGCGCGCCTTCACCAGTCCGCAAGCCAGGCTGACCGAAGTCGAAGTATGTCCGATAGTGAAGAAATCGTGTTCGCTTTCCTGTGGATTCGTATAGCCGGACACTTTATCATAATCGGCTGCATTCAGGAAAGCCTCTTTTCTTCCGGTTAATATTTTATGCGTATAGCTCTGGTGTGATACGTCGTATACAATCTTATCGTGTGGCGAATTGAACACATAATGCAGAGCAATGGTTGCTTCTACCATACCTAAGTTCGGACCGATATGTCCTCCGTGTTCACTCAGTTTATGCAGCAAAGCCTGACGTACCTCGGTAGCCAGCACTTCCATTTGTTCTACAGACAACGCCTTTACATCGGCAGGAGAATTGATTTTTTCAATGTACATAATCTTCCATTTTTAGTAAACGATGCAAAAATAAAACTTCTGTTTCAATTGCAACCTAACCATATTACGGGAAATACAACCCATATTACAGATAGGAACATACGAAAGTGAAGTCTTAAAAATAAAAGAAAAACAATGCAAAAAAGATAAAGAAATACATCAAAAAGTGTATCTTTGCCAACGAGTAAAAACAAAGGGGTGCCCATTCCGGGCTGAGATCATACCCTAAGCACCTGATGCGGTTAGTACCGCCGAAGGGATTGTTATTTGTCTATTACATCTTCTCCGGATCTCGGGACAACTCTTTGTTATTACTTTCACTAATACATTATTTATATATGAAAGTACAAGTCAACAACAAAGAGGTGGAACTTACCACAGGAAATACCATTTCGGCTCTGGCCGTGCAACTGGAACTACCGTCGCAAGGTGTAGCCATCGCATTAAATAACCGCATGATTCCTCGCAGCCAATGGGCAGAACAGGAAATACAGGAAGGCGACAGTCTGGTCATCATTAAAGCTGCATGCGGAGGATAAGGCAATGGATCTACAGTTTATCACACATTTTACCGACCGATATTCTTATTATGATTCGGCACGTATGGCGCTCGAGGGGGGATGCCGCTGGATTCAACTGCGTATGAAAGATGCCACTCCCGAAGAAGTCCGTACGGAAGCTGTACGTGTACAAGCCTTATGTAAGGAATACGGAGCTACCTTTATAATCGACGATCAGGTGGAACTGGTAAAGGAATTGCATGCCGACGGAGTTCATCTGGGGAAAAAGGATATGCCCATCGCTGAAGCACGGCAGATTTTGGGTAAGGATTTCATTATCGGAGGAACGGCAAATACCTTCGAAGACGTGCAGATGCACTATCAGGCAGGAGCCGATTACATCGGGTGCGGTCCGTTCCGTTTTACAACCACCAAAAAGAATCTGAGCCCGATTCTCGGACTGGATGGGTACAGTTCTATCGTATCGCAAATGAAAGCTGCCGGCATCAACCTACCCATCGTAGCTATCGGAGGTATCACATACGATGATATTCCTGCTATCATGCAAACAGGAGTTACAGGTATCGCCCTGAGTGGAACGATTCTACGGGCAGACAATCCGGTAGATGAAACACACCGTATACTAGAAGCGATCCGTTCCTCCAAACAAAGTGCACATTAAAAGAATATAGATTCTAAAAACTCAAAACAAAATAGATACAATGGAAAAACTTATTATTGCCGGAAAAGAATTTGAATCCCGCTTGTTTTTGGGAACCGGCAAGTTCAATTCAAATCAACTCATGGAAGATGCTATTCTGGCATCGGGTACTGAAATGGTAACAGTTGCCATGAAACGTATCGAACTCGAAAACAAGGAAGACGACATGCTGCGCCATATTATTCATCCGCATATACAGCTATTACCTAACACTTCAGGCGTACGTACGGCCGAAGAAGCTGTTTTTGCCGCACAAATGGCACGTGAAGCTTTCGGAACCAACTGGCTGAAACTGGAAATTCATCCGGATCCGCGTTATTTGTTGCCTGATTCTACTGAAACGCTGAAAGCAACAGAACAACTGGTAAAACTGGGATTCGTGGTATTGCCTTACTGTCAGGCAGACCCGACTTTGTGTAAACGTCTGGAAGAAGCTGGAGCAGCTACTGTCATGCCGCTTGCCGCTCCTATCGGAACCAACAAAGGATTGCAGACACGCGACTTCCTGCGTATCATCATCGAGCAGAGCAATGTACCGGTTGTTGTCGATGCAGGTATCGGTGCTCCAAGCCATGCTGCTGAAGCAATGGAAATGGGTGCATCTGCTTGTCTGGTCAATACAGCCATCGCCGTAGCCGGAAATCCGGTTGAAATGGCAAAAGCTTTCAAGGAAGCTGTTATTGCCGGCAGACGCGCCTACGAAGCAGGACTGGGTATCCAGTCAGAAAATCTGGTAGCTTCTGCTTCCTCTCCGCTAACATCATTTTTAAACGAATAACCATCTATTTCATGGATAAAGAAAAAGACAAAAGAGCATACGCACATGCTGAAAAGGCCTACATGCAAGGAACACTTTTCCCCTTCATCAAGGTGGGAATGCAGAAAGTAAACCTTACTCCTACCGTAACTGTAGTCAACGGAGAAAAGGTTACAACTCCCAATGCACCGGTTTATGTTTACGACACAAGTGGTCCGTTCAGTGACCCGAATATCGAAATCGACCTGAAGAAAGGTCTTCCCCGTATGCGCGAAAGCTGGATTCTGGAACGTGGCGATGTGGAACAATTGCCTTCCATCACTTCAGAATATGGCAAGATGCGCCGCGACGACCATTCACTCGACCATCTGCGTTTCGAGCATATCGCTTTGCCTTACCGCGCTAAAGCTGGAAAGTGTTGTACGCAGATGTATTATGCCAAGCAAGGTATTATCACCCCGGAAATGGAATATGTGGCTATCCGCGAGAACATGAACTGCAAAGAACTGGGTATCGATACGTATATCACTCCCGAATTTGTACGCGACGAGATAGCAGCCGGTCGTGCCGTTTTGCCAGCAAATATCAACCATCCGGAGTCGGAACCGATGATTATCGGACGAAATTTCTTGGTAAAGATCAATACCAACATCGGTAACTCAGCTACCACTTCCAGCATCGATGAAGAAGTGGACAAGGCCGTATGGAGCTGTAAATGGGGAGGCGACACGCTGATGGATCTCTCTACCGGCGACAACATTCACGAGACCCGTGAATGGATTGTACGCAACTGCCCGGTTCCAGTAGGTACTGTACCTATCTATCAGGCATTGGAAAAGGTTAACGGTAAAGTAGAAGACCTGACGTGGGAAATCTATCGCGATACGCTGATTGAACAGTGCGAACAAGGAGTCGACTATTTCACCATCCATGCCGGTATACGCCGTCACAATGTACATCTTGCCGACAAGCGTCTGTGTGGTATTGTATCACGCGGAGGTAGTATTATGAGTAAATGGTGTCTGGTACACGATCAGGAATCATTCCTTTACGAGCACTTCGACGATATTTGTGATATACTTGCACAATACGATGTTGCCGTATCATTGGGCGACGGTCTGCGTCCAGGATGTATCGCCGATGCGAACGATGAGGCCCAGTTTGCAGAACTTGATACAATGGGCGAACTGGTTGTACGCGCATGGGCCAAGAATGTACAGGCATTCATCGAAGGTCCGGGACATGTGCCCTTGCACAAAATCAAAGAAAACATGGAACGCCAGATCAGCCACTGCCATAACGCACCGTTCTATACCCTCGGCCCGTTGGTAACTGACATCGCCCCCGGCTACGACCACATCACATCTGCTATCGGAGCCGCTCAGATTGGCTGGCTCGGTACAGCAATGCTGTGTTATGTTACTCCAAAAGAACATTTGGGATTACCTAACCGCGAGGATGTACGTACCGGAGTCATCACATACAAGATAGCAGCTCATGCAGCCGACCTGGCCAAAGGTCATCCGGGTGCACAGATACGTGACAATGCCTTGAGTAAGGCACGTTACGAGTTCCGCTGGCGCGACCAGTTCCACCTGAGTCTTGATCCGGACCGTGCGCTGGAATATTTTAACGAAGGTCGTCACACAGATGGTGAATACTGCACGATGTGCGGTCCTAACTTCTGTGCAATGAAGTTATCACGCGACTTATCGAACCTTAAGTAATCATTTAATAACCAATCATTCCGCTATCTTTCAGAATAGCGGAATGTATACAAATAATTGAAAACTAGCCATAAATATCATGTTTAGTGACGAATTAGAAAAAATAAGCTGGGAAGAAACCACCAAAGCCATCTACTCAAAAACCGAAGCCGACGTTATACGTGCTTTGGGAAAGTCACACTGCGACGTAGACGACTTTATGGCATTGATTTCGCCTGCCGCCGAGAAGTATCTCGAACCAATGGCACATTTGAGTCGTAAATATACCGAAGAACGTTTCGGAAAGACTATATCTATGTTTATCCCGCTGTACATTACCAACTCATGTACCAACTCGTGTGTGTACTGCGGCTTTCATATCAGCAATCCGATGGCACGTACCATCCTTACGCCGGAAGAAATAGAGAACGAATACCGTGCCATTAAGAAACTCGGCCCGTTCGAAAACCTGTTGATTGTAACGGGAGAAAATCCGGCAAAGGCAGGAGTACCTTACATCGCAAAGGCTCTCGATCTGGCAAAACCGTATTTCTCTAACTTGAAAATTGAGGTAATGCCGCTTAAAACTGAAGAATATGCCGAACTGGTCAACCACGGTCTGAACGGAGTAATCTGCTTTCAGGAAACATACAACAAAGCACGTTACAACATTTATCACCCGCGTGGCATGAAATCGAAATTCGAATGGCGCGTAAACGGCTTCGACCGTATGGGACAGGCTGGTGTTCATTCTATCGGCATGGGCGTTCTTATCGGACTGGAAGACTGGCGTACAGATGTGACAATGATGGCTTATCACTTGCGCTATCTGCAGAAACATTACTGGAAGACGAAATACAGTGTCAACTTCCCACGTATGCGTCCGGCAGAGAATGAAGGATTCCAGCCCAATGTCATCATGAGCGACAAGGAGCTGGCTCAGGTAACATTTGCCATGCGTATATTCGATCACGATGTAGATATCTCTTATTCTACCCGTGAACCAGCCAATATCCGCGACCACATGGCAACACTCGGGGTAACAACCATGAGTGCCGAAAGCAAGACCGAGCCGGGAGGTTACTATACTTACCCGCAAGCGCTGGAACAGTTCCACGTCAGCGACGAACGTACAGCCGTAGAAGTTGAAAAAGCACTCAAGGCTATCGGACGTGAACCGGTATGGAAAGACTGGGATGCCTCATTCGACCATATCGCGCAACTCCACCGTACGGTTGCCGCCAACCAATAAAAAGGAAGTACCCAACCATACACGAAAGGTATCCGGGGCAAACTGATAAGAATAGAATCCGGATACCTTTCTTTTTTATAATATCACTTATGCAACTGACAGAGAAAGAAAGAGAAAGATACAACCGCCAGATCTTACTGGATGAAATCGGAGAAAAAGGACAAGCCTTATTGAGTCAGGCCAAAGTACTGATTGTAGGCGTAGGAGGATTGGGATCTCCCATAGCTACTTACCTCACCGGTGCAGGAATCGGCACTATCGGACTTGTGGATGACGATAAGGTAAGCGAAACCAACTTGCAACGGCAGATATTATATAACGAAACTGAAATAGGAATGCCTAAGGCCCTTTGCGCCAAGCAACGATTGGAAAAGCTGAACAGCAATATTACATTTAAAGCCTACCCCACACGCCTGACAAAGGAAAATGCACAGGAAATCATCAGCCAGTACGATATTGTAGTCGACGGATGCGATAATTTCCAGACACGTTATCTGATAAATGATACCTGTGTCTTATTAAATAAGGTATATGTGTATGGAGCTATCCGTGCTTTCGACGGACAAGTATCTGTATTCAATTACCTGGGAGGTAAAAACTACCGTGACCTTTTCCCCGACGAAGAAGAAATGCTATCCATGCCAGCCCCGCCCAAAGGCGTATTAGGAGTAACTCCCGGTCTGATTGGCTGTGCCCAAGCCAACGAAGTTTTAAAGATTATTGCCGGATACGGAGAAGTTTTAAGCGGTAAATTATGGCATATTGACCTCAAAACAATGGTTACGCACACGATTTTGCTTTAAACCATTAGGAATATTACAAACATGTTACTACCTTTGCGCCACAATTATGTTTTCACATGAAACTGATATTGATAACCAAGCCTACATATTTCGTAGAGGAAGATAAGATCATAACTACGCTTTTCGACGAAGGACTGGACTATCTTCACCTGCGCAAGCCCGATACCGCCCCGGTTTATGCAGAACGTCTGCTGACCCTCATTCCGGAAAAGTACCGGAAACGTATCGTAGTACATGGACACTTTTATTTGAAAGAAGAATATAATCTCAAAGGTATTCACCTGAACCATCGTAATCCTGTTGCACCCGACAATTATTCCGGACAAATAAGCACCTCCTGCCACTCGCTGGAAGAGGTAAAAGAAAAGAAAGCCAATTTCGATTATGTATTTCTTAGTCCGGTATTCGACAGCATCTCCAAGCAAGGATATGCCGCCGGATATACCCCCGAACAGATTCGTCAGGCTGCAAAAGAAGGAATAATCGACAAGCGCGTTATCGCATTGGGAGGTATCGATGAGGACAATATCCTGCAAGTGAAAGATTATGGCTTTGGAGGTGCGGCGATTCTTGGTGGATTGTGGAACAAGTTCGATCCCAATCATGACTATAATTATCAGAACCTGATCGAACATTTCAGGAAGCTGAAGCGACTTGCGGATTAAAGTTTTTTTATTTCACTTGTCATGCTTGAAGAAATAGCGTAACTTTGCACTTAAATATTTAGGCAATATATCAAAATATTACAATGAGCGAAACATCATCATTCAAAGTGTTCTCGGGTACAAACTCGAGATACCTTGCAGAAAAAATCTGTAACAGTTTAGGATGCCCACTGGGTAACATGAACATTACTCACTTCGCCGACGGCGAATTTGCAGTATCTTACGAAGAATCTATTCGTGGACAGCACGTATTCCTCGTACAATCTACTTTCCCGAATTCAGACAACTTAATGGAACTTTTGCTGATGATTGATGCAGCAAAACGTGCTTCTGCCAAGAGCATTATCGCAGTAGTTCCGTATTTCGGATGGGCACGTCAGGACCGTAAGGACAAACCACGTGTATCTATCGGTGCAAAACTGGTAGCCAACCTGATGAGTGTTGCCGGTATCGATCGTCTGATCACTATGGACTTGCACGCTGACCAGATTCAGGGATTCTTCGACATTCCGGTAGACCACCTCTACGGTTCTACAATTTTTGCTCCTTACATCCAGTCTTTGAACTTGGAAAATCTGGTTATCGCAACTCCCGACGTAGGTGGTTCTAAGCGTGCCAGCACGTATGCCAAATATTTAGATGTGCCTTTGGTTTTGTGCCACAAGACACGTGAAAAAGCAAATGTCGTTGCTTCTATGCAAATTATCGGTGATGTAAAAGGAAAGAACGTTATCCTTATCGACGATATGGTAGATACAGCCGGTACAATTACCAAAGCTGCCGACATCATGAAGGAAGCCGGTGCAACTTCAGTTCGTGCCATTGCTTCACACTGCGTAATGTCTGGTCCGGCTTCTGAACGTGTTCAGAATTCACAACTGGAGGAACTGGTATTTACCGACAGTATTCCTTATTCAAACCGCTGCGCAAAAGTTAAACAGCTTTCTATCGCTGATATGTTTGCTGAAACAATCCGCCGCGTGATGACTAACGAATCTATCAGCTCACAATACTTGCTGTAATTAAAGTTTAATTATCATAGCGAATGTCATCCTGAGCGTTTCTGTAAAGAAAGGCGTTTGGGATGACATTTCTTTTATATATATTCTTGATTTATGAAGATAGTCTGGCTCGACTTGAACAGTTCTTACGCTCATTCTTCCTTGGCTCTTCCTGCAATACACGCACAATTATCAGACGACAATTCTATCGAATGGGATATCGTATCGGCTACAGTCAACGAGAATCCGGGCATGATTGCTGGAGAAATCTACCGGCGCCGGCCTGATATTATTGCAGCAACCTGCTGGCTCTTCAACCACGAAATGTTGCTTCACGTGCTTTCACGTGCCAAAGCGTTATTGCCTGATTGCTGCATCACGCTGGGAGGCCCTGAATTTTTAGGAGAAAACCAGAGTTTTCTGAATCGCAATCTTTCGTAGACTGTGTTTTCAGAGGAGAAGGAGAAGAGGTTGTTGCCCAGTGGCTGAAGTACTGGAACATTCCTGCCGAGTGGAAAAATATTGCCGGTTTATGTTATCTTGACAGAGCCGACGGAACTTATCACGACAACGGCATCGCACGTGTGCTCGACTTCGACCGACTGGTTCCTCCCGAAACAAGCCGTTTTTTCAACTGGAGCAAGCCCTTCGTGCAACTGGAAACAACACGTGGATGCTTCAATACTTGTGCTTTCTGCGTCAGCGGAGGAGAAAAACCTGTCCGGACTTTGCCCATTGATACCATTCGCGAGCGCATTCAAATGATTCACCGTCATGGTATCCGCAATATCCGCGTACTCGACCGTACGTTCAATTACAACAGCCGTCATGCCAAAGCTCTGCTCGATCTGTTTCTGGAATTTCCCGACATTCGCTTCCATCTGGAAATACACCCAGCCCTGCTTTCCGACGAGTTGAAGGCAGAACTGACACGTATGCCTCAGGGACTGCTCCATCTGGAAGCTGGAATACAGAGCCTTCGCGAAGAAGTGCTTACAACCAGTCGCCGCATGGGTAAATTATCCGATGCCCTGGAGGGGCTGAAATACCTCTGCTCGCTGGATAATATGGAAACGCATGCCGACCTGATTGCCGGACTTCCACTCTACAAACTGGAGGAGATATTCGAGGATGTCCGTACACTCGCCTCCTATCGTGCCGGAGAAATCCAGCTTGAATCGCTGAAACTGCTGCCAGGTACAGAGATGCGCCGCCGTGCCGACGAACTAGATATCAAGTATTCTCCTTTTCCGCCTTACGAAGTGCTGGAAACAGAAGCGATTACCCCCGATGAACTGCAAACGGCACACCTGTTGTCGCGCCTGCTCGACGGTTTTTATAATACACCAGTCTGGCAAGACATCACGAGCCGCCTGATTGTAGAGCAGCCCGATTTTCTGCATCGCTTTTTAGCACATCTCATCGCACTCGGAGTAGCCGACCAGCCCATGAGTCAGGAGCGCCGCGGTGTGATTTTATATGAATTCTGCAAACAGTCGTACCCAGCTTACGAAACAGCTGCCACCTTAGCCTGGATAGAAGCCGGAATGTCGCTCAAAAAACAGCCAGCCGCACGCATACGTACCAAGCATGTTACTCCTCCCGACAACTGGAACGTAGTATACGGCAGCTATCACGAGCGTTTAAGACTCTGCCTGCTTCCTGCAACCGAAAACGAAAAGCTGAATTACTGGTTCGGTTTCGAGACAGAGAGCCAGCAGCCTCGTCCTGTATTCAAGGCAACAAGTTGCGAAATTTAACTTTGCGAAAATCCGGGAAAAACCTATCTTTGCAAAAAAGCAACAGACTATGAACAGAATATGTCATCTTTTCGGAATTAAATATCCCATTATACAGGGAGGTATGGTATGGTGTAGTGGCTGGCGACTGGCTTCTGCGGTGAGCAATGCCGGCGGGCTGGGACTCTTAGGAGCCGGGTCCATGCATCCCGAAACCTTACGCGAGCACATCCACAAGTGCAAGGCGGCAACCGACAAACCTTTCGGTGTAAACGTACCTCTGATGTATCCGGAAATGGATACGCTGATGCAAATCATTGCCGACGAAGGTGTAAAGATTGTCTTTACCTCTGCCGGAAATCCGAAGACATGGACTGAATGGCTGCACGACAAGGGAATCATCGTAGCACATGTGGTTTCTTCCACACGGTTCGCAGCCAAATGTGAGGAAGCTGGTGTCGACGCCATCGTAGCCGAAGGTTTTGAAGCCGGAGGACATAACGGAAGAGAAGAAACAACCACCCTGTGCCTCATTCCAGCCGTGAAGAAAAGTTGCACCCTGCCGCTTATCGCTGCCGGAGGCATTGCCAGCGGAGAAGCCATCCTGGCAGCAAGAGCACTGGGAGCCGACGGTGTACAAATCGGTACTCGCTTCGCACTGACCGAAGAGAGTTCCGCACATTTTACATTCAAGGACCGCTGTCTGCGCCTGAATGAAGGCGATACCATCCTGACGCTGAAACAGCTTTCTCCTACCCGACTGGTCAAGAATGATTTCTACAAGCACGTGGAAGAGGCCGAACTGCGGGGAGCCTCTGTCGACGAACTGCGAACCCTGCTGGGACGCGGACGTGCCAAGCTGGGTATTTTCGAAGGAGATTTGTTTGAAGGCGAACTGGAAATCGGACAAGTTGCTTCGATGATCAAACGTCTGCAAACGGTAGATGAGGTAATGAAAGAGCTGGTAGAAGACTACAACGCTGCGCTCCGCCGGATGCAGGACGAATTAAACTGGAACTAACACATTAATCAATACGGATCAATCATGGCAGATAACTATCTGGAACGGCAGCGTGAGCTGTATGAGGCACGCAAGGCCGCATGGGAAAAAGCCAAGAAGCTAGGCAAAAAGAAAGCAAAACCAACTGTAAAGCCTCAGCAAACCGACGGTAAGCCCTGACATGCCTTTCCGCCCAAAGCACACAGCTTTCGAGAGCAAGTGAATCGGTTCCGAAAAAAATCGCTACCTTTGCACGATTTTTAAGAAAAGCAAAGATGGGAAACGCATACGAAGAGAGACTCGGAACCGACCGCATGTTGCCGCTTATATTCAAGATGGCACTTCCAGCCGTCGCCGCACAGTTGGTAAACTTACTCTATAACATTGTCGACCGTATCTATATCGGTCACATACCCGGTATCGGAACGGATGCACTGGCAGGCATCGGAGTAACCGGTGCCGTCATCATTCTGATATCTTCTTTCTCCGCCATCGTAGGAGGCGGAGGAAGTCCGCTTGCCGCCATTGCCTTGGGGCAGGGTGACCGCGAGCGTGCAGGCAAGATTTTGGGTAACGGATTTATTCTGCTACTGCTCTTTACGCTAGTGACTTCCACCATCACTTACATCTTCATGGAGCCGATACTGCTTTTTACCGGAGCATCGGAACGTACTATCGGCTACGCAACCGACTATCTTTCCATTTATCTGCTGGGGACATTGTTCGTAGAACTTTCCGTGGGATTGAACACCTTCATCAATACGCAGGGACGTCCTGCCATTGCCATGTATTCGGTGCTCATCGGTGCCATCCTGAACATCGGTCTGGACCCGCTGTTTATCTTCACTTTCAATATGGGAGTAAAGGGAGCTGCACTCGCCACCATCCTGTCACAGGCATGCAGCGCAATCTGGGTAATATCCTTTCTTACTTCGAAAAAAGCTTCCTTGCGACTGGAACTCAAGTACATGAAATTACATAAGGGTATTCTGCTTTCCATCTTAGCCTTAGGAATCTCTCCTTTCATCATGTCTAGTACAGAAAGTCTCGTCGGTTTTGTACTGAACAGCAGTCTGGAAAAATTCGGAGATATCTACGTCAGCGCACTGACCATCATGCAGAGCGCCATGCTTATTGTAAGTGTTCCGCTGGCGGGATTCGCCCAAGGATTTGTCCCCATTGCGAGCTATAACTACGGACGCCACAACAAGGAACGACTGAAAGAATGCTTCAGAATCGTGCTGACCATCATGTTCTCCTTCAACTTCGTGCTGGTACTGTTCATGATCCTCTTCCCGTCGCTGGTAGCATCTGCCTTTACGAGCGACCAGAAACTGATAGCGACCGTAGAACAAGTCATGCCAATCTTTCTGGGAGGTATGACCATCTTCGGCTTGCAGCGCGCGTGCCAGAACATGTTCGTCGCACTGGGACAAGCCAAGGTTTCGGTCTTCATAGCCCTGCTGCGTAAGGTTATTCTCCTCATTCCGCTGGCACTTATCCTTCCCCATTTCCTGGGTATGCCCGGCGTATATGCCGCCGAAGGAATCTCCGATGCTACCGCTGCCATCTGCTGTACGATTATCTTTGCCATACAGTTTCCGCGCATTTTGCGCAAGATGCAGCGCACAAAGCCTGAACACGACAATTAATCGGATTCAGGCTTCCGGCTCATTATCCGGTGGAAATCGTTCACAATCTGCTGTCCCATATTGATACGCGTACTGTCTACCTTGCGAATTTCTACCGGAGTCACGGCATCCTTGTATTTCGCCTTTCCCAGCTTGAATTTCATCTTGTCTAAGTTTCCCGTGATATTCACGCCCATCTTAAACGGCAGAGGCGATTTCAGGATAGAAATATGGTAGTTGAAATTCATATCCAGTCCCTGAGTACCTCCCACAGCCGCCTTGTACCGGTCTATCTGAACGATGAAAGGATATACCGTCACGTTACCATCCTTTATCGTCATGTTCACGGAAATACTGTCGAACATGTTGCGTTTCTTGTTCTTGAACATCAGCATCTTCGAAATCTCGGCAAAGGTTTCTCCATCCATCAGCACCAGACTGTCACCCTTGATGTGTACGGCTGAGCGCAACGACGGAATCTTGATATTCAGATTCGAGTCGAGCACCGCTTCGGCAGCCGCATCAAAGTCGACTACCCCCTGAAACGAACGAAGCATCGGAACAATCGTGTCCAGCGATGGAGCAAATTCTACCAACTTGGCAATATTGATTTTATGCAACTTGAAATCGAATCCGGCATACCCGCTCTTCTTTTCCCGGGCACGATAGACCAGCGTAGCATTCATTTGCGCATCCATTCCCCTCATGCTCAGATTCTTCAGATGAACAGCCTGATTGCGAATGTCGACAGCCCCCTGTACATCTTCGAATACCATACTGTCGTACTTCACCCGCTTCAGGTTGGTCTGCAATTCGAAATCGAGATTTTTCGGAACGACAAACAACGCCAAAGAAGAAGAGGTTGTATCGGCTTCTGCCTGAAGTGTATCTTCCGGAAAATTCAGTGAGTTGATTATCTGGTTACAGTCCAGGTTGCGGGAAGAAATTTCCAGCTTTGCACGCAACGGGCGATGGCGTTTCATCGTACCATACAAGTCGTAGATTGATCCCGTAGCCGTCAGGTCGGAGTGTCCTACGCGGAACGTCGCATTCTTCAGTGTAATCATCCGGTTGCCTACTGTCACCGAAGTTTTCTTCATACGGATAGGCAATGCAAATTCAGGGGTCAACATCTTCATGCGGTTAAAACCAATGATTCCTTTCGGAATCCAGAGAGAATCACGCAGTTTCTCGGCTGTTACCGCGAACCCCGCCTTATCCATTCCCATCTTTGTCTGTCCTGCACGACAGAACAGGGTATCGGCTTTCAGCGAAAGCGACACCTGAGGCATGGAAGGATTCTTCTTTCCGGGTTGCAGACGTACCGTCGCATCAGCTTTCTGGCAGAACAGCGCAAGCGAATCGCCCATGCCACCTTTCAATCGGTTCAACGAGAACTTGCACTCCATATCGGCTATGCGGGTAGTATCCTGCGGGTTAGTCGACTTGACTGTCATCGTAAGTTTCTCCACATTCGAGTTGCCCAGCTTAGACCGCAAGACGAGCTTGTTGATCTCCGCATGAGCCGCCAAATTATCATTGCCTATGAATTTGAGAGAAGCATCGCTTGTAAACTCAAAATCCTTGTTCGTATCACGCAGCGAAAGGCCCTTCATCTCCAGTTTTCCGCCCATACGGATACGTCCCAAATCCTGCTTTTTGATAGAAGAAAGCCGACACTTCAGGTGCAGGTCGGCATCCAGACTTCCGCCTATCGTCACGCCCTCCTGCAAGGGAAAAGTCTTCGCCAGTGCCGTAAGGTCCGCTTTCGATTTCGTATTGAACGTGATATCCGGGTCCCCCAGCAAATCGGTTACCTTGGCATCAGCAAGAATATCTGTATGTGCTCCCTGAAAATGGAAAATCTTCAGGTTGGCATACGAAGGCTGCTCACGCATCAGGTCGACAAAAGCATCAAAATCGGCCGTAAAGTCATCTATCCCGTACGGCAGCTTGTCGTACTTGGCCGACACCTTATCTATCTTCACTTTCAGGGTAACGGCAGGCATCCGCTGCTTTCCGTACCATCCCTTCACGTCGCCCTCCATCTTCACACTGCCCTTCGTCGTCATCTCCTCACGTTTTAGTACACTTTCGGGCACCATGTTCAGCACGGTTTCCAGCGAAGGAGCATGCAAGGCATACGTCACATCCACGTCGAGGGCACGCTGTACCGTATCGCGTTTCAAGGTTCCCTTCACGTCGAAGGTTATGCCGTTTATCGAAATATTGGCACCATTCAGCGTAAGGGTACGTGTACGACGGTCCAGATCGAGGGAAGTCTTCAACTCCGTGGCAACCTTGTTGACCAGCAACTGTCCGTCCTGCCAGAAAAGTATATTATCGTTCGCGAACTTCAGTCCCAGCATAGAATGCTCTTTATGCAAGGATGCCGTCAGATTCAGTGACGCATTCGTCAGACGAGCATATACCCTCGTATCGCGGTCATCAAAAATCACATTTGTCCGTTTCATAGATACCCGGCGGATATCGATACCTCCCGACAACAAAGGCTTATCGGTCGAGGCTGTATCGGTTTCAACCGCAGTTGTATCGGAAGCCACAATATCCCAGTTGGCTACCCCCTCCCTGCTCTTGTAAGCATAGACCGAAGCATCCTCCACTCCCAGATAATTCAAGGTAATCTTCTGTTTCATCAAATAATCCAGCGGACTGATTACAACCACGCACTTCCCAAACGAAAGCAATGAATCGGTCTTCTGCCACGCCGTATCATTCAGCGCCTTCGAAACCAGATGTCCGTCCACCAGCTTCAACCCGAAACGGGGAAAAGTAGAAAAGAAAGTCAGTTCCACACTCTTCATTTCGAGCTTGGCATTCAGTGCCTGATTGGCAGTTTTCAGTACCACAGGAGTAAGTTTTGCAGGAGTAAACACAAAATTTATTACGATTGCAATCACAATCAAGACAATCGCAATCAGTGAGCCGATAGAAATTCCGGCTATTTTCAATATCCCTTTTGTACGTTTCTTCATCATAAACACTCTATCTAATTACCCGACAAAGATACAATCTTTCGCTTTTCGCCGTATGTTGTTTTTCTTTAATTAAGAACTTGTACCCTTCTGTCCAGACTTCAAAAAGAGGATGTCCGGACTTTGGAAAAAGCTGTCCGCGCTTTCCCAAAAACATCTCGACGTTTTCTGAAAATTTGTACAAATTTTCTAAGTTTTTGTACAAAAAATAATCCGGATTCAGTCTGCTATCCGACGAAATACCTGCATCTTCCAAGGGAAGGGACCTGATATATGCCGGCATGCGATACGTCATACGATCCCTGCTAAAAACCTGTTTTCGGTCAGTCCTCAGACTCATAAAAATTTTTTTCACTTTTTTCAGATAAAATCTTACATTTCGAAAAAACTTTTATTACTTTTAATTGTTTATTAATAAAGACAAACTACTTATGAAAAAAATCACACTAGGAGCGCTTGCACTTTTAACAATTGCAACAGCATGCAGGGACGACAGCTACAGCCTCCCCGCAAAATCATCAACCAACCTTGTGACTCCCACATTACATACCCGCGTGAACGGCTCTCAGAGTCCGCTCACCGGTATTGTGGAAGCTTATCCTTGCCTGGAAGGGAGCTCTATCTACTTTGGAAACTACGTAAACAATACGCTAAGCGTATTTTACGGTTTCTACAACGTTCTGGACGGAAACATTACGGGAGATTACAACCGTGAGGTTTCACTGCCGGTGGGTAATTATAACATAGTATACTGGGGAACTCCCAAATACGAAGAGCCCATTCACACAACTCCGGCAATCGTGGAACCCGGACTGACACTCGGAGCCGATCTTTCGCAGTTGTATTTCAGCCTACGAAAGAACAGTCAGGATACAACGTACATTCCTGTATACGACATGGTACATGTAAACAAGGAAGTAATCATCGGACAGGAAGATCTGGAGGCAAACATGAATCGTGTAGTAGCCGGACTGAAGGTGATCGTCAAGACTAAAAACAACGCAGTCATCAACTCAAACATTACAGATATAAAGGTACTGATCGGTGGAATAGCCGAAAAGCTGAACTTGTATACAGCAGAACCCAGCAACATGACGAAAACAGTACAGTTCAATCTGGTGCGCTCTACCGACAATACCGAAATGAGCAACGCAATGGTCATGTTGTTCCCTTCTGCTCCTAACCCTCTGCTCACACTGGTCATTACGCTGAAAGACGGAAGTGTGCATACATTGTCGAAAAATCTGGTTTCAACCCTGACAGCCAATACGCGTCTGACGGTAAATATCGTTATCGGAGATATTTTTGCAGGGGGGAGTTCCGGAAAATTCACAATTGAAAACTGGAACGAAGCCAATGAAACAATCGAGTTTCCAGTGGTGGATTGAAGAAAATCGAAGCCCTTTCGGGGCTCCCCTTCTCTAAAAGTAGCGGATAGATATAAAGCCTGAGCTACCGGAAAACAGTATCATTCCCTTCCGCTGCGGAAGGACTACCGGTAAATTTTCAGGTGAATTTTCTACCGGAAAAGGCTCAAACAAACGCTAAAAATTAGGAAAAATCCTCGCCAAGCTATAACTTTGCAAGGATTTTTTATACGTATTATGTACATATTCCGTTCGATACACGAAATAATAAATACCGTCGCCGCGGCAAGAGGGCTGCTGACGGAAATGTTCGAGAAAAGAAAAATACTCAGCTTCAGATATTCCGATGCACTAGCTCTGCTGAAAGACGACGAGAACCGCCTGAAGCTGCTCATCGAAAAAGAGGTTATTCACCAGAATGGTAATTTTGTGGAACTGGACGCACGCTTCATGGATTTCTTCGAACTCCTGCTCGAAGCGAACGAAGAAATCAATACTTCCATCATAGACGAGAACATAGAATATCTCCACGAACTGATGGATTATTACCTGAAGGAGCAGATTCCTTCACGAAAGGCCAGCTATGTAAGGAACATCAAGATTACGTTTCAGAAAATAGCGCGTACGACCATCCGAAACATCATGAACCTGCAAACTAGCATCGACCATGCTTTCAAGCATGAACCGACGTATCAGATAAAAATTGCCAAGCTGGAAAATCTCGATAAGAAACGAATCAATATCCAGCAACTGATTGACACGACGGAAAATCTGATCTTGCATGAGGAACGACTGTTCTTCCAGCAGGCTACCGACGAGGAACTGAGCCGTATTCTGCTGGAACTGCGCCGGGAACTTCAGCTTTCGGCTCACAGTCTGATTCGTGCCCAGCAGGATATCATCAATTACCTGAACCAGATTAAAAGCCAGATTATTCTGGTGGAAAAGATACGCCGGGTAAAATACCTGCAAGATCAGTTTGAGCTACGCGCCAAAAGTAACCTGGCCGAGGTGCTGGAAAATGAACACTCTGTGCTGCTGGAAGGTGCGGCACCTGTATCCTTCAAACTATCTATCAATTACCTGAACTCGGACGAGGCGCGTCCCATCATCCTGAAGGTGATAAAGAATCTTCAGTACCGGGAAACGATACGCAGCAACGAAGCCGGGGCTTTCAGTGAAGAAGACCTGACTTCGCAAGCCATGTATCAGGAAAGCATCAACCTGGAAGAAACAATGGGCGACTATATTCAGGCACAGACCGAAGCCGTATGGAAGGATCCTACGGTCGAACCGGAGGATTTGTTTTCGTTCCTCATGCGCTATGCGTTTCACAGGGAGGTGAGCGAGGAAGAACGTACCACGCTGTTCTGCCAGATTGTATCGCTTTACGAATCTCAGTTCCGCATCACGGACGACTTTGGCGTGTACAAGAGTTATGAATATGCTCGTATCTATCCGATATTATAAACCGATATATAGCTTATAATAAATAAGTTACACCGTTCTATTAAAGCATATATAAAGCATGTCTGCAAAGAATAAAACAAGACTATGGAACTAAATATAAGAATACCCGATCATACGGCTGCTATTTTCGATTACCTGCAAAAGGGACAGTTCATCAGTTCGAACAGTACCAACGAAGATATACGCAACTTGTACGATATGATAGACGATGACTTTGAAGCATTGTCTGTTTATTTTGCCCAGATAGGATATACTCTGGAACGGGGCAATGAATACTTTTACTTTTCACGCATCGAACCGCGTGTCACGCTTGAACAGAAAATTCTGCGTGCTTACTACTGGATTGATGTGCTCGATCTGTTCAAGACATACGACGAAACGTTCGGTCCGGGACATCGTTTCCAGCCCGAGCAGATATTGGTAGAAGCAAACATCAACGTGATGCTACAGAACAAGCTGGACGGCATCCGCAAACATTTCTCCGACAAGGATGTACGCAAGGAAGTGCTGGATAACATGATCCGCCAGCTTACGCGTGACTCCTTTCTGGAACTGGAGAATGAAAAGACCAACACATACAAGGTTATGAGCTCCTGGAACTACCTGGAGCGCCTGGTTGAAAGTATAAACATTTACGACGACACCCAAGACAATGAGAAATCTGAATAGAATCATCTTCATAAATAGTGCGAACATTCCTTACGCCGACGATATTTACCTGGACGGAAACGTTCATTTCATCGGAACGCAAGGTGTGGGAAAAAGTACCGTACTTCGCTCTATCCTCTTCTTTTATAATGCCGATACGCAGAAATTGGGTATTCCGGTGGAAAAACAAAGCTACACGGAGTATTATTTCCCTTATGCCAACTCGTACATCGTTTACGAAGTGGCTACCGAAAACGGTGCGTTCTGCATTCTTAGCTTCAAGTCGATGAACCGTGTGAGCTACCGTTTTATCGACTCTCCCTACCGGAAAGAGTTTTTCATCGATCCGGAAACACGCACGGCTTATAGCGGAGCCGACCGCATACGTATACAGCTCGACCAGTTGAACGTGGATTATTCACGCATCATCTATACGTTCGATGAGTATCGGAACATTCTTTATGGCAACGGAGTGGCTCCCGATATGAGGAAGTACTCGCTGATGGAAAGCAAGCAGTACCAGAACATTCCACGTACCATTCAGAATGTGTTGCTGAACTCTAAGCTCGACGCAGAGTTCATCAAGAAGACTATCATCTCATCTATCAACGAAGATGAAACGGCCATCGACCTGAATAGTTATAAGGAACACCTGAAAAACTTTGAGATCCGCTTGCAAGACATCGAGGAGTTCCAGAAACGGGAAACGCAAAAACAGGCAAAAGAAATCACTTCACTCTCGGTACAGATTTCGAAACAGCGGACCGCACTGGCCCAAAGTTGCCGTGAACTAGTGGCCGCTTACCTCAAGGCAAAGGAGATACTTCCTCAGTGGCAGGAGAAGAAAGAGCATACCGAAAACGAACGAGGCAAGCTGATCGGGCGCCGTCAGGAACTGCAAGAGCAGTCACGTCAGCGTTGCGACAAGTTGCAGGAAACAATTGCCGTGCTGAACAATGAATTGCAGAAGGCACAGAGCAAGGAAAAAGAATATGCCCGCCAGCAGATAGAGCAGGTTATGGAACGGTCTGCCCGAAAGGAGGAATGGAAAAACCGTCGCAACGGGTTGCAGGAGGAACAGCGCATCCTGACTTCTCAGTACACGGAAATATCGACAAAATATAAGTCGCTTATCCAAAGTCTCGACGAGCAATGGAATAAGATTCACGAGGCAAAGCTCAAGCAACTGGATGAACTGAACAGTACTTACAATGTACGTATCGAAGAGGGACGCCGACGCCATGAAACTGCTACAGAGGCTTTGTATCAGGAATACGAACAGCTCTCGCAGCAACTGCATCCGGAGAGAAGTGAAAAGCAAAGTGCACTGACGGCTATCGACTATCAGATGCAGCTTTGCCGCAAGGAAGTTTTCTTCGAAGCCGAACAGGAAGAACTGAAACATCGCATACAGTCGTATACGGGCATGCACATGAGCAAGAAAAACCGTATCGACAATGCCCAGCTCATCATCAAGGAGATAACCTTGAAGTGGGAAGACGAATTACAGCGTGGCATGAAAGAAAAAGATGATGCCCTCACTCGCCTGCAAGCAGAGCAGCAGCAGTTGAAACTGCGTGTCGACGAACTGGAAACTTTCTTGCAGAACAGCCGCAATACGTTGCAGGGCTGGCTGAAGGACAACAAGCCGGGATGGGAGGAAAACATTGGTAAGTTGTGTGACGAATCTATTCTCTGGCAGACAGGCTTATCGCCTCAGCTACACGATAACGGAGAGTCTTTCTATGGCATCTCCATCAACCTGGCAGGCATAGAGCGACATATCAAGTCAATCAACGATTATCAGAAGGAAAAGGAAACCGGAGCACGCCGGCTGGAAGAGATTGCTTCCGAAATCACTCATCTGCAAATAGCCAAGGAAGAGCTGGAAGAAGCGCTGAAAAACAAATATCAGCCGAAGATAAAAGAGCAGAAGGATGTAATTTCTGTACAAGAGTATGAACTGGAGAAACTGGAACGGCAGTATCAACAAGATATGCTCGACCTGGAAGACTGGAAGAAAAAGGCTGAAGCAGAGAGAGAGCGGAAAATACACGAACTGGAAAATCAGAAAGCACAGGCCCACTCCGAGCTGAAACAGATAGAGGCGAAACTGAACAACCTGAATAAAGAAAAAGCAGAGAAGCTGAACACTCTGAAGCAGGAATGGAGCGCCCTTCAGCACAATCTGACAAACGAAAAGAAAAAACAGGCAGATACCATACAGCAAGAAGAGCAGGAAGAGCAGAAACGTATCGCATCGGTCAAGGCAGATTATGAGAACGACATGCAGAAGGAGCTTCACAAACAAGGAGCCGATACTGAACGTCTGCAAGACATTGCCAAGCAGTTGCTGGACATTGAGCAGGAATTGCTGTTCATCAAGGACCATGCTACGTTGCTCATCGAATATCAGAAAGATAAACGTGACTTGATCGATCATATTCCAGAATGGAAACATGAATATGAAGAACAGAAACGTTTGCTCGACAATGAAAAAGAAACATTACGCAAAGAGATAAGCAGTTTGCAGGGAGAAATAGACAAACTCTCCAAGTCGGTAAATGAAGCGGAAGAGAATGTACGTACTTTTTCCAACAATTTGGAAGCCTATGAAAAAATCTCTGCCTACGAATGGTACAAGCCTTATCAGGATATTTTCCGATTGGAAAATTGTTCCGAAAATGCACTTGCCGTACAGAAAAACTGTATTGAGCTGATAGATGAGCTGGGACGTATGCAAAGCCAATATACTTCATTACAAAGCGATCTACGAAAGGAGGTAAATTTATTTACCAATCACTTTAAGGAGGACAATACGTTCAAGTTCAAGACCAAGTTTAACGAGGATCGGGAATATAGCCACTTTGCCGAAGAGTTGCATGATTTCGTGGAAGAAAATAGAATAAGCCAATTTATTCGTCGCATCAACAACGAACACTCCGATACATTCAAGCGTATCAGCATGGATACCTCAATGCTGACTGCTTCGGAAAGCGACATCCACGATTTGATTAACAAGGTAAATAAAGGTTTCCAGACCTGCAATTTTGTCGGAGTTATCCAACGAATTGAGATGAAGGTAGAGGAAAGCAGCAATCGTGTAGTAAATTCTTTACGAGCAATACAGAAGTATTATAACGAACATGCTTACGACCTTGCGCCTGGTACAAACTTATTCTCTAGTGAAAACGAGCAACTGGTCAAACAAGAGGCCATCACTCTATTGCGCGATTTTATCAAAGAAATGCATGCTTACCGCTACGATAAAATCCGGTTGTACGATTCATTCGAACTTCGTTTCCGCATTGTAGAAAACAACAACGATACCGGTTTCGTGGAGAAACTCTCGAATGTAGGTTCGGAAGGTACGGACATTCTGGTGAAAGCCATGATAAACATCATGTTGCTGTACGTATTCAAGGAAAGTGCTTCGCAGAAATTCAAGGACTTCAAGCTGCATTGTATGATGGACGAAATAGGTAAACTGCACCCAAACAACGTAAACGGTATCCTGAAATTTGCCAACGATCGCAATATCATCCTGATAAACGGTTCACCTACAGAACTGAATCGTGACGCATACAAACATGTTTATCTCCTCACCAAAGGAGCTCAAAGCAAAACACGTATCGCGCGATTGATTTCAGACAAGAAATTGTAAGTATGGCCTTTTTTAAGTATCTTTGCTAGAGTACGTATAAATAATAGCTAATGATACAAATACTTAAATTACAAGGTACAGACAAACAATTATATCAACTAGTAGGTCCTTTGGTCATGGATCCTAATATTTTGCAATATAACAATGGTTATCCATTTAAAACCGGAGAACAATTTGTGTGGTATATTGCAATAGAAAAACACAAAGTAGCAGGCTTTATACCACTAAACTTGCGTAAGAACGAACATATCATCAATAATTATTATGCCAAGGCAGAGAATCACGATGCGATATTGGAAGCTCTGCTGGACGCAGTCCTAACCGATGAAGAGGAAAGCACACAGCCCCTGGTGGCTGTAGTGCAAGCTCTTCACAAAGATTTGTTTGAGCGCAAAGGATTTGAAATAACAAAAACGTGGAAACTATACATTAAAATGCAAAAAGCCTCATGAAAGAAATAATTCAGGAGCCAAAGAACGTTTACGAATTGACTCAGGAACGTTTACGAGTAATATTCGATGAATTTGATAATATCTATGTATCCTTTTCGGGAGGAAAAGACAGTGGAGTCCTGCTAAACCTTTGTATCGATTACATCCGGCGGAATAACCTGAAACGTAAAATAGGCGTATTCCACATGGATTATGAAATACAATACAAAATGACAATCGACTTTGTAGACCAGATTCTGGAAAAGAACAAAGATTTACTTGATGTGTATCGTATCTGCCTGCCATTTCGTGTTGCAACTTCCACCTCCATGTACCAGTCTTACTGGCGCCCGTGGGATGAAAAAATGAAGGATGCGTGGGTCCGGCAAATGCCTAAAAATGCAATGACTATCAAAGATTTTCCGGAATTGAAACCGGAAGCATGGGATTACGATTTCCAACTGTATTTCGCACAATGGTTGCATAAGAAGAAAAAGGCCACACGCACCTGCTGTCTGGTGGGCATACGAACACAAGAAAGTTTCAGCCGATGGCGCTGTATCTTTCAGGTTCCCAAAAATGTCTTGTACCACAAGTATATATGGACTTCCAAAATAGGGAATGATATTTACAACGCTTATCCCATATATGACTGGCGGACAACAGATGTATGGACGGCAAACGGTAAGTTTAAATGGGATTATAATCCTTTGTATGATCTTTATTACAAAGCAGGAATAAGTCTGGAACGACAACGAGTGGCCAGTCCTTTTATCAGTGAAGCGATAGAGAGCCTGGCACTGTACAAAGCGATAGACCCTGATACGTGGGGGAGAATGATAGGACGTGTAAACGGAGTTAACTTTTCTGCAATTTATGGAAGTACACATGCCACAGCAAGGCAAAAAATAAAATTACCTGAAGGATATACCTGGAAATCATTCATGTACTTTTTACTCTCTACACTCCCCGAAGAAACACGCAACGGTTACCTGAGACGCCTGAATGTCAGTATCAAATTCTGGAGAACAAAAGGAGGTTGCCTCAGCGACGATGTCATTCAAAAGTTGATTGACGCAAAGATTCCCATAGAAATTGTAGACAAAAGCAACTATCGGACCCACAAGCATCCTGTCAAAATGGAGTATCAGGAAGACATTGATATTCCCGAATTCAGGGAAATCCCTACCTACAAACGAATGTGCATCTGTATCCTTCGTAACGATCATGCCTGCAAATATATGGGATTCTCCCCCACCAAAGAGGAAATCAGTAAGAAGAATAAAATTATGGAAAATTACAAAAATATTTGGCGATGACAAACGATGATTACAAAAGTCCCGTCTATAACGTACGGGCCGTACCTGTTGAGAAAGTAGTAGCAAATAATTACAACCCCAATGTAGTCGCTCCCCCTGAAATGAAACTGCTGGAATTGTCCATTTGGGAAGATGGATTTACCATGCCCTGTGTATGCTACTACGACAAGGCACAAGATAAATATATCCTGGTAGACGGATTTCACCGATATACCGTTCTAAAGACATCGAAGCGTATCTATCAGCGAGAGAAAGGATTGCTTCCGGTTGTTGTAATAGACAAAGATTTATCCAACCGCATGGGTTCTACCATCCGGCACAATCGTGCACGAGGTACGCACAACATCGAGCTGATGTCGAACATCGTTGCCGAACTGGATAAGGCTGGAATGTCCGACCAATGGATAATGAAAAACATAGGAATGGACCGCGATGAGTTGCTGCGCCTGAAACAAATCTCCGGCCTAGCCGAACTTTTTGCCAACAGCAGCTTCAGCATTCCTCAGCCCAAAGCCGTATATACACCACTAGCCAACGATGATGATGAAGTAAAATCGGAATAAGATGCAATAGCGGCAGGCATTTAGAGGAAATACAGACGGCACCATAAGATATCAGTTCTACCGGAGATATCCTATGATGCCGTCTTCAAACTTATATCACTCCTTCAGGTCAGATTGTCATTTTCAGGATCTTGCCACCCCAGCCCGGCAGTTCAATGGCTACCGGCTTCTCACTTGTAAAGGAAATGGTTTCTTTTTCTCCCGTCAGCAAGTCTACAGCCTGTACGCTTTCGCTTTCCGGCATCTGCAAATACTCAAACGCATGACGCGGAACATTGACCGAAACCGGCATCGGCATCTCATCGAAATTGACAAGTATCAGCAACACTTCGTTGGCATGCTTGCGAAGGAACGCAAACTGACGATGTTCATTCATCAGCCAGTTTCCCTGATTGGCATACATCAAGTCGAAGAATTCACCTTGTGAGATGGCCTTTTCCTCATTACACAAGTTCAGAACATGGTAATAAAACCGTCGAAGCTCTTTCTCCTGGTCATTCAGCAGGTGAAGATTATAGCGCCCGTGATTGCACCAGCGTCGGATGCTGTCTACACTCCAGTAATCGAAGATAGTAGTACGTCCGTCGCGTCCGCTGAATCCCTCGCTGTCCATTCCTTCCTCGCCCAATTCCTGTCCGAAGTAAATCATCATCGGATTAGTATTCATACAAGCCGAAACCAGCAATGCCGGCAGTGCCTTACGAGCATCTCCTGCAAAGAAATCGGAAGCGATACGCTGTTCGTCGTGGTTCTCCAGGAAATTCAGCATATGCGACTGGATGTCGTTCACACTCTGCCAGCAGTTGGTTATAGCTGTAGCCGACCCGTAACCACATACTATGGCACGAAGTGTATCATACAGCCCTACCTTATCGTACAGGTAATCGAAATGTCCGTTGAAGATATAGTTACGGTATTCGTTCGGATTATAGACTTCGGCTATGAAAATCAGTTCCGGATGCAGCTTTTTCACCTGAGGAATAACCCAGCCCCAGAACTCGCACGGTACCATTTCCGCCATGTCGCAACGGAAACCGTCTATGCCTTTGGATGCCCAGAAGAGCAGGATATCCTTCATTTTGTTCCAGGTATCAGGAATCGGTGAGAAGTGATTTCCCGTATTTCCCATATAGTCTACCCCATAATTCAGCTTCACCGTTTCATACCAGTCGGTTTTGTTCGGATAAGCATCGAAACGATTGTTGCCGGTAGCCTTGGCAGGCATTTCTTCGTAGGTGCCCGCCTGTTCATTATAAAAGTCAATTTCACCTTCCAGCCGGGTACCCGGTATGTAATAGAAGTTATTGTTTACATCAAAAGCCTTTGTATTGTCATCGTCTTCGCCCAGGTCTTTCACACCCGCAGGCTTGGCAATGGAGTGATACTGACGGGCAACGTGATTGGGTACAAAATCAATAATCACCTTCAGCCCGTTGCTGTGCGTACGTTTGACCAGTGCTTCGAACTCTTTCATGCGATGGTCTACGTTGACAGCCAGGTCGGGATCGATATCATAATAATCGCGGATGGCATAAGGCGAACCAGCCTTTCCTTTTACCACAGAAGGGTGATTTCGGGGAATATTATATGCAGAATAGTCTGTTTGGGAAGCATGAGCAATCACGCCTGTGTACCAGATATGTGTAGCGCCCAGTTTCTTTATCTCATGCAGAGCCTTGTTTGTAAAATCATCCATTTTACCACATCCGTTCTCCTGCAAGCTTCCATTGTATACGTTGTTTACTTCGTTATTGCCGAACAAACGGGTAAAAACCTGATAAATAATCATTTTTTCATTTTGTTCCATAGTCATTATTGTATTTTTTGACATTCTTCTTTTTTACCTGAACGAGAAATACCGTTCTTTTTCGTCTTCTTCCAGTTCCTCCAGTACCCGAGATGCCTCAAAATACCCTGTACTAAAAATCTCTTCCGCTTTTTCCAGTTCGTAGTTAGAGTACGATCCCAGACCGTCGGGCGCGATAATCAGGTCTGCCTTTTCCAGTTCGGTAAATGTATTCGCCTGAAACATGAAGTGGTACGCCCTGAGAGCTATGGCTGCCAGATTCTTGCTATATGCATCGGCAACGAGTTTGTAGACATTCAGTGCCAGCACCTTGTCGCACAAATCGCGTATCGGGGTAACGGGAATATTCATGAAAACTCCCCCATCGACATAATAAACGCCTCTTATCTTGACTGGTGCGAACAGTACGGGAATGCAGCACGAGGCTGCCACACGGCGGGCTATCTCTCCACGTGTGAAGTGGACGGAACAGCCATGATCGAAATCGGTAGCCGTCACAACGACAGGTATTTCGAGATCCTCCAGGTTGCGTGTCCGCAGATTGCTCCTCATGAAATCGATAAAATAATCCATTTGGAACAAACTTTCCTTACCCGGACGAATCTTGGCGAGTTCCGTAAACGAACGGTCGGAAAACATCTCCATAATCTCAAAGGGCTGCCTGCCGTCGGCTATGAAGACACTGACGATAGCACCCGCACTGGTACCCGACAGGATATCGGGACGGATGTTATGTTCGAACAGTGCCTGCAACATACCCAGATGGGCAATTCCCCGAATAAATCCTCCGCTCAGGGCGAATCCTACATGATATTTTCCGTCTGCCATACGTTCAGGTTTCCTTTTTTATTTAATAATCCGGTAGTAATCGGGCTTACGTGGTTTGGGCTGTGCCGGTTCTCCTTCCGGATATCCTAATGCCAGCGCTCCGATTCCTATCAGACCGTCGGGAAGTCCCCACGACTTCATCAGTTCCTTTCCTTCGGGAGTAGAGAACATTTCGCGCTCACGGTGAATCCAGCAACTGCCCAATCCCAGTGCATGGGCTGCAAGCATCATATTTTCAAGCACGCAACTACCGTCTTGTACGGGGTTGTTAGCGTCGCCCGGAACAAGTACCAGCACATACGTGGGGGCATCGTAATACGGATTGGAGGTCACGCCCATGACACGGGCATTCATTTCGGCCAACTGTCTGCGCTGGGCTTCATTCTGCACGGCCACGATGTAAGGAGCCTGCATGCCTCGTGAAGTAGGTGCATACGTACCCGCTTCGAGTACAGCCTTCAGTTCTTCATCGGTAATTTGTTCTGCTTTATATTTACGGCAACTGCGCCGTGTCTTGATCATCTGTAAAAATTCTGTTTTCATAACTCAGTAGTTTGTATTGTAAAGATAAATTAAGTCGTACTCAAAAATAACGATTTTATTCCGATTGACGGATAAATAATTACTTTTTTAACGTGAATTTCCTGTCATAATCTGTTTACGTTTCGCAGGATGTTACAAGCTTTGACACTGATATGGGGATGTATGGAAAGAAAGTCCGGCGGCTCTCAGAAAAAACGTCGGGACGTTTTCCGAAAATTTGTACAAAAGATTTTTGTTTTTGTACAAAAAATAATCCGGACATGCAGAGGTTTCCAGAAAAATACGCAGATGCCTCATTCTCAACATGCCGGAGAAAATGCATACAGCAGCTGAAAAGGATATTTATATATGCAGTGTCATGACGAATCATGCCGCGTCCGGCAGATGCCTGCACCCTGATACAAGAAAAGCTCCTTCCGGCAGCGTATTCACTGCGAAAGGAGCTTTTCTTATTTATCTGGAAAGTGGTTTATCAGTTGTTTTCCGGACGAAGTTTACGAACGGTTACAGCTGTCTGCCACATTTCGCTTTCACGCAACTGACGAAGTTCTTCGTTCAGTTTATCACGATAATCCGGCTGAGAGTTTGAGTCGATAGAACGCTGTGCTTCGTGGCCTTCGGCAACCGACTTGTACAGTTTTTCGAATACCGGTTTGGTAGCATCGTGGAACGGAGTCATCCAGTCCAAAGCACCACGCTGAGCAGTTGTAGAACAGTTAGCGTACATCCAGTCCATACCTTTTGCTGCAAACAGCGGCATCAATGACTGAGTAAGTTCCTCAACTGTTTCGTTGAATGCTTCCGAAGGTGAGTGTCCGTGTTCACGCAATGTTTCATATTGTGCCAGCAACAAGCCCTGGATAGCACCCATCAGTGTACCACGTTCACCTGTCAAATCGGATGTAGCTTCACGCTGGAAGGTTGTTTCGAACAAATAACCTGAGCCGATACCGATACCCAGTGCAATAGTACGTTCGTAAGCCTTTCCGGTAGCATCCTGATAGATAGCATACGATGAGTTCAAGCCACGTCCTTCGAGGAACATAGTACGCAAAGATGTACCCGAACCTTTAGGAGCAACCATGATAACATCGATATCTTTAGGAGGAACCACACCGGTACGGTCGTTCCATGTAATAGCAAATCCGTGAGAGAAATACAATGCTTTGCCAGCAGTCAGATGAGGTTTGATGGTAGGCCATACAGAAATAACGGCAGCATCCGACAACAGACACATGATAATAGTACCTCTCTTGCAAGCTTCTTCGATGCTGAACAAGGTTTCGCCCGGTACCCAACCGTCGGCAACAGCCTTTTCGAATGTCTTGCCCTGACGCTGTCCTACGATTACGTTGAAACCGTTATCACGCAGATTCAGTGACTGTCCGGGGCCCTGTACACCATAACCGATGACAGCTATTGTTTCGTTTTTCAATACTTCACGTGCTTTTTCCAAGGGGAACTCATCGCGGATTACTACATTTTCAGTAACGCCGCCAAAATTCATTTGTGCCATAATACAATCTTTTATTAAAAAATCAGTTAAATATCACTTTACAACGAACGACAACTTCCGTGCCATTCTTTTTTATTTCTATATCAAATTCATTTTCGCCCACCTGCTCACGGTAGAAGCTCAGCTTGTCGCCGTAATAGCTTTCGGCAACGTATGCCACTTCAAAGCGGCGGATGGATTTATTGCGAAACATTTCGAGTGGGAACAAATCGAGTGCATGCTCAATATACTTGATGCTGTTGACGTGACCGTTGAGGTCAATGTCACTGTATTTCACCAGGTATTCGGAACATGGAACCTGCTCTGTCACCTTTACACGGCCTGCCTTGGCAATGGGACACTCCTTCTTACAAATATAGTCGGTTATCTTTCCTCCATGCAGCGCAAGCAAGTCGGCGGGCTTACGGGTTTCCATACTGATCATTGCCCAGATGGAACGTGCATACCCTATCGGTTTACCGTCCTGATTCAGGATAGCAAAATTACGGTCGGTGAACAGACGATATACATTTTCCACCCACGTCTGGATGCTGAACTTCTCGTATGCACGGGGCATTTCCTCCATTTCCACCGCCAGACGCGAAAGTACCCATGTATAATGGTTCTCGTTCAGGGTAGCAATGCCGAAGCCACGTTCCGCAGCATGAAAGCCTGCACAGTTCAACAGGTGGTTGCCCAATACGCCCATCGTAAGTTTTTCCGTAAAATCTACGTGGAACGGTTCTGCAACAAACGGGTAGGTACTAACTTTATTATCCTCACTCATAACCATCTTTATTGTTTTTCGTTTCTATATCGTTCTTCCCGGTGTGCCAGGTACTCGTTAACACGCTCAAAACAACTGGTCGAAATTGCAATTCTTCCTGAGCGGACAAACTGCAATACACAATTCAGATTTTTCAGTTCCTGATACAAACTCGTAATATCGTCGCTCATGCCCGTCATCTCTACAACAGAGAATGTAGGATTTACTTCTACAATATGTGCCCCATAGCGACGTACAACCTTCGAAGGTTCTGCCGTTGCCTGAAACTCGGGTGTGGAAACTTTATACATGGCTACCTCACGCTGGAAGATTTCCTTGTCGGTAAAGTAATGTGCCTGTATCACGTCCATTTTCTTTTCTATCTGACGTACCAGTTTCTCTATGATATCAGGGGTAGTCCAGCAAGTAATGGTATACTTATGTACTCCTTTAATGGAAGAAGCAGACACGTTCAGACTTTCGATGTTTATCTGGCGGCGTGTAAACACAGCCGTTACCTGATTCAACAAACCGGCTATGTTTTCCGAATGAACGATTATCGTATATAATGTCTTATTATCCATAGTTACTCTTAATTAACAGTCCAACAGCATATAGTTTACGGGACTTCCCGGAGGAGTCATCGGCAATACCTTTCCTTCTTCCACCACACAGGTTTCCAGCAGGAACGGTCCGTCGGTTTCCAGCATCTCACGAATGGCGTCGTTCAACTCGGAACGGTCCATTACTCTGCGGGAAGGAATACCATACGCCGAAGCAATCTGCATGTAGTCGGGGTTCATCATCGGGGTAAACGAATAGCGGTGTCTGAAGAACATAGCCTGCCACTGGCGGACATTGCCCAGGAAATTGTTATTCATCAAAATAATCTTTACCGGCGATTTCTGCTCCATTATCGTACCCAGTTCCTGCATGGTCATCTGCAAACCTCCGTCGCCCATAAATGCGCAAACCGTACGTCCGGGACATCCGAAGGTAGCACCGATAGCGGCCGGCAGGCAGAATCCCATCGTTCCCATACCGCCCGAAGTTACAAGGCTGCGGTTCTTGGTAAACTTAAAGTAGCGGCAAGCTAACATTTGGTTCTGACCGACATCTGTCACCAGTATCGCTTCGTTGTTCGTTGCTTCGCTTACTGAATGAACTACTTCACCCATATTTAAAGGACCTTCCGTCGGATAAACTTCAGGCTTTATAACCTGAGTATATTCTTTCTCCTCATAGGGCTGGAAACTGGCAATCCATTCGGTATGTTTCTGAGGGTGTATTCGCTCGGTAAGCATGGACAATGTACGTTTACAATTTCCCAAAACAGGGACATCTACCGGTACATTCTTGCCAATCTCAGAAGGATCGACATCCAAATGAATGACTTTTGCCTGACGGGCATAGGTGGACAAATCACCGGTTACACGGTCGTCAAAACGCATTCCTACCGCAATGAGCACATCACATTCGTTGGTTTTGACGTTCGGACCAAGATTCCCGTGCATACCCAACATACCCTTATTCAGCGGATGACCGGAAGGAAGTGCCGAAAGTCCCAGCAAAGTACATCCACAAGGCATATCAGCCTTTTCGACGAACTTACGCAATTCTTCCTGCGCGCCGCCCAGTTCTACACCCTGGCCGACCAATACCAAGGGACGTTGAGCATTGTTTATCAGTTCTGCCGCCTTGTCTACTTCGTCCATATCCGTTTCCGGATCGGGATCATAACTGCGGATAAAGTCAACATCTACCGGTTCATAATCGGTCATTTCAGTCTGTGCATTCTTGGCAAAGTCGAGAACCACCGGTCCGGGACGTCCGCTTCGTGCGATATAAAAGGCACGTGAAACCGCCCATGCTACGTCGTCCGCGCGGCGTATCTGATAACTCCATTTCGAAATAGGCTGCGTAATACCCACCAGATCGACTTCCTGAAAGGCATCCGTTCCCAACAGACTGGCACCTACCTGCCCTGCGATGACAACAATAGGCGTACTGTCTATCATGGCATCGGCCACACCTGTAATGGTATTTGTAGCTCCCGGTCCACTGGTTACCAGACAAACTCCAACTTCTCCCGAAACTCGGGCAAATCCTTGAGCAGCATGAGCCGCTCCTTGTTCGTGACGAACCAGTATATGGTTCAATTTATCTCTGTGGTCGTACAATGCATCGAATACAGGCATGATAGCTCCTCCCGGATAACCGAAAAGAGTCTTTACTCCTTCATGCTCCAATGAACGCATCAATGCTTCCGACCCTGTAATTCTTTCTTTAGCCATAAATCAAAATGAAGAATAAATAGTTCCTTATACAATTCTTACTCCACCCTTATCGGCTGAGCTTACCATACTGGCATAAGCTCGCAATGCCTTCGACACCTGACGGTTACGAGTAACAGGTGTCATGGGGCGTGCTGCCAGTTCCTCGTCGGTGAGTTTCACATTTATCGTACGGTTTGGTATATCAATCTCAATAATATCTCCGTCTACTATCTTACCGATATTTCCGCCGGCTGCTGCTTCGGGAGAAATATGTCCAATACTCAGACCGGAAGTACCTCCACTAAACCGGCCATCTGTAATCAAGGCACATTCTTTTCCCAAATGTTTCGACTTGATATACGAAGTAGGATAAAGCATTTCCTGCATGCCCGGTCCACCTTTCGGTCCTTCGTGAGTAATGACGACTACATCTCCGCTCACAACTTTGCCACCAAGGATACCTTCGCATGCCGATTCCTGTGAATCGAACACTTTGGCTGGACCAGAGAACTTCCAGATGCTTTCGTCTACTCCGGCAGTCTTTACCACACAACCATCTTGCGCAATATTCCCTTTCAGTACAGCCAATCCTCCATCTTTGCTGTAAGCATGCTGCAAATCGCGGATGCAACCGGTAGCACGATCTGTATCAAGTTCTTTATACGTGTTGTTTTGAGAGCCCAACTGGATATTGAATTTACCGCCCGGCGCACTTGTATAAATACGCATAGCCTCAGCATCTACATCCGGTTTACAGATATTGTATTTGGCAATTGCCTCTCCTAATGTAGAACCATCGACTCGGTGTACGGTAGTATCGAGCAGTCCTCCCTTTGCCAGTTCTCCTAATATATTAAGGATACCGCCGGCACGATTGACATCCTGAATATGATATTTCTGTGTATTGGGAGCGACCTTGCACAAACAAGGTACCCGACGCGACAACATATCGATGTCATCCATCTTGAAATCTACTTCTGCTTCATGAGCAACAGCCAACAAATGTAATACGGTGTTGGTAGAACCTCCCATCGCAATATCCAGTGTCATGGCATTCAGGAAGGCCTGACGGGTAGCGATACTGCGCGGTAACACGCTGTCGTCACCTTCTTCGTAATACTTATAGGCATTCTTCACAATCAGTTCGGCAGCATCCCGGAACAAACGCTTACGGTTTTCGTGAGTAGCGACAATCGTTCCGTTTCCAGGCAAAGCCAATCCAATAGCTTCATTCAGGCAGTTCATGGAATTTGCCGTAAACATTCCCGAACAACAACCACATCCAGGACAAGCGTGACGTTCTATTTCTGCTACATCTTCATCACTCACTGTTGAATCGGCCGATTTAATCATGGCATCTATCAAATCAAGATGCATGCCTCCCCACTCTCCAGCTTCCATCGGACCGCCGGAAACAAATACAGTAGGGATATTCAGTCGCATTGCGGCCATAAGCATTCCCGGAGTAATCTTGTCGCAATTCGAAATGCAGACCATCGCATCTGCCTTATGGGCATTCACCATATATTCCACACTGTCGGCTATGATGTCACGGGAAGGCAAAGAATACAGCATTCCGTCGTGCCCCATTGCAATGCCATCGTCAATGGCAATGGTATTAAATTCAGCAGCAAAGCATCCCAATTTCTCGATTTCCGCTTTTACCTGCTGGCCTATTTCGTGTAAATGTGTATGGCCCGGCACAAACTGCGTAAACGAATTTACAATAGCTATAATGGGCTTCCCAAACATTTCCTTCTTCATACCGTTGGCTACCCATAAGGCTCTAGCTCCTGCCATACGGCGACCTTCGGTACTCATCGAACTGCGTAACTGATGTTTCATTACATTTATCTCCTTTTCATTAAGTAAAAAGCCTTTCTCAACACTGGCGAGAAAGGCTTCCATACATATTTCCTTATGTGAACTGTATACACGAAAACTTTACTCACCTCTTGGTTCTTTCACCACGACGCGAATAATATGCAGGACTGCCAAGTTAATTCGTATATCAGTTATCACTTTCATGTTATCTTGCTTTGTTTTACGTCTGCAAAGGTAAAGGCTTTTTCGGAACAAACAAATAAAATGAAAGAAATTTTCAATAAAAAATAATCATTAGTAAGTTCTGGGGCTTATTTTATATCCAAATTCTTTTTATATAGTCTTTATTGCCGCTTTTATTTGTGAAAATACTAACAGAAAGAAGAAATCCCTCTTTTAATAAATCATTTTTTATTCGTACCTTTGGCGAAAATTCAATCATTATAAACACATTTATTTGAAGTATGGAAAATAAATACATCACCGTAGCATATCGTCTGTATGCTATTGCTGACGGAAAGAAAGAATTGCTGGAAGAAGCAACTGTAGAACATCCGTTCCAGTTTATTTCTGGTATCGGATACACACTCGATAAATTTGAAAAAGAAATCACAGCACTGAGCAAAGGAGATAACTTCAATTTTACAATTCCTTGCGCAGAAGCATACGGAGAGCGTAACGAAGATAACGTACGTCAGGTTTCTAAATCTATGTTTTGCGATCCTGACGGTAATTTCGACAGCGAAAATATCTTCCCGGGCAATATCATTATGCTGAGCGATGCAGAAGGACATCAGTTCTATGCCAACGTAGGTGAAATTACTGAAGACAAAGTAGTGCTCGACCTGAACCATCCTCATGCCGGCAAAGACTTGATCTTTGAAGGTACTATTACAGAAATGCGTCCTGCTACCAATAAAGAAATAGAAGGAATGGTCAACATGATGAGTGGAGAAGGATGTGGCTGCGGATGTGACAGCTGCGGCGGAGGCTGCGGAGATCATGAGCACCATCACCATGACGAAGGATGTTGTGGAGGCGGATGCGGCCATTGCCACTAATTAATTTAATACCAATCACAAAAAGCACAATGTGTCATATCTTGATGCATTGTGCTTTTTATAACCACCTTTCATTATGATACTTATAGCCGACAGTGGATCTACCAAAACCGATTGGTGCTACGGTACGGAAACAACCAATTGCAAAATTGTCCAGACGGAAGGAATCAACCCGTTCCATCAGTCTGAAGAAAAGATACGGTCTATCATCCATGATGAACTTCTTCCACAACTGGACACTCCACTCCAGCGCTGCACGGCTATTTACTTCTATGGTGCCGGATGCTTGCCATCCAAAACGGCCTCCATCACTCAGGTGTTACAAGAATATTTTCCGAACGCTGACATTTTTGTGGAGACAGATCTGCTGGGAGCTGCACGTGCCTTATGTAAAGACAAAGCAGGAATAGCCTGCATACTCGGAACAGGATCCAACTCATGCTTATACGATGGGGAAAAAATCATACGGAACATTCCGCCACTGGGATATATTTTAGGAGATGAAGGCAGCGGAGCATACTTGGGAAAACGATTTATAGGCGATTGTCTGAAAGGACAATTACCCGAGATATTACAGCATGGATTACAAGAAAAGCTCAATCTTACAATCTCTGAGATATTGGATAATGTATATCGCCGGCCACAAGCCAATCGCTTTCTGGCCTCACTCACTCCTTATATTTATGAACATAAGAGGATGCCACAGGTACACGCATTCTTATTAGATTGCTTCGGAGAGTTCTTCCGCCGCAATGTCCTGCTATATCCACAAATGTATCCAGTTTCCTTTGTCGGTTCTATTGCATGGTTCTTTCACGAAGAACTTGAAGAATCGGCACATTCCTTTCATATACCACTTGGAATTTTTATAAAGAACCCAATAGACGAACTGATGCATTACCACTTGAGCCATTAATAAAATAAAAAAGGGAATCTTCCCAGACTCCCAATCTTCATTAACCTTAAATCTAATACCATGAAAAACACGATGCAAAGATATTGATTATATGTTATACAACACAATAGAAGCTCTAAAAAAACTACTATATTAACTACATTTAACAAGCACGAGCTTCTATTTACAAAAACAAACTAAATTTGTTTGCATAATAAAGAGACAATGTCTATTTTTGTATAAATTTTTAATTACGCATTCATAGACGCCAATAATTTAAAGAATATTAACCTATCGTTATTTTGTTATGGAGAATTATATTAATAATACTGTACGAAACAATAGCATAATAAAGCTGTGCGTGCTTTTAGGGGAATTATGCATTAGTTGCGGTTTATTTTATATATTTTACTTAGGTGCTATTTACCAAGGGAAATACACAGAATTAACAGCTACATTGCCCCAAGTATTAATTATAATCTTTCTATGTTATCTGGTATGCTGTCTTCAAGGAGGAATAGTCTTACACTTGCGTAAAATTTATCCATATCAGATAATCATGCGTGTATTCCGTAACGTTTTTTATTTTTCAATACTATCGGGTACTTTATTAAGTGTTGGAAAGTTTATGAATATATACTCTTTGTTCTTTCCTATATACATTTCAACCTTATTCATTCTATTAAGTATTTTCCGGTTAGTATTTAGAAGTATTTTAAAAGGCCTACGTTCGAAAGGGAAAAATTTACGCTATGTAGTACTGGTAGGAAGTACTTCGAATAACATTGAGATGTACTATGAATTGTCAGATGATCCATCTACCGGCTATAGAGTGAATGGCTATTTCGACGATGAGCCCAACCCTGAAATGCCTTCCCAGTGTCCCTATTTGGGACGTCCGGAAGAAATACCAAATTATCTGAAGGACAATTCATACATACATTACCTATTTTGCTGTCTTCCTTCACGCCGGAGTGAACTGATCATACAAATTATCAATTACTGCGAGAACCATTTAGTTCATTTCTATAGCGTACCTAATCTGCACAACTACTTGCATAATAGAGTATACTTTAACATGATGGGAAATGTTCCTTATCTTAGCTTACGACAAGACCCACTAAGTCGTCCGGAAAACAAGTTGCTGAAACGTGCATTCGATATCATTTTCTCCTTGCTATTCCTGTGCACGCTGTTCCCGATTATACTGATTATTGTTACTATCGTAACCAAACTGACCATGCCGGGTCCTATCTTCTTTAAACAGAAGCGCAACGGGCTGAATGATAAAGAGTTTTATTGCTACAAGTTCCGTTCGATGAAAGTCAATAAGGAAGCTGATACGTTGCAGGCAACCAAGGACGATCCCCGTAAGACCCGCTGGGGAAATATCATGCGAAAGACAAACATCGACGAACTGCCCCAGTTCATCAATGTATTGCTGGGCGATATGAGTATTGTAGGACCGCGTCCTCACATGCTAAAGCATACGGAAGAATACTCCAAACTGATCAATAAATACATGGTACGACACTTTGTCAAACCCGGCATTACAGGATGGAGCCAGGTAACCGGCTACCGAGGTGAGACAAAGGAGCTGAAAGATATGGAAGGACGTGTAATCGGTGACATCTGGTACATCGAGCACTGGAGTTTCTGGCTGGATATTTACATCATCTACAAGACCGTAAGAAACGCCATCCACGGTGAGAAAAATGCTTATTGATTTAATATAACGATACAATAACGGCAGAGATTGTCTGACAAAAAGACGTTCTCTGCCGTTGTTTTTTATCCGACTACAACCATTTGGAAACTTGTACCTCGGTAAGCCTCCAGAGCTCTTTCATCTGGGAATGATGGAGAAACTTATCCGACAAAGGCTTAGGCCGGCAACTGACATTCAGTGTTCCGGTACGTTTACCCGCTTCTTCATCCAGCAACAGGCTGACGGCTGTAGCAGCTCCCTGACGAGGCGTACGAATGAAAGGACGGAAAAGAATATCCGTCAAAGGATCGAACCACATGTGCATGGTAATAATGTCCGTCGAAACAATGCCCGGATCGGCAGCATTAACGACAATCCCCCTCTCCCTGATACGGGCAGCCAGTTCCAGCGTAAAGAGAGTCAGAGCCAGTTTCGTATTACTATAAATAGGGATACGCCAGAAACTCCCTTTCCTTCCGCGCAAGAAAAAATCAGGGAAATCCAGCTTGCCGATGGCATACGTGCAAGAAACCATATTCACGATACGGCCCCCCGCTCCCATCAGCGGCAAAAGCTTGCGCGTCAGCAGATAGGGTCCGACATAATTCACACTCACGGTACGTTCCAGCCCGTCTTCCGTAATATGAAGTCCCGTTTCCATCGTTCCCGCATTATTCATCAGCAAGGTAATCTGTTCACCCCGTTCCACCATCTTCCGGGCAAAAGATGCAACCGAAGCCAGTGAAGCCAGATCAATAAACTGCACCTCTATATCCGCATTGCCCGTTTCCGCCATAAGCAGATTCCGTTTTTCCGCTGCCCGCACCAGATTACAACATGCCATTATCACCCTATAACCAGCCGATGCTACCGCACGAGTTATCTCTGTACCCATACCTCCATCGGCACCCGTTATCACCGCCAGTTTCTTTTCCATCTTATCCCTTGCTTTCTATACGTTCGATTTCCTTCCTGATGCAAGGAGGAAGCTCCTCTTTCAGACGCTGATGACATGCCATGTCGATGGTATACATACGGGCAATGCAATAATTGCTGTGCTTGCAGTTACAGCGTGCCTTTTCTTCCTCACGCATACGATTTACAAAACCCGGTTCGTTGAGCAACGCACGCCCCATCTGTACCGCCTCAAATCCATCGTTCAAAACTTCATCGATTTTCTCACGGCTAACCAGTCCTCCTACATACACCAGCGGCATATCCAGTGCCTTCCGGAACTTCAGCGCATCTTCCAGAAAATAAGCCTCGCGGAAAGGTACAGCAGGTATCATCCATTTCCCCACCAGACGTACGCCATACTTCAGCCACCAGCAGGTCATGTAGTGCGTCATGGTACGGATAGGCATTTCTCCTCTCATCACATACATCGGAGCCTTGCTCACGAAACCTCCGCTCAAGACCAGTGCATGGGCACCCGACTGTTGCAACCGTCGTGCCACCTGCAGCGATTCCTCCAGTTCCATGCCTCCCCGAAATCCGTCGCGCATGTTCATCTTTACCAATACTGCCATGTCTGTTCCTGCCGCTTTCATCACCTCCTCCATCACCATGTCCATGAACTTCATCCGGTTTTCCAGCGAACCGCCGAACTGGTCCTTACGGTGATTGGTAGCAGGAGAAAGAAACTGGCTGATGAGATAACCGTGTCCGGCATGAATTTCCACAGCATCGAATCCGGATTCACGTGCCAAGCGGACAGCCTGACCGTATGTCCGTGCCATTTCGGGCAGTTCGTCCGCACGAAGTCCCCGCACAAAGGTAGGCGAATAAAGATTGAATCCACTGCTGGCCCCTACAGGCAGACAGCCACAGATACTCTTGTGCGACATGTTGCCGCAATGTCCTAACTGGATACTTGCCGCAGCTCCTTCGGCATGGACGGCATCAGTCAGCCGGCGAAGGCCAGGAACAATCTCCGGACGCATCCACAACTGGCGGCCGAGTCACAAACCCCCCACGTGGACGGCGGTCGAACGACAAGCCGCTTCGGGTAACTGCCGCATAAGCAACCGTCGTCATGCCAACACCACCAGCAGCCACCGAGCGATGATACTCGAGCAACTGCTCAGAAGGTTTGTTGCCAGGGCACATGCTTTCGAAAGCCGCCGAACGAATGGTGCGGTTACGTAACGTCAGTGGTCCCAGCCGAACCGGAGTAAATAGTTTTGAATCCATAATAATCAGTTAAAAAGTTAACACTGCAAGCTATCCGACCATTTCCAATTCCATAGAAAAGCCGCTCACTTGCCACGCCCGGAAAAGATACCTCCGGCAACGTACTAATATATATAAGGTATAATCCGCTTCCTGCTTCCGACAGCCTCATCTCCAAATTCTTCCCGATAGCGCTTGTAAATGGCATCGGCACGCGGCACCAGATTGGCAGCCGTCCACCAAACAAACACCCATGCAGCAGGCGAACCCGTCAGCAGAGCGAAGCCAATCCATTCTATCAATTCACCCAGATAATTGGCAGAGGTCACATAGCGGTAAAAGCCTTTCTGCGGCAAATAATGTTTCGTATCGCCAGGCTTACGGAGGTGGCGGATAACATAATCGGAATGCAGGTTGATTCCCATTCCAAGCACAAACAGCGCCAGCCCGATCCATGGTAGAGAATGCATCCAGAAATCGCTGCCGTCTGCATACAATCCGGCAGGAGGATAACGAAACAGACTTGTCGTAAGCAACATACCGTTCAGCACATTAAAGACTATTCCCATGGCAACAATGGCAAGAGGCATACGACTTTTGCCTCTCATCAGCAACGGAAAGACAAACGAACGCTGGAAATAATGCAGCAAGAACAGCAAGGCAAATACAGTCTGCGGAGCTGAAAGTACCATTCCGCTGCGCACCCATCCGTACAACATGACAATAAACGCCGGTACTTCCATCAGCATCCAGGCAAGTTTGTTGGGAAGAGAAACTCCCCACGAGGATGTCCGGAACATACCATATCCCGCCTTTACAAAATAAAGCGCCACAAAAACCAGCACACCAGCCACCGACATGGCATACAGAAGGAATTGATACGTTTCATGACTCATAAGCTTCAATTTTAGGATGATAACCAAAGATAGAAAAAAATCGGACACTATCTGTGGTAAAAAAAACATAAAAAATCCCCTTTTTCTCCGATTCTACTTTCATTCCATTGACAGGAACAAATAGAAATCGCAGAAAAAGGGGAAAACAGCCTGCCTGATTACTCGAGGCATCCAAAGGTGCTCCGGGAAACATCGGCAGGCGAAGAGTATTTTTCCGTACAACTTTCTAAAAATTGCACTTAAGATTCCATACGCATCAGCACGCCTTGAAACTCATATCCAGACCTTTTACAGAATGTGTCAGGGCACCTACCGAAATAAAGTCGACACCGCACTCGGCATAGTCGCGCAGCGTATCAAATGTAATACCGCCCGATGACTCAAGCTCTACACGTCCGTTCACCATTTCTACTGCCTTGAGGGTATCTGCCGGCGTAAAGTTGTCGAGCATGATACGGTCTACACCGCCCAGATCGAGTACCTGCTGCAATTCGTCGAAATTACGTACTTCGATTTCAATCTTCAAGTCTTTGCCTTTTGCCTTGCAGTATTCACGGGCACGGGTGATAGCCTTGTCAATTCCTCCGGCAAAATCGACATGATTGTCTTTCAGCAGAATCATATCGAACAGGCCGATACGGTGATTGACGCCGCCGCCAATCTTGACTGCCATTTTTTCGAGTACACGCATACCCGGAGTTGTCTTACGAGTATCGAGCACACGCGTCTTGGTTCCCTTCAGGCGTTCTACGTAACGGTGTGTCATGGTAGCAATACCGCTCATACGCTGCATGATGTTCAACATCAGGCGCTCGGTCTGAAGCAAGGACTGCACCTTTCCTTCCACTACCATTGCTACATCACCCGGCTTCACGTGTGCACCGTCGTTGATGAAAACTTCCACCTTCAGCTCAGGGTCGAAACGGCGGAAAACCTCCTTTGCCACCTCGATGCCGGCAAGAATACCTTCTTCCTTGATCAAAAGTTTCGATTTTCCCATAGCATCGGCAGGAATACACGACAAGGTGGTATGGTCGCCGTCGCCAATATCTTCTGCAAACGACAAGTCGATCAGGCGATCGATCAAATCCTTAACTACTTTTTCATCCATCTTATTTATGATTTTAAATACGTTTTCTTACTGGCAAAGGTAAGGATAATCCTTATCTTTGCAAAAAGATTAAAATCAAAACCAGACAGAAAATGAAATTTACGTTACTTGTTGTCGGACGGACAGTAGAAAAACATTACATCACCGCCATAAACGATTACGCGGAGCGTACGAAACATTATATCTCTTTCGACATAGAAGTCATCCCAGAGCTCAAGAATACCAAAAGCCTGAGCATGGAGCAGCAGAAGGAAAAAGAAGGAGAACTGATTCTGAAAGCCTTACAACCGGGCGACGTACCCGTATTGCTCGACGAACACGGCAAGGAGTTTCGCTCCATTGAGTTCGCCGCATGGATAGAACGCAAGATGCATACGGTAAGCAAGCGGCTGGTGTTCATCATCGGAGGGCCTTACGGCTTCTCGCCTGCCGTATATGCCGCAGCTCAGGAAAAGATATCTTTATCGAAAATGACCTTCTCACATCAGATGATCCGCCTGATTTTCGTGGAACAACTCTATCGTGCCATGACCATCTTGAACAACGGTCCGTATCATCATGAATAAAACAATGTCACACAGACAGCAAGCTATTCATCCAACTTGCTCTCTGTGCGACCATTATATCTTGCCGATTATCGGGCAGCAGGTCTTTTCATCTGCCGGATGAGCTGCTTGGTTTCAGCATCTACCCGATACGATTCCGTTATTTTCTGTAACGCCTTATTGTATGTAAAATCGTCCAGCGTATTTTGTTTCAGGTACTGCATGGTCAGTTTGGGGAACTTCACAAAGCAAACCGACAAGGCCCATGCCACAGCCATCTTCACATAATATCCGTCGTGCCGGATGGCATCGTATTCTTTCAGCAATTGTCCGATATGTTCCTCGTCGATGAAAAGCTGCATGCTCATCACCACTCCGAAACGAATCTCGTATTCTCCCCGTGCATGCATCCAGTCCACCAGATAGGTCCACAAGCGCTCCTTATTGTCTTCGACGAACTTTTTCCCGCCTCCAAACTTGAACGTGTCGCACACCGACCAGCTGTTGATAATCCATACGAAGCAAGTCACGCGATGCAAATAGTATTCCACATCGTCATCGGGCCTGATGTATCCCAGCACCATACCTTGCAGCATACGCTCCTCCATGTAAAAAGAATCGGCCGTAAGCAGGTATTCTTCCCAGTTCGTACGGGAAATCTGCTTTGCCAGTTGACGCAAGTCCGGAATCCGGATTCCTAAAACATGCTCAACGCCGGGGTTCAGACTCTCGGTAAACGATTTGTTTCCCCTCTCCGCCAGACGCAACAAATGCTCTTTGATCGTCAGGTCGTCCAATCGGTATTCTTCCATTTCTATATACCATTAAAACAAATTTGGCGCAAAGTTAAAAACAAGTATACCTACTACTAGGTATTTAACAACTTTTTTTTACTAACTAATAGGTATTGATGTCACAAAACATGTATTCTACCTTTGCATTTGTTAAAAATAAACAAAAGGAAAGAATAAATGAAAAGCAAAAAGGTTTTATTCTCACTTTGTTTTGCAGCAATGAGTACCCACGGTTTTGCGGCAAACGAAATCGAGAAAGTGAGTAGTGACAACGAGAGAACGGAAAAGGAAATGAAAGCTGAAAGGCATTCCATCCTGAAGACAGAAAAAGGTGGCAAAGGGTTAACTATCGGAGGATATGGAGAGGCTGTGTATAGTCATAACTTCTATTCCGATAAATATATCCGCTATACAGCCAAAGACCCAAGCATCTACAAAGGAGAGTCGCACGGACGCTTCGACCTGCCACATGTGGTACTTTTCCTGAATTATGATTTCGGACACGGATGGACAATGGGAAGTGAGATAGAATTTGAACACGGTGGAACCGAAAGTGCTGTTGAAATAGAGGAAGAGGAAGCGGGTGAATACGAAAGTGAAGTGGAACGTGGCGGAGAAGTTGCACTGGAACAATTTTGGATTCAGAAGTCCATTTGTCCGGAGTTCAATATCAAATTAGGACATATCATCGTTCCGGTGGGAGGAACGAACCAGCATCATCTGCCAACTGAGTTCTTCGGAGTCTATCGTCCAGAGGGAGAAAACACCATCCTTCCTTGTACCTGGCACGAAACGGGCATCAGCTTGTGGGGACAGACAGGCGACTGGCGCTATGAAGTATTGCTGGTACCGGGGCTAGACTCCGACCGTTTTAATCGTTTGAACTGGATACAAGGCGGTGCCGGCAGCCCATATGAATTTAAGATTGGTAACTCCGTAGCCGGAGCTTTCCGCATCGACAATTACTCCGTCAAAGGTTTACGCCTGTCAGTCAGCGGTTATGCCGGCAACTCATTCAACAATTCGCTAAACGATTATAAGGACAGTGAGAAGTATAAAGACGTGAAAGGAACTGTCTTAATAGGTGCTTTCGACTTTCATTATAATGATCACAACTGGATTGTCCGCGGTAACTTCGATTACGGTCACCTGAGTGATGCCGACAAGATTACAGAAGTCAATAAAAAAATGAGCAACAACTCTCCGTCACCTCAACAGAACGTGGCCGAAGCTGCCATTGCTGCCGGTATCGAAGCAGGTTATAATGTATTCTCCCAAATCGAAAAGTTGAATGAGAAAGGACAGAAACTGTATGTCTTCGGCCGTTACGACTATTACGACTCCATGCACAAGACCAGTACCCCTATTTACAGATTCTGCGGGCGTAATCGTATCGCAGCGGGACTGAACTACTATCCTATTCATGACATCGTAGTAAAAGGGGAATATTCCATCGGGTTGATGAGAAGTCCTTACAACAACGAGCCGTCTATATCGGTAGGTGTAGCCTATGCCGGACTTTTTACAAAATAACTTTCCGACAAACAATTATCACATAATAATAACCCCAAAAGATAAAAGCTATGAACAAGTTTTTTAAACTATCTCTTTGCATGGCTATAAGTGCCATGACAGCAACAAGCATGATTTCCTGTAGTGACAACAACCATGGAAGTAGTAACTCCGAAGGACTTTCAAACGAAGAACAAGCTCTGAAAGAAGCTATCGTACCCTATGTAGACAATACAATTATCGCCACGTACAAAGCAATGGCAGACGAAGCCATATTAATGAGTGACGCTTGTACGAAAGCAAAGGAAACCTATCTGAATGGAGATAAGAAAAAGGCTACAGAGTATGTAGCCGAAGCATGTGAGCACTGGACCGAATCACGAAAAGCATGGGAATTGAGCGAGGCTTTTCTATTTGGTGCGGCAGGAGATTATAACATCGACCCTCACATTGATTCGTGGCCTTTGGACCAAGTAGCTCTGGATAATCTGCTGAATAACCAGAAGATGATGGATGCCATAGGAACCGGCGACTTTGATTACATCACAAGCAATCTGGGATATGGGCTTTTGGGCTATCATGCACTGGAATATATTTTGTTCCAATTGACCGATGATTCTCATCGTGAGCCAAGAAACTTCGAAAAGACATACAGCTACAGCGGACAAGTAGTAAATATAACCAACAATCACATGATTTACATGGCAGGAGTCGCTCAGGATTTGCGCAACCAGTGTATTCGGCTGGAAGCATCTTGGGCAGGAATAGGTAACGTTACGACACAAAAGCAGGAAATTCTTACCGAAACAGAACAGGAGCCCACATTCAATTACGGTACAAGTATGAAAACCGCCGGGCTAGGAGGAAGCAAATATACCAGCTATACTGTTGCAGCACAAGAACTGATTCAAGGATGTATCGACATCGTAGATGAGGTTTGTACCCAGAAAATCGGCCGCCCTAACTCAGGTCAGACAGCCGATGACAAGAACTATATCGAATCTCCCTACGCATTAAATTCAGTAGTCGATTTTGTTGACAACATTAAAAGTGTAAAAAATGCATACGAAGGTATAGGATACGATGGAACAAACAACGCGACATCTGTCAGTGCTTACATTGCTACCATCGACCCATCTACCGATACTGAAGTAAAAGCCTTGATTGATGAAGCAATTACCAAGATACAGGCCATACTGGAACCTTTTGCCAAAAACGCAACCGGAGCAGAAGCAGACGCTGCCATCGAATCCCTAAGCCAATTGTCTACCGCATTGAATAAAGCAAATAAGGCTCTTTTGAAATAGCCGAAAAAATTTCTCTTTTAAAATATCAATAACTTCCACGCAGTCGTCTCGGCCCAGAAAAATTATTATTTAAAGCCATCTGGTCCAAGATGGCTGCAACAGCTTGAACAACAATCAACATCTATTGCAAATATGAAGACAAAGACTTTTCACCTGATACATTTTTTATGTATCGCCAGTGTCATGACCGCGTGCAGTGACAACGAAAATCAGACTACAACATCAGATTCCTCCGGCAATAGCGAAAAGCCGGAATGGTACTATGCCGGCGGACAGTTAGGAACTTCTTATCTTACCACCTCTAATGCTTTCGAACAACCAACCGAACCTGTCGAATCAAGCGAAGAAATGAGCCAACGATTTAAAAACGGAGAGCAACTGTTTGAAAAAATGTATATGAACAATCATACCGGTGTACGCAAAGGATTGGGTCCAGCCTACGTACGAAGTTCATGTATTCATTGTCATCCGGGATACGGACACGGCAAGCGTAATGCGTCAGGAGCCTTTCAAACGACAACTATCGGAAACGGATGTCTGCTGGTTGTCTACAATCCTGAAACAGATGGTTATGTAAGCTGGCTGACCGGAATGCCACAGGGACATGCCACCCAGCCCTTCAAAGCCCCGCTGGACGAAAGCAAAGTCATTATCGAATGGAAAAAATATACCGACGAGTGGGGCAACAAGTTTCCCGATGGTGAGAGTTACGATCTGGAATATCCTGAGGTGACTCTCGCGCCAGACGCAGTCTATGCCAAAAACGAAGGCATCATCAGTAGTCTGGGTAATTATAAAGTCCTGCTGGAGTCTACGATCGGGATTTACGGTACCGGCCTGCTGGATGCCATCACAGATGAAGACTTGAAAGCGCAATATGCCAAAGAAGAGAAAGACGGCTACATGAAAAATGGCTTGAACGAGGCATTCTTCAAAAATGGAGAATGGGTAAAGCAGTACAGCAACACCAAGGCTACAGATGTCAATCCGGACTTTGCCGACAAAGGAGAGCTCCATCCGTTCAGATTTACGTATGCCTTGAGCCGCGGACCGCTGCAAGATGCGGCAGGTGCCAATGCCATGTGGAACATCACCAATGTAACTCGCAGCAACCGCCGCTATCATTATCTCGACACTTACTTTGCCAACGCAGAGGGAGAAGACAAGACTGTATATGGAGGAAGTTCGTGGGTAAAGGCTTCTGCCAACGACCCGGAGGTACAAGCCGGCTATCAGGCTTATATTGAAGAAGCCGATCCCAAGAAAAATCACCCCAGTTGGCACGCCAATGACTATTCGGACAAGGAGCAAGTGGCAAAGGCTATTGCCGCATATTTAACGTCCAAGGAACTGGATGTGGAAATGGATGACGAAGATTTTATTGATTTCATAGTATGGCACCGGGGACTTGCCGTCCCTGCCGTACGCAACATCGACGATGCTGATGTCAGAAAGGGAAAAGAACTCTTCGCACAGATAGGATGTGCATATTGTCATCGTCCGTCATGGAAAACGGGAGATGATACTTTTTACGACCCGAACGGATTTTTTGCCAAGGGAGACAACCGTCTTCCCCGGTATCCGAACCAGACAATCTGGCCTTATTCTGACCTGGTACAGCATAAACTTCACATGGAAAACGATATCCGTACCGGATGGTGCCGTACTACTCCTCTTTGGGGACGCGGACTGCATCAGATGTGTACAGGCTCTTCTACTGCCGACCGCCTGCACGACAACCGTGCACGAAACGTCATCGAAGCAATCATGTGGCATGGAAATAAAAAGAGCGATGCCCGCATGACTGTAGAAAAATTCCGTAATCTCTCGAAAGAAGAGCGTGATGCCATCGTGAAATTCATTGATTCCATCTAAAAACATGGTCCGGCTTTTCCAGCAAAGGAAATAACCGTATCTGGAAAGGCTGCACGAATATTTATCATTTACTGCAGATTACACTGGAATATACAGTCTCAACTGTCCTCAACAGCCAAAAAGGATAACAAATTTATGATCTGACAAATTGTGTAATCTGTGGTAAATGTTTACTTTAGTCCTTCATCTTTACGCCACGTAAAACAGCATACAGAATGACAAATACATTAAAGAAAATAACCTTTTCCCTATGGGGAATTCTCATTCTTATTATGGCAGCCGCAACAATTGCCGGAAAACTGTACGGAATAAAAGTTGCCGAGACCTATATTTACAGCTCGCTTTTTTTTATTGGGCTTTGGATAGCAGCAACCATACTCTCTCTTGCCTACATCTGCAAGCGCCATCTCAAAAGAAGAAAAGCCACTTGTGCCCTACATCTGGCATTCATTCTCATATTATCGGGAGCACTGACCACACATCTTTGGGGGATACAGGGAAGCGTCCACCTGCGACAAGGGGCCAATCCGGTGACAACATTCACCACAAACGACGGACAGACAGCAGACTTTCCTTTTGGCGTATCACTAAAACAGTTTGAACTAGCCTATTATCAAGGGACATTTGCTCCGATGGATTTCGTCAGTATACTAAATATTCACGACGGTGATACGACACTGACAGGAAAAGCTTCCATGAATCACATCTATACTTACCGGCACTACCGTTTCTATCAGTCGGCATACGATGCAGACCAGCAAGGAAGCACTTTTTCGGTCACTTGCGACCCTTATGGCATTGCCCTCACTTATACCGGATATGTTGCTCTGCTGCTGGCATTCATCGGATTCTTTTTCGACAGACACAGTTACTTCCGCAAGCTGCTTCACCACCCGAGTCTGAAACGAACGGTGGCTTGCCTGCTGTTGCTTATCGGCAGTGTCGCAGCACTTGAAGCATCTGTACCTCCAACTCTGCCTAAAAAAACAGCCGGCAAGTTTGGGCAACTCTACGTATATTACAACAACCGTATCTGTCCCCTGCAAACACTCGCCAAGGAATTTACGACCAAACTCTATGGTCGCCCAACTTATAAAGACTTTACTCCCGAACAAATTCTGACCGGATGGTTCTTCTATTACGAGCAATGGAAGCAGGAGCCCGTCATTCTCATCAAGGACAAAAATGTACAAAACATACTGGGAGTGAAAGGGAAATATGCATGTCTTGCCGATTTTGCAAATTCCACCGGCTATAAGCTCGACCAAATCTCATATGCTGAAATTACAGCCAAAGAATTACGTGCCATAGAAGAAGCTAACGAAAAATTCGACCTGATAAGTATGGCTTGCAACGGTAGCCTCTTCAAGCTCTATCCGTTCCGTGATAAAAATGAAAAACAGCCGGTATGGTACTCGTTAACCGACGAGTTACCCATATCTATCCCCCACGAACAATGGGCTTTTATCCGCTACAGCATGAATCTGCTTGCCGAAAAGACTGCTCACCATGAATATGAAGCCATTGATACACTCATCGAGAAAACCAGGATATACCAGAAGAAAGAAGCACGGGGATTCCTGCCTTCGAATGCACAATTTCGTGCCGAAATACTATATAACGAAATGGATTTTACCCGTCCGCTTGCCATGCTCTGCCTGACTGTCGGTATGCTTTCTTATCTCTTCTATTGCCGAAAGTTGATAAGCGAACATACTGATTCGCCCCAAATAAGCTGTTTACTACTTGCCATTCTAGGTATTATCGGCATATATCTTCTTGTACTTATCAGCCTCAGAGGGTTCATCAGCGGACATCTGCCAATGTCGAACGGATACGAAACCATGCAGCTTATGTCCTTATGCAGCATTCTACTCACTTTTTTCCTATACAGGAAGTTCCAACTGGCTATTTCATTCGGCTATATCTTGTGCGGACTCACCCTGCTGGTCGCCATGCTTGGCGAAGCAAACCCATCTGTCACCCAACTTATGCCGGTGCTTGCCTCCCCTCTTTTAAGCATCCATGTAGTAACCATCATGCTATCGTACTCACTGCTGGCATTTATCATGCTGAACGGCATGACAGCCGTCGTCCTGTACCACACACGTACAGACTGTAACGAACAGATTATCCGGCTGCAAGTCATCAGTCACCTCATATTGTATCCTGCCGTATTCCTGCTGACAACCGGTATTTTTATTGGAGCTATATGGGCGAATGTTTCGTGGGGAAGATACTGGGGATGGGACCCCAAGGAGGTATGGGCACTCATTACCTTGCTGGTTTATGCCACAGCCCTGCACCCTTTCTCCCTTCCGTACTTTCAACGCCCAATGTTCTTCCATTGGTTTACCATAATAGCCTTTCTCAGTGTACTAATCACCTACTTCGGAGTCAATTTCATTATGGGAGGTATGCACAGTTATGCTTAAAGCCAAGAATTCAGTCTTTTGCGAAAAGAATAAAAGGAGGCCGATGAACTACATCAGCCTCCCTACTTTTTGCCCCTGCAACGGGCCATACTAACTATTCTCTATTTATTTTTGATCAATAAACTTCCACTTTGCTTGCCAAAGCCTTACACTTGTCGCGCAAAGCATCCAGATCACCATCTACTTTATCGTAGCACACCACTACCCCCATACGGCGGTTCAGTTTGGTAAAAGGCTTTCCGAAAATACGCAGATATGTATTAGGCTGCGAGCAAACCAGTTCTTCGCCACGGTAACGCGGTGCTTCCTTGCTGGCAATCGGCGACAGGATAACGGCACTAGCACCGATATGTTCCTGCGTAATACCCGGAATAGGCAATCCCAAGATAGCATACAGATGAAGTTCAAACTCGTTCAGGTTCTGTGTGTTGGCAAGCGTTACCATACCCGTATCGTGCGGACGCGGAGAAAGTTCTGAGAAATATACACCGTTTTCGTGACTCAGGAAGAATTCAACTCCCCAGATTCCATAACCAGTCAGAGCTTCTGTTACCTTTGCTGCCATTCTCTGAGCTTCGGCAAGGTGTTCGGGAGCAATGTGTGCAGGCTGGAAACTTTCACGATAGTCGCCACCTTTCTGTACATGTCCGATAGGCGGGCAGAACAAGGTAGGACCATTCTTCTGAGTAACCGTCAGCAAAGTGATTTCACTATCGAACTTGATAAACTCTTCGACGATGAGTTCCTTGATGTCACCACGACTGCCTTCACATCCGTACGCCCATGAATATTCCAGATCTTCAGGACCTTTGGCAACCGACTGTCCCTTACCTGATGAAGACATCAGCGGTTTAATTACACACGGATAACCGATTTTTTCGGCAGCCTCTTTCAGTTCGTCCAAAGATTTGGCATAATAATATTTCGCAGTCTTCAAGCCCAGTTCCTTGGCTGCAAGGTCACGGATAGCCTTACGGTTCATCGTAAAGTTTACGGCGCGAGCACTCGGCACTACTTGGATACCTTCTTTCTCCAAATGATAAAGACGTTCGGTACGGATAGCCTCAATTTCGGGTACAATAATATCGGGATGATATTTCTCTACTACACGATCGAGTGCATCACCATCCAACATATTAAATACCTCACAAGCATCGGCCACCTGCATGGCGGGAGCACCTGCATACGAATCACATGCGATAATGTACTGTCCCAGACGTTGAGCAGCAATCACAAACTCTTTTCCTAATTCGCCGGAACCCAGCAAAAGTATTTTCTTAGTCATATCTTAACAGTTAATCCTATTTTCTTTTCAGCAAAGATACGGAATTCTGCCGAGAGATTGTGCGAAGAACAACAAATAATAATAAATCATTGCCGATGGAATGCGGAAAGAAAGAATTATTTTTTGTACAAAACATTTTGTTTTTTGTACAAAAAATAAAAAAACGTCCCGACAAATTTGAAGAAACACGGGCACGAATAAAAAAAACATGCCCACGTTTTGAAACACTTGCGGGCATGTTTTTACAAAATGCTGGAATACAGCGTATGACACTTGTTATTTGCCTATTTTCATTCCTTGCGTATTGAGCTCCCCTATTCCACCCCGATGGAAAGAAGCCATCCGCGCGGTTCCGGTAAAAGTAGCAGAACCTATGCCATTCACATCGGCACGAACCTCTTCACAGTTGAGGTTGATGTTTACCTCACCGACGCCACTCAGATCGAATTCTGCCTTCCGGCAATGCAAGTCCTTCACATTGAACTCACCGACTCCGCGAAAATCCACATCCAGATCTTGTACATCTACCTTGCCGTCGATATTAAAGGAGCCCACTCCGCTGAAGTCAAGTTGCTTCAAGTCGGGAGCAGAAATACGGATGATGGTTCCGTTCTTATCATTTTTCAGTTTCTTGTGATAACTGACCTTCAGCGTGTTTCCCTCTACGCTTGTCGTAATATTTTTCACATGTCCCTCTTCCCCTTCTATGGAGCACGAGAAATCGGACGCCTGTGTAAAATAAACCAGCCCTACACTTTTTATCTCAATAGAGGAAAACCCGGATACATTCCGTTTTTCTGTAATCTGCTCTCCCTTACCACCTGCCCAGACACAGGAAGTAAAACCGGTTGCCAAAATCAAGGCACCGATAAATCTTGTAAAAATTGTTTTCATAGTCATATTGTTTTTTAGAGCCACCAAATCGGACCTTGTATAAAGGAAGTATTAAACAAGAAGATAAATCCTACCACCAGTGAAATAAACCATACCAAGGTAAGAATCACTTTTGTAGTAGTCGACATCGGTTTCCATACGTTGAAGCTCTGCAATATGAGCTGCAAGAGCCCGATAATCGGAATACCTACGACAAACAATCCGCATACCGACAGCCCGATGACCGCAGAAGAGGAAGAACTTATCAGGCTCCAGTCTACATCAGGCATGGAGTAATACAGCACGGCAGGCACACTGGCAAGCATTCCTGTAGCCGCCATCAGCAAGGCAAACAATACAACCAGTCCGACAAGCAACACCGGTGTCAGGCAGATAGCCAATAGAACCAGCACAAACTTGATGATGAATCCGGCTATCTTGACAATAGCATTACCCAACTGGTGCAAAAAAGAACGAGGTTTTTCGGAATGTACATAGTCATTTACCTTATCGAATCCCTCGGTTACGGTACGTCCGATATTCTCCATGTTGATAGGTTCGCCGCGCATCTGTAACTTTTCCGTAGCCGTCTTTGCCAGCGGGATGATGATCCAGGCTATCAGATAAGCCAGAATCAGTCCGTGAACAAAACAGCCAAGCACCAGCGCACCGATACGTATCCACGTCACATCCCAGCCGAAATAAGCCGAAAGTCCGGAAAGCACACCACCCAGTATACGGTCGTCAGGATTACGGAACAGACGGCGGGCAGGTCCATTGCCATAGGCATGCTGTTCTGTTTCTTTCTTTTCCTCATCGTCATCCGTATTCAAGTCCTCGGGATTTCCCATACGCGCAATGACCGCCTCCACCTGTTCCACCGTGATGACCTGCAATCCGGTACGGATATATTCATCGAACAGTTCGGCAATACGGGTTTCCATATCGCGTACAATCTCGTCGGCTCCTTCTTCCTTACGGAAATGATAACGGAGATTGTTCAGATAATTATCGAGCAGGTTGTAGGCATCTTCATCGATATGATATACAGTGCCCCCTAAATTAACAGTCAGTGTCTTTTTCATGTGATTTCGAAATTAAAAGTTTAGTTCTTAAATGATTTACCGTATCCGCCAGTTCGTCCCACGCCAGCTGTAGTCCGGCCAGAAATTCCTCCCCTTTCGGCGTCAGACGATAATACTTGCGGGGAGGTCCCTGTGTAGACTCCACCCACTCGTACGACAACAAGTCGTCGTTCTTCAGGCGGGTAAGCAGCGGGTAAAGCGTACCTTCCACCACTATCAGCTTCGCCTCTTTCAGATTCAGAATAATGTCTGAAGCATACGAAGGCTCACGATGCAGCAACAACAGGATGCAGTATTCAAGCATTCCTTTGCGCATTTGAGATTTTACGTTATCAACATTCATCTTGTTCCTCCTTATTTTGTATAGCACAAATATATGTATTATATTAATACCTTGTATTGCATAGTACTATTAATTTAAACTATTTAACAAAATAGGCTTTATCTGGAGAAAAATCACAGCCGGAAAGTTTTATTTTTGCAGGAGAACAAAATATTAATACTCAAAACTATGTTTATTATAAAGAAAGCAACTACAGCCGACATTCCGCTGATCAACAAACTGGCATGGAATGTATTTCCCGAAACGTATAAGAACATTCTTACGCACGAACAGATAGAATATATGATGGACTGGATGTATTCCATCGAGAACCTGCACAAGCAGATGGAAGAAGAAGGACATATTTATTATATAGCTTACGAAGAATGTGAGGCGGCGGGATATGTTTCCATCCGTCAGGAGGACAAGGATTTGTTTCACCTCGAAAAGATTTACGTTATTCCCTATTATCAGAAGTACCATCTGGGTAAGCAACTGTTCCAGCAGGCTATCAAAGGCATTAAAGAGTTGCATCCGGCTCCGTGCCGTATGGAACTGAATGTAAATCGTAACAATCCGGCTTTGGGATTTTACGAACACATGGGAATGAAGAAAGTGCGTGAAGGTGATTTCCCGATCGGGAACGGTTACTACATGAACGATTACATTATGGGACTGGACATTTAAGGTCTATATCGAGGCAGACAGGCAGATGATCGCTATACCCGCCGTGGTATTTCATGCCGTTGTAGGTACGAAAAGGCTTGTCGCCTCCATAATTTTCATCTTCTTCCAGCAGGAAAGGAAACGTAAGTATGCGGGCTCGGTCGTACGACGTGGTAAGGTTTCCCTGCTGCTGTAGGAAAGTTCCATTCAGAATAAGCTGGTCGAGGATGCCCCACTCGCCACGGTACCGGTAGGTACCTCCTTGCTTCCCGTTCATCAGATTATACAAGTTAAGGGAATGGATATCCTTTCCGGGTTTTCTGGCACCCAGCGTCTGACAGATGGAACGGCTTTCGGGATAGTCGTTGAAATCGCCTAATATAATAAGGTAAGGTGTACGACGGATTTTCATGACAGAATCTGCCGCATGGCGCAGCATGCGTGCGGTAAACAAACGGTAGGGTTCACTCTGTTTCTCACCTCCCGAGCGCGAGGGCATGTGACAGACAAAGACATCGAGCGTATCGCCGGAGAGTACCCTGCCTGCCACATGCAGGATATCGCGGGTAGGCTTGCGCTTCAGTTCGTGGGAAGGAATGCGGATATGCTGCTCTGCTATCAGCCGGAAAGAGGAAGGTTGGTACAAAAGTGCTACGTCAATACCCCGTTCATCGGGCGAATCGGTCATCACGTAGCGGTAGGCTGCATCCCGAAGCGGAGAATATTTTACCAGCCCGTCCAGACAATAAGCGTTTTCCACCTCGCAAAGTCCGACCAGATCGGGCACCTGTTCACCACTGGCAGCCAGTATCACCTTGGCTATCCGGTTCAGCTTTTCGTGATAACGTTTCCAGTTCCAGCCTCGGGTAGCATGAGGAAGGTATTCAGAATCGTGCTTCAGCGTGTCGTGACGACAGTCGAACAGATTCTCCACGTTGTATTCCATAACACGAAGGGTTTGCTGTGCCCCGCAGTCAAGCGCTGTGAGGCAAGCAGCAAACCCTAATAATATTTTACATAAAAGGCTCATTATGCCTTTGCTGGAATATGTGCCAGTACATCGAGCAAGTGGCGCCAGAACTTATCGACTGTAGGGATAAGCATGCGTTCGTCGGGTGAATGAACGCCACGCAGCGTAGGACCGAACGAAACCATGTCGAGTGACGGATATTTCTCGAGGAACAAACCGCACTCCAGTCCGGCGTGAATGGCCTTGATCTTCGGTTCTGTAGCAAACAGACGCTTATAGCTTTCTACGGCAATTTGCAGCACTTCAGAATTCGGATTGGGCTTCCATCCCGGATAACCGTCGCCGGTTGTAACCTCCGCACCGCCCAGCAGGAAGGCAGCAGCTACCATCTGCGACATGTCCTTGCGTGAAGAAAGGATGGAACTGCGCTGGCTGGTTACGACTACGATCTTGCCGTCACGCTGCTTGACTGAAGCCAGATTGGAAGAAGTTTCTACCAGTCCCGGAATATCCTGGCTCATGGCATACACACCATTGTGTACGGCATAGAGGGAAAGAAGGAACTTCTTCATCGCCTCCTGCTCCATGACTTCTGCACGAGGACTCTCCGATTCGAGTTCCATAACAAGGTTCGGCTCTGTTACCGCGAACTCATTTTCTACTTCCGACAAGTATACATTCAGGTCAACACGTACCGATTCCTTATCCTTCATCGGGACAGCACAAACAGCATGTGCCTCGCGAGGAATGGCATTGTGCAGGTTACCTCCATCTATCTCGCACAGACGCAAATCGTATTTCTCCATCAGCTGAACCAGGAAACGGTTCAACAGCTTGTTGGCATTGGCACGGTTCTTATTGATATCATCGCCCGAATGTCCGCCCGTGAGACCTTTTACAGCCACACGGAAGAAGAAGTATCCTTCGGGAGCAGCCGTCATCGGACAAGGGAACTGTGCGGTAGTACCAGCTCCACCGGCACATCCGATGAACAATTCGCCTTCATCTTCCGAATCGAGATTAATCAGGATGTCGCCATTCATAAATCCTTCCTTCAAGGCAAAGGCACCTGTCAGACCAGTTTCTTCGTCGACGGTAAACAGACACTGTATCGGTCCGTGCTCGATATCCTCTGAAGCCAGTACGGCAAGCTGGGTAGCAATACCAATTCCGTTGTCGGCTCCCAGTGTAGTACCCTTCGCTCTCAACCATTCTCCGTCGACATAAGTTTGTATCGGGTCGGTTTCGAAATTATGTTCTGTATCTTTATTCTTCTCGCATACCATATCCATGTGCGACTGAAGGACAACTGTCTTCAAGTTTTCCTTGCCGGCAGAAGCCGGTTTCTCAATCAAGACATTGCCAGCTTCGTCTGTCTTGGCAGCAAGACCATGTTTTTTGGCAAACTCAAGCAGATATGCTCTGATTTTTTCTTCCTTCTTCGAAGGACGCGGTACCTGACATACTTCCTCAAAATAATGGAAGACAACAGCAGGTTGCAAATCTTTTTTTTCCATACAATGTTTATTTATTTGTTTTATCATCCGTAAAAATAAGTTAAAAACACATATTAACGGGGCAAGTAACCTCTTTTTTCCCCACCGAAAAGAGCAAATCGGTGACAAAAGATTTATATTTGCACCACAAAATTAATAGAAATGCTCAAGACTATCCTTATAACAATGTTAATAGTTGCTATCTGCATAGCACTATTATCGGTAAAGATACTCTTTAAGAAGAACGGACGTTTCCCTAACACGCACGTTAGTGGAAGTAAAGCTATGAGAAAAAGAGGTATCGGATGTGTGCAGTCGCAGGACAGGGAAGCACAGCAAGTGAACCCGCACGCCATAGCAGAACGCAGACATCCGGAAGCGGAAACCGAAAAAACAATTAATAACTAAGATACTAAAAACATTATGAAAAGTATGAAGCATATCCTTAACGGATTAATCGCACTGGCCCTGGTGCTGATGTTTACACAATGTACTGACAACAAGGCAAATGACAAAAGTACCTCAACTCCGGCTGTAGTGGGTGGTCCGGTCAACATGAAGATAGCTTACGTGGAAATCGATTCTCTGCTGACTAAATATCGTTACTGGAATGACCTGAACGAAATGATGATTCAGAAGGAAGAAAACATTCGTACTACACTGAACGAAAAGGCAAAGGAACTGGATCAGGAAATGAGAGAATTCCAGCGCAAACTGGAAAACAATGGTTTCGCCAGCCGCGAACGTGCTGAACAGGAAAATCTGCGTATCAGCCAGAAACAGCGTGACTTGCAGCAGTTGCAGGAAAAACTGACCAGCGAATTGCAGGCAGAAAACCAGAAAATCAGCTTGCAGTTGCGTGATTCTATCAACTCTTTCCTGAAAACTTACAATAAAGACAAGGGTTACAGTCTGATCATCAGCAACACTGGTTTCGACAACTTGCTGTATGCTGACCCTGCATTCAATATTACCCAGGAAATCGTAGACGGACTGAATGCCCGCTATAACCCTGCATCAAGCAAGAAATAATTTTAAAACCTTGTATTAATTCAAGCCCTGCCTGAAGTGACCCCAAAAAGTTGGACGGTTTAAATATTATCCGT
>FR887823.1:0-30528 GCA_000432735.1 Bacteroides sp. CAG:443
AGTTTTGTGTCTAACTTTTGGGGTGCACTTCAGCAAAGCGAAAGGACATGAGGGAGTTATTTTATTATAACATGTCGGCAACTAAATAAATGTTCTCTTCTAGAATGCCTTGTTCCAGCAGTGCAGCCTTGTCTGCAAGATAGAGCTTCATGAATTCATCGTGTGTTTTGCAAGTGCTTTCAACATGACGATAACATTCAAGTGCCCGTTGGATGTTGTTTTGTGCCAGATAAACATGTCCGGCATTCAGCCAGTCGGACGATTGTGATTCGTCTGAGCGTAATAATTTGTCGAAGAAACGATTTGCATCATCGTATTTTCCAGTCATGAAATAGCACCATCCTATAGCTCGTTGAGCATTTGCTGGAGCTTTATCCAGATATTCCACTTTAAAAAAATAGGTTAGCGCCTTGTCATACATGCGAAGATTAGCCAGACATTGTCCGATTTGCAAAAGTAAGTTCAGGTTCTCCGGTTGCATGGATTCAATTTTATATAAGCACTCCAAAGCTTTCTGATATTGCTGTTGGCGTTTGTTGCACTGTGCCATTTGCTTTAATGTCCATACATGGTCCGGTTTCAGTAAATCTGCTTGCTCATAGGCCTGCAATGCCTTAGAATATGCTTTCATTTTCTGGTAACAGAATCCTGTCTTGCGCCAGAAATCGTCGTTCAAGTTGTCATATTGTAAGAGCTCATTATATATTTCGCATGCTTGTTCAAAATATTCTTTCGAAAACAGATACTCGGCTATGTGCTTCAGCGATTCTGGCGTATGTATCAGCGGTTTCAGAACTTCACATTTCCAAAGAGCAAGATCGTCGGTAAAGATGTCATGCATTTCGCTACGGTACATCCACAACTTGAAAAAGCGATACAAATCGTGTATATATTGACGGCAGACATTTTCGGATTTTTTTTCAGCTTGTATATATTCAGCAAGTGGGTTTTGTCCTTCTCCAATCATTTCATTTTGCATATTAAACTCTGTAGCAAGTAACTCCAGCTGGTCGGAAGGTATGTTTTGCAAGGTCAGACAGAAAGAATATTTGTCCGAATTGCAGAACATAGTCGAATCCATAAGTGTGCTGATAATAGATTTCTCTCCGTCTATGTTTTTCCTTTTAAAGACTTGGGCAACATCTGGCTGCTGGCGATCGAACGGATAGAACCAGTGGGCTGCCTGACGGAAGAACGGGTACGACTTCAGTTGCGAGAAGGCGCTCATGTAAGTATCGGCTCCTTCCGACTGTAGCGCTCCCAGTTCGTGCAGATATTCTTCCACTCGTTTGATTTCCTTTTCCCATTCTGGGTTTTTATCTTCCAAATCTTCCATGTCAAATATTTTTTGTCCAGGGTTCATCATTTCCGGCGAAATCTTCATATTGGGAATAATCTCTTCACGCATTTTCTTTTCAATTTTTTCAGTTTCATGCGAGAGCAGCAATATGATTTGAATTTTGTTCAATTCTTTGGCTATGGGAGTAGAATCGTTTAGAAGTGACAAAGCTTCTACTAACTCGGGATATAAATTCAATCGTTTTTCCTGATAATAAGCAGTCAGGGCAATGCCTGTCAAGGCACGTTGTGTCACGATGGCTTCACTATGAATCTGATAGGCCTTTAGAAGGAACTGAAACTTGCGGCTGTCGAATAGTTGTAGTAGGTTCAGCGTAATAGCACTTATCATTACGGCGATGTCGTTTGCAGGAACAAGCAGTGATTCCAATATAGCCGTAGCTCCATCCAGGTCTTCATCCGTCCAGTGTGTTGATAGCCATATCTTGTCGAACATTTCGGTTACGTCTTTTTCATGGCGGGCATAGATGTCGTTTATCGATTGGCTGCGCTGTGTTTCGTCCATGATTGAAATTTGTGCCATACCCAAATCTTCACTGAATGCTTCAAGGCTGAGGCAATAATCGCGGAAACTTTTCGATTCGAATTGTTGCATAACGCGATATTTCCCTTGCTGGTATCCATTGCCGGAATGATGTTTGCGTATGAACTCTGCACTGTCGGCAAGTTCGTATGCTCTACGTATTAACTTGTGATACAACTTGTTTCTCTCTGGATCTTCCATACCTTGGGAAGCATATTGTAGCATGTAACTATACGTTGTTTGCAAATTCTCTATTTCTGATGACAATTTCCAGTTGTCGGCTTCGTGAGCCAAAGCTGCGAGTTGTACGAGTGCTTCTTTCACTCGTTTTTGGTCTAGGTATTCGATGACATCGTTGTACATAAAAGTGATTTATCTGATTAGGTAACTGCAAATGTAGCAATTATTTTATAAATTTGCATGGTTTACCAAAAGTTACCTTTTTGTCTTGTGTGACAAGGAGAACAACTAACTTTACTATAGACGAAAACAATGGAAATAACTGAACTTCAATCGCGTTATACTCGTCATCCTGCCGTGGAGGGGCTGGCGAAAACTTTGCAAAACAATGATATCCGCACTGTATTTTTGGAGGGAATGCATGCTTCGTGTGCCTCTCTGTTTGCCTCTTGCTTTATCAAGGCAGTACCGGGTGTGTATCTTTTCATTTTGAACGATCAGGAGGAGGCCGGATATTTCTATCACGATATGGTGCAGGTGAATGGAGATGAGCAGATTTTGTTCTTTCCTTCTTCTTATCGGCGTGCCATTAAATACGGACAGAAAGATGCTGCCAACGAGATACTTCGTACCGAAGTGCTGAGCCGCTTGGAAAAGAATGATCCGGTGGCTGTGGTGACTTATCCTGATGCACTGGCCGAAAAGGTCGTTTCTCAAAAAGTATTGAGTGATAAAACTCTGAAACTGAATGTCGGACAGCATATTGATACCGAGAAAATAACCAAGGCGCTATCCGATTATGGCTTTGAGCATGTAGACTATGTATACGAACCGGGGCAGTTTGCTACGCGTGGAAGCATAATTGATGTTTATTCTTTTGCTTCCGAATATCCTTACCGAATAGACTTTTTCGGGGATGAAATAGATAGTATCCGGACATTTGAAGTAGAAAGCCAGCTGTCGCGTGAGAAAAAAGATTCAGTCAGCATTGTTCCGGAACTGGCACAGGCCGTGGATGGGGATATCAGTTTGCTGAGTTTTATTCCGCGTGAAACGGTTTTGTGGGTGAAAGATTTGTCGTGGGTGCGTGAACGCATTCAGATAGTACACGATGAAGTTTTTTCGCCACAGGCACTGACCGCTTACGAAGGCGAACAGACTGATTTGATGAATCTGGAACGCAAGCTGATAGACGGAGCAGAATTTACGACAGAATCACTGGATTTCCGGCGGATTGATTTCGGACATAAGGCAGTCGGGACACCTCAGGCCACACTGAAGTTTGATACGTCTATTCAGCCTATTTTTCATAAGAATTTTGATTTGGTGGCAAGTACCTTGACGGATTACTTGCAGCGGGGATATACTTTATACATTTGTTCTGACAGTGTAAAACAGACCGACCGTCTGGTTGATATTTTCCGTGAACGAGGCGATAAAATAGAGTTTACAGCTGTAGACCGTACCTTGCACGAAGGATTCATCGACCATACGTTGCATTGCTGTATTTTTACCGATCATCAGATATTCGACCGTTTCCATAAATACAACTTGCGCAGTGACAAGGCCAGAAGCGGAAAAGTTGCGCTTTCGTTGAAGGAGTTGAATATGTTTGAGCCGGGCGACTATGTGGTACATATCGACCACGGTATCGGAAAGTTTGCCGGACTGGTACGTATTCCGAATGGAAATACGACGCAGGAAGTCATCAAGCTGGTTTATCAGAATGACGATGTGGTATTTGTTTCCATTCATTCTCTGCATAAGATTTCCAAATACAAAGGTAAGGAAGGTGAACAGCCTCGTATCAGTAAGTTGGGTACGGGGGCATGGGAGAAAATCAAGGAGCGTACAAAGACCAAGATTAAGGATATTGCCCGCGACCTGATAAAACTTTATTCGCAGCGTAAGCAGGAAAAAGGATTCAAGTATAGTCCCGACAGCTTTTTGCAGCATGAGCTGGAAGCAAGTTTCATTTATGAAGATACTCCCGACCAGCTGAAAGCCACTCAGGAGGTAAAAGCGGATATGGAAAGTGACCGCCCGATGGATCGTCTGGTATGTGGTGATGTAGGCTTTGGTAAAACGGAGGTTGCCATACGTGCAGCTTTCAAGGCTGTAGCCGACAATAAGCAGGTCGCAGTGCTTGTGCCTACTACGGTACTGGCTTATCAGCATTATCAGACCTTCAGCAAACGTCTGGAAGGAATGCCTTGCAAAGTGGAATATCTGAGTCGTGCCCGTACGGCGAAAGATACGTCCCGCATCCTGAAGGAACTGGAAGCAGGTACGATCAATATCTTGATAGGTACACATAAGATTATCGGCAAGAACGTGAAGTTTCACGATCTGGGCTTGCTGATTGTGGATGAGGAGCAGAAGTTCGGAGTGAGTGTGAAAGAAAAACTGCGTCAGATTAAGGTGAATGTAGATACCCTTACCATGACGGCTACACCGATTCCGCGAACACTTCAGTTCTCGTTGATGGGAGCCCGCGACTTGTCGGTTATCCAGACTCCGCCGCCCAACCGTTATCCGATTCAGACCGAGGTGCATACGTTTAACGAAGAAATCATTACCGAAGCGATTAACTTTGAAATGAGCCGTAACGGTCAGGTGTTCTTTGTGAATAATCGCATACAGAACTTGGCAGAACTGAAAGCAATGATCGTGCGTAACATTCCGGATTGCCGTGTTTGTATCGGTCATGGACAGATGCAGCCCGAAGAGCTGGAAAAGATTATCTTCGGTTTTGTGAATTATGATTACGATGTGCTGCTTGCCACTACCATTATTGAGAGTGGAATTGATATCCCGAATGCCAATACGATTATTATCAATCAGGCACAGAACTTTGGACTGAGTGACTTGCATCAGATGCGTGGACGTGTGGGACGAAGCAACAAGAAGGCTTTCTGTTATTTGCTGGCTCCTCCTTTGTCGTCTTTGACTCCCGAAGCCAAGCGCCGTCTTCAGGCTATCGAAAATTTCAGCGATCTGGGAAGTGGTATACATATTGCCATGCAGGACCTGGATATTCGTGGTGCCGGTAATATGCTGGGAGCTGAACAGAGTGGCTTTATAGCCGACCTGGGTTATGAAACTTATCAGAAGATTCTGTCGGAAGCTGTGACGGAACTGAAGAATGATGAGTTTGCCGACCTTTATGCCGATGAGATTAAGGCTGGAGAGGAGAAGATCAGCGGCGAAGATTTCGTTGACGAATGTACCGTGGAAAGTGATCTGGAATTGTTGTTCCCCAACGAATATATTCCGAGCAGCAGTGAACGAATGTTGCTTTATCGTGAACTGGATAAATTGGAACTCGACCGGGATGTGGAGGCCTTCAAGGCACGTCTGGTAGACCGCTTTGGCAAGATTCCGCCTGAAGGTGAAGAACTGATCCGTATTGTACCTCTCCGTCGTCTGGCAAAGCGCCTTGGTGTAGAAAAGGCTGTGCTGAAGGGTGGTAAGATGATTCTTTATTTTGTAAGCAATCCGGATAGCCCGTATTATCAGAGTGCTGCTTTTGGTAAGATTATCGATTACATGGCAAAGTATCCGCGGGTATGCAACTTGCGTGAACAGAACGGGCGTCGCAGCATGATTGTAAAAGATATTACTGATGTAGAATCGGCTGTCCGTATTTTGCAGGAAATTGTGAGCCTGGGTTCGTAATAGGGAGTGATCCTTGCAGGAATTTATTGGCTTGGATGGAAGGTATAATATGAGAAGCAGACAGCCGATGAGAATAAAAACGGGCGGGAGGACTTGTCTGCCTCTTTTGAATTAAATGATGTAATTTATATACTAAGACGTAAAATTTTATGATTTCAGTAGATGGACTTACCGTTGAGTTTGGCGGAACCACCTTATTTAGTGACATTAGTTTTCAGATTAATGAAAGAGACCGTATTGCCCTGATGGGAAAGAATGGGGCTGGAAAATCGACTTTGTTGAAAATATTGGCAGGAGTACGCCAGCCAACACGTGGAAAAGTAACAGCGCCCAAAGACTGTGTGGTTGCTTATTTGCCTCAGCATCTGATGACAGAAGACGGACGTACGGTATTCGAGGAAGCATCGCAGGCTTTTGCTCACCTTCGCGAAATGGAAGAAGAGATAGAACGCATGAATAACGAACTGGCTACCCGTACCGATTATGAGAGCGATTCGTACATGGAACTGATAGAGAAAGTTGCAGCGATGAGCGAGAAGTTTTACGCCATCGATATGACTCATTTTGAGGAAGACGTGGAGAAAGCTTTGCTCGGTCTCGGTTTTACGCGTGAAGACTTCAACCGTCCTACCAGCGATTTCAGCGGAGGATGGCGCATGCGTATTGAACTGGCCAAGTTGCTGTTGCAGAATCCGGATGTGTTGTTGCTGGACGAGCCTACCAATCATCTGGACATTGAGTCTATCGGCTGGCTGGAAGAGTTTCTGATTAATAGTGCCAAGGCGGTGGTGGTTATCAGTCACGACCGTAAGTTTGTCGACAATATTACAACACGTACCATTGAAGTGACGATGGGACGTATCTACGATTATAAGGTAAACTATTCACAGTATCTTGTGCTGCGTAAGGAACGTCGCGAACAACAGATGAAGCAATACGAAGAGCAGCAGAAGATGATTCAGGAAACGAAAGATTTCATCGAACGTTTCAAAGGAACATACAGTAAGACGCTTCAGGTACAAAGCCGTGTGAAGATGCTGGAGAAGCTGGAACTGATTGAAGTGGATGAAGAAGATACTTCGGCGCTTCGCCTTAAATTTCCGCCTTCTCCCCGAAGCGGCAGTTATCCGGTCATTATGGAAGGAGTAGGTAAGACGTATGGTGACCACGTTGTCTTCCGGAATGCGAATCTCACGATTGAACGTGGTGATAAAGTGGCTTTCGTCGGGAAAAACGGAGAAGGTAAGTCTACGTTGGTAAAATGTATCATGGGAGAGATCGAACATGAAGGTACACTGACCTTAGGTCACAACGTACAGATTGGTTACTTTGCGCAGAATCAGGCTTCTTTGCTGGATGAGAATCTGACCGTCTTTCAGACTATCGATGATGTGGCGAAAGGAGAAATCCGAAACAAGATACGCGATCTGCTTGGAGCCTTTATGTTTGGCGGACCGGAGGAATCGATGAAGAAAGTAAAAGTGCTTTCCGGAGGAGAACGTACTCGTCTGGCAATGATCAAGTTGTTGCTTGAACCCGTGAATCTGTTGATTCTGGATGAGCCTACCAATCATCTTGACATGAAGACAAAAGATATTCTGAAACAGGCATTGATGGATTTCGACGGAACATTGATTGTGGTATCTCACGATCGTGACTTCCTTGACGGCCTGGTTACCAAGGTGTATGAATTCGGTAATCAGCGCGTGAAAGAACATCTGTGTGGTATCTATGAGTTCCTTGAAGCTAAGAAAATGGAGAATTTGCAGGAACTGGAGAAGAAACGCTAAAGGAGCTTTGTCCGTAAAGGATACATTCGTTCCTATAAATATGAAAAAACATCACCGGAAATTTTATAGTTTCCGGTGATGTTTTTTCATATTTGTCGGCGGGATTTTTGAGAACCGTTTACTCGACCTGCTTTTTCCCGAATTCAGGATCTATTTTCAGTAGGGCAGTTACGCCGAAAGTTGCGGCACAGCATACCATGATCCAAAGGAAGAAGTGCTGATATCCCAGAAGCTCCTGCATCCATCCGGCTATCATGCCGGGAAGCATCATGCCCAGTGCCATAAATGCTGTACAGATGGCGTAATGTGCCGTACTGTGACTTCCCCGGGAAAAATAAATGAGATACAGCATGTATGCCGTGAACCCAAATCCATAGCCAAACTGTTCGATAAAAATGCAGACATTGATCCACAGCAGGTTTGTTTCCGGAAAATAGCTTAGAAAAACATAAACCAGATCGGGAAGTGATATTGCCCATACCATGTACCACAACCATTGCTTCAATCCATGTCGTGCCACTGCCATTCCTCCTAAGATGCCTCCTAGCGTAAGTCCGATGATTCCGACTGTACCTTGAGTAAATCCAATCTGTTCGGTTGTCATGCCCAGACCACCCTCCGAAGTCGGATCAAGCAGAAAAGGAATGCTCATCTTTGCCAGTTGGGCTTCCGGTAAGCGATAAAGCAACATAAAAAGAATGGCAATACCAGCTTGCTCTTTCCGGAAAAACGAACGGAATGTCAATACAAATTCTTTAAGTAACCCAGAAGCAGATGTTTCGACAGCGGCTTTATCATTTGCAGGACGTGGCAGGATGAAGCTGTGGTAAATCCATAGCGCAAGGAATATGCCTGCCACTACAAGAAAAGTGATACTCCATGCATACGGAATGCTTGCAGTGCTTCTCTCCAGGTATCCGGCGAGCATCACCAGCAGACCTTGTCCGGCGATGGTTGCTATTCGGTAAAAGGTACTTCGGATGCCGACGAATAGGGCCTGTTCGTGAGTATTCAGTCCCAGCATATAGAATCCGTCGGCTGCAATGTCGTGGGTTGCAGAACTGAATGCCATAAGCCAGAAGATGGCAAGCGTTGCCTGAAAGAAATGTTCGGTAGGAATAGTGAAAGCAATTCCCGCCAGTCCGGCTCCGATAAACAGTTGCATCAGTGTAATCCACCAGCGTTTGGTACGGAGCAAATCGACAAACGGACTCCATAAGGGTTTGATAACCCATGGCAGATTCAGCCAGCTTGTATAGAGAGCGATTTCTGTATTTGAAATACCCATGCGCTTATACATGACAAGCGACAGGGTCATGACTGCTATGTAAGGTAATCCTTCGGCGAAATAAAGCGTCGGGACCCACGACCAGGGAGATTGCTTTTTCATGTTAGTGTTTTAATACATTTTTCTTATGTCTGCTCCTTTATAATAATGAAGCAGGATTTCATTGTAGTTATATCCTTGCTCACCCATTACAGCTGCACCGATTTGGCATAAGCCTACACCATGTCCCCATCCGGCTCCTGTCAGTTCAAACCATGCAGGTATTCCGTCGGCATCTGTTTCTCCCTTGTCTACGATAAAGGCTGAGCTGAACAAATGAGTAGGAGATAGTGTGCGGCGTATTTCCAGCTCTTTCCCAATGATGAGTGTTTTCTCTGTCCCGACTATTTTCAGCTTGCAGATACGTCCCGAATTTCCTCGTTCTACTGGAATAAGATCGATGATTTTTCCGTAATTATTTTTTGTATTGCTGCGAATCAGTTCGGCTAATTCTTCCTGTGTATACCGGACTTCCCAGCGGTAGAAATTAGTTGTTTCCTGATCGTAGTTATTCAGAATTTGCGAGATAATGGCTTTGTCGTGCGTACGACAGAAACTGTCGGGAGTACTGCGTATCCATTTTTCAGCTTCGCTTTCTTGAGTCAGGTCGGGTAATACTCCTTCTTCTTTCGTATCGCGTACGGCACTCAGATACGGGTAGTTCTTATCTTCCCAGCAAGTATTGAATACTTCGGTTACCCCTCCGCAGCATTTGGAAAAGCGTGCGTCGCAGATGCTGTTTTTATACATCAGAACCTGTCCTTTTGTGGCTTTAACTGCTTCGACAACACTCTTGTTGGAGGCTTTGGTTATACCCTGATACCGTTGGCAATGATCGTCGGCACATACATCGAAGATGGTATGGTCTTCTCGATCATACCAGCGAATGTATTCTGTATCTGTCTTAATGAAAGAAAAAAATCCGTTATCATGCTTGCTCATAGCCTTTCGTTTCTCTATCTGGGCCAGTAGCCAGCTTCTGGAAATAACGGCATGGGCTTTCAGAAACTCGGGCGAGGAAGTCGCATTCATTTCGGACGAAATAACGCTGATCAGGTAATCCTCAGCTGACAATATATTGATGGCTGTAATTTTTCCTTCATCTACCACTAGCTTAAGTGTACCGTTGAAATGTTGTGTTTCCTGACGTTCCCAATGAAAGTTAATTCCTATGGTTACGTCGTATAGAGAAAAGGAAGCTTCATCTTCTACCGGAGTAAATGTGAGCTCTCGGTATACGTTGCCGTTCCATAAGATTCCTCCTTCTTCAAAGGACACAACCTGATTACCGGTTACAGTTTCACCTTTCGCCAGGAAATGTGAGTTGAGGGTAAAATGAATCTCTTGGGCATTGACGATGCCCACGCTTATTTCTGGTTCTTTCATGATGCGCTATTGTGTTAATTATGGTATGCTACTTCGTTATATATTTGTAAAATGTCTTGTTCTGTTATTTTATCAAAATCTTCCTTGCGGGGAGTGACTAATAATCCTGCCATATCGAGTGCTCCCGGGCTGACGAGAAGCTGGCCTTTACCGGTCGCTGTGTAACAGGCGGGACGATGTTTTTCTCTTGGAAGGTAGACTACGGTAAAACCGCGTGCAGGGTCGTTCCATGCAAATAAATTGTATCTGGGTTCACTCTCTCCGTCGTGTACCGGAAGCGTCTGTAAATATTCTTCTATCAGTTCCGGACTTGTTGTCATGGAGTGTTCAGTAACAAAAGCCTGAAGCGGGCAGATATAATTGGTTATCTGATAAGAACGGCATGTACTTCCGTTGCCCATTTTTAGCTCTTTTGTGCAGACAGCGGTAGACAAGAGTCTGTTCCACTGACGAATCAAAGGAATATCATTTTGTCGTGCGGCCTGAAAATGGAAATGGTCAGGAGCAGAGGCTCCGCATTTTGCTCCGTTATAGAACAAGGCATATCCGGAGGCAAAATGTTTTTCAAGCCAGTTCACTAAGCGTCCGGGAAGCTGACGTTCCGTCTTGTCGGCAAGTATCTGATCCTGATGCTTCAGGCTGGATATCGTAAGATGTCCATGAAGAATCGGATAAGGATTGACACGTAGGCTGAAAGGTTCGTCCAATGAAATGATGATTTCATCTTGTCCTTTGGGCTTGTTTTCGGAACACAAGAAGCATGGTCGTGCTTCTATGGATGCCTTGTCAACCTTAGCACATGTAGAAACGGCGCGTGCTGGATTGGATTGTACGGTTATGTCATTGCCGTTTACCTCGAATGTGCGTGTTTCTATTTTATCAAGAGCTTCGTGATTGGTCCGTGCTGTTTGCCATTTGGCCAGTTGACTTTCAAGGAATAATTCGCCTGGTTGCCTCTCCTTTTCCATTGTCTGTCGTATCTTGATTTCCAAGGTGCGCAGACTGTCTTTATAACTGTTGTTCAGATTGACCTTTTCAATGCTTAATGCTGCATCGGAATTGCCTTCCCATCTACGGCACAAATATAATACGTCGTAGATACGTCCGATACGGTAGTTACGCGAGAAAGCCAGTCCAAGGGCATAATCTTCTCCGTAACTGGTATTGGGAACACGGATTTGTCGTAGGAGAGGGGTGTAAAATGCACGGGGAGCTCCCAGACCATTGATACGTAATGCGTTGTTATGTCCGTTTTCGTCGGTCCATTCGTTGTGGTCGATAACTCCGGGTGGAAGGGTTTGCAGGGCAAAGTCTGTCATACGATAGGAACCGATGACCATGGCACATTGCTCTTGGTGGAATTTGTCGACAATGGTTTGCAGGGTATTGGGGCTGCTGTATAAATCGTCACTATCCAACTGAACAGCGAAACGGCCGCATTGCGGATGATTGATTCCTAAGTTCCAGCATCCGCCTATACCTAAGTCAGTCCGTTCGGGTATGAGATGAATGACTTTAGAATTGTTTTGGTAATGTTCAATGATTTCACTTGTTCCATCGGTTGAATGGTTGTCGATGATAATCAGATTGAAAGGAAAGCTGGTTTCTTGTTCTAGTACGGAACGAATCGCATCGTCGATGGTACGAACACGGTTGCGTACGGGAATAATTACCGAGGCTTCATACTGAAAATCCTCTGTACCAACATCTATGGTGCGCTTGACTGGTGGAAGATAGGCTCCCATCTTTTTCAGATGGCGGGTGAAGACTGCTTCTCGTTCTATCTGTACTTGCCGGTTGCGCGGGTCTACATAATCAAATTGTTTTTCACCGGATTTACGTAAATCGATTTCGTCTTCTGTGTAAAGATATTCCCGTATATGAGTCAGTTCTCCGTATCGGGATAGGGCCAGACGCAGGGCATATAACGCAGAATATTGGTAGGAATCTTCAGATGTAATTTCGTCGACTGCTTTTTTGAATTGCTCGGTACGAAACATCAGTAAAGAGCCGAAATCAAAATCGTCGCGTACACTACCCAGCTGATAGTCGATAACCGGATGCGGCTTCCGTTCTCCTTGTGTGACTTTATAATGATCGGCATACACCATGCAGCATTGTGGTGCAGACAGGTAATCGCACATGCGCTCAACGGCCATATAACCTAATTCGAACGGGTGTGCCTGGGTATAGATTAACGCATAAGGAGTATCGGTGTGCTGAGCTATTTGCTTATACTTTTCGGTAGAATCGGCTGACGATACCGGTAAAAGATGGCATCTGTCCGGCAACTCGATTTTGATATCGGTCTGTGCTGACAATAGGAATATCTGGTCAATACTGGGACATGTCAGTAATTCACTTATTGTTTTATCAAATTGATTTTCACTTCCATAAGGAAGAAAACACGTGACTGTTTTATTCATATTTAATACATTTATAACGACAAAGATAGGTAATATATCTTATTTTTTGCCTAACTTTGTACGCTAATGTATAGAATGAAATATTCTTTTGTGCAGATTATTTATCAACTTGTACAAAAACTGTAAAACAATGACTGATATAAAAAGCCCTTTGTTGGGTAAAACTTTAAGTGAATTACAAAGTATCGTGCGTGATTTGGGCATGCCTGCGTTTACGGCAAAACAAATCGCCGGATGGCTATATGATAAAAAAGTTTTCTCGATAGACGAGATGACAAACTTGTCGTTGAAAAACCGTGAACGGTTGAAAGAAAATTATGAGGTAGGAGCTACTCTGCCGGTACACGAGATGCGTTCGGTTGACGGAACGGTAAAGTATCTGTTCCGTACTCCGGAAGGCGATTATATCGAATCGGTATATATTCCCGATGACGATCGTGCTACGTTGTGTGTATCATCACAGGTCGGCTGTAAAATGAATTGTAAATTTTGCATGACAGGGAAACAGGGATATACCAATAGCCTGACTCCTACGCAGATATTAAATCAGGTCTATTCCATTCCTGAACGTGATACCTTGACAAATATTGTGTTCATGGGAATGGGAGAGCCTTTTGATAACTTGGATGCTGTTTTGCGCGCGTTGGAAATTCTTACCGCTGATTATGGCTATGCCTGGAGTCCGAAACGAATCACGGTTTCTACGGTTGGCTTGAGAAAGGGACTGGAGCGTTTCTTGCAGGAGAGCGATTGCCATTTGGCTGTCAGTTTGCATTCGCCGTTCCCTTCTCAGCGAGGTGAATTGATGCCGGCGGAGAAAGCTTTTTCTATTACGGAAATAGTGGATATATTGAAGCGTTACGATTTTAGCAAACAGCGTCGTTTGTCTTTTGAATATATTGTATTTAAAGGGGTAAATGACAGCATGATATACGCCAAAGAATTGATCAAATTGTTGCGTGGACTGGATTGCCGTATTAATCTTATTCGTTTTCATGCCATTCCGAATGTCGATCTGGAAGGAACGGATATGGATTCAATGATTGCATTCCGTGATTATCTGACACAGCATGGTGTATTTGCTACCATCCGTGCTTCGCGTGGAGAAGATATTTTTGCTGCTTGCGGAATGTTGTCTACTGCTAAGCAGCAAGCTGAAAAAGAAGAAACTAACTAAATAACGAAATTATGAAGCGTTTAGCCTTTTATCTGAGTTTGGCACTTGTTGTGCTGGCATTGGCTTCTTGTAAGGGAGATGGAAAGAGTCTTATAACTCCAGCTTCCAGTGGCCGTCCGTATGAAGTATTGGTTGTTGCCGATGATAATTGTTGGATGAGTCCTGATAGTGCACTTTATCATGTGCTGGATACAGATGTACCCGGATTGCCGCAGCCGGAACGTTCTTTTCGCATCTCACGGGTACGTACATCTTATTATGATCGTACGATGCGTTTGTTCCGTAATATAATCATTGTTGATATCAATCCGGAAGCTTATACCCAGGTGAAATTCAAATATTCGCGTGATGTCTATTCATCTCCACAAATGATTATGACTATTCAAGCTCCCAATCAGGAAGAGTTTGCGGATTATGTATCTAAAAATGGTAATTTGATCATCGATTTCTTCACGCGGGCAGAAATGAACCGTGAAATCAAATTGCTGGAGAAAAAACATAATCAGACTATTTCGGCAAAGGTTGGCAGTTTGTTCGATTGTGATATCTGGATGCCTATTGAGATGGAGTCGTATAAAGAAGGAAAAGACTTTTTCTGGGCCTCTACCAACCTGAATGATTTGAATTTTGTAATGTATACTTTCCCGTTCAGAGACAAAGATACGTTTACCAAAGCATATTTTATTCATAAACGTGATTCTGTTATGAAGATTAATATCCCGGGAGAACGTGAAGGTATGTATATGGAAACGGCTGATTCTGCTTTTGTTGAAGTGAGAAATATAGCAGTACAGGGTGACTATGCATTCGAGGCTCGTGGATTGTGGGAGATGAAAAACGATGCAATGGGTGGTCCGTTTGTCTCACAGATGAGAGTTGACCGTGCCAATGCCCGAGTGGTTGTAGTAGAGGGGTTTGTTTACAATCCTGGAAAACTAAAACGTGATCAGGTACGTCGGTTGAATGCAGCTTTGTATACCTTGAAATTACCTTCAGAAAAAGCTGTATCCGAAATACCTGTAGATGGCACATTGACGGAAGAGAAAGTTGAACATAAAGCAGAACAAACAAGCAATAAATAAGAAGCATGGAAGAACGTAAGATAAAGGTGGGTATCACCCATGGAGATATAAATGGAATTGGCTACGAGGTGATATTGAAAGCTTTTTCCGATCCTGCAATGCTGGACTTATGTACGCCGGTTATTTACGGCTCGCCTAAGGTGGCAGCTTATCATCGGAAAGCAATGGATATACAGACAAATTTCAGTATCATCAACTCTGCTTCTGAGGCTCAGGATGGACGTGTGAATATTATCAATTGCACGGAGGAGGAATTGAAAGTGGAGCTGACTAAACCGACACAAGAGGCTGGCCGTGCGGCGTTGGCTGCTTTGGAAATGTCGCTGAGGGATTATCGTGAAGGATTGTTTGATGTTTTGGTGACAGCTCCTATCAACAAACATACGATACAGTCGGAGACGTTCCATTTCCCTGGTCATACTGAATATATTGAAGAACGAGTAGGAGAAGGTCAGAAAGCTTTGATGATTTTGTTAAAAGATGATTTTCGTGTAGCTTTGGTGACTGGGCATGTTCCAGTAAGCGAAATTGCTAAAGATCTGACGCAGGAACTGATAATGGAAAAAATGGCTATTTTCCACCGTTCATTGAAGCAGGATTTTGGCATAGACAATCCTCGCATTGCTGTTTTCTCATTGAATCCGCACGCTGGAGATAACGGCTTGATTGGAAGTGAAGAACAGACTATCATTATTCCGGCGATGGAAGAAATGATAAAGCGTGGCGTACAGTGTTTTGGCCCTTATCCGGCTGATGGCTTTATGGGTTCTGGTAATTATCGTCATTTCGATGGAATTCTGGCTATGTACCATGATCAGGGACTGGCACCGTTTAAGGCTTTGGCTATGGATGAAGGAGTTAATTTCACTGCAGGATTGCCTATCGTACGCACTTCTCCTGCTCATGGAACTGCTTATGATATTGCGGGGCAAGGTATTGCATCAGAAGATTCTTTCCGTCAGGCAATATATGTAGCGTTGGATGTTTTCCGCAATCGCTGTATCGAAAAGGAAATCAGTGCACATCCCTTGCGTAAACAGTATTATGAAAAACGTGATGATAGCGATAAGCTGAAACTTGACACTATAGAGGAAGAAGAATAGTCATTTATGAAGTTTGCAATTATATCAGCCGGGGAAGGTTCCAGACTTTCTCAGGAAGGGATTCGGTTGCCTAAACCATTAGTACAACTGAACGGAGAAGCTATGATCGACCGTTTAATCCATATCTTTGCAAAGAATGGGGCAGAGCAGGTTATCATTATTATTAATGATGAAGTTCAGGCTACCAAAGATCATCTGGCAAAATTGAAGAGAAATTCGGTTTTGCCTTTGGAGGTAGTAGTAAAGACAACTCCCAGTTCGATGCATAGCTTCTACGAAATCAGTCCTTTTCTGAAGGGTGAGAGATTTTGTCTGACAACGGTCGATACAATCTTTCGGGAAAAAGAGTTTACTTGTTTTATTGAGGCTTTTAAAAAATCAAAGGAAGATGGCATGATGGCGGTAACAGACTATATAGATGATGAAAAGCCATTGTATATATCTACCGATGATCAGCTGAATATTACAGGATTTTATGATACCATGCCCCCTGATTGTAAATATATTTCGGGCGGAATCTATTGTCTGGGACCACAAGCGATAGACGTTTTACATTCTTGTATGGAGAAAGGAATTTCTCGTATGAGGAATTTTCAGCGTCAACTGATTGTCGATGGGCTAAGACTGAAAGCTTATCCGTTCTCGAAAATATTAGATGTAGATCATGCAAGCGACATAATAAAAGCAGAGGCTTTTTTGAATAATATAGAAGAATAACAGCAAAACAATGTGTTTGATTCACGGAAAAATAAAAGTAATAGGAGTTAGCCGGAGTAGTGAGTACTCACCCAATCACGTGGACAATGATGCTGCTATATTGGAAGTTGTAGCAGAAAAATTACGAGATAAAGGATGTGAAGTGGAAATATGGCCTGAGAAAGAGTTTGTTTCGAAACAAATAAGGACAGAGTTTATTTTTAATATGGCACGCGACCGGTCTACCATAGAGTATTTGAAACAATTGGAAGATAACGGGAGTGTGGTTGTGAATTCTGCTTATGGAGTTTCCAAGTGCATGCGGAAGTCTATGACTGAATTATTGATAAGGAATGGCTTCGCTCATCCTGTAAGTTTTATTGTTTCTACTGATAGCGAGTTTATTCCAGAACTTTTCCCTTGTTGGATAAAGCGTGGAGATTCGCATGCTATGGTAAAAGAAGATGTGGTCTATGTAGAATGTAAAGAAGAGGCTGAGCAGGTTTTGGCCGATTTTCATTCTAGGGGAATTTCTGAGGCCGTAGTCAATGAGCATCTGTCTGGCGATTTAGTCAAGTTTTATGGTGTACAGGGTACAGACTTTTTCTTCTCTTTTTATCCCACAGATGCATGTCATAGTAAATTGGGATTAGAAATCGCCAATGGTGAAACATGTGGTTATCCATTCGATAAAGAGTTGCTGTATCAATACAGTTCAAAGCTTGCTGAAATTATGAATGTACCTATTTATGGGGGTGATTGTATCATTTCTTCTACAGGAGAAATTAGAATAATCGATTTCAATGATTGGCCTAGTTTTGCCTGTTGCCGTGAGGAGGCAGGTGTGAAAATTGCCGAATGTATTTATCATAAAGTGACAGCTAAACTGAAAGAATGAGATGGGGATAGATAAAAAGAGATTTGAAGCTTCTTTTAAATCGGCAGATACGGAAGAATTTTTGGATATTTATTTTAATCGTCCGATAGGTTATTTGTGGACTTTACTTTTCAAACGTTTGGGAGTACATCCCAATGTGGTAACTGTATTGTCTATCTTTTTAGGTATAGGAGCTGGGATAATGTTTTATTTCCCAGATATGAAACATACCCTTATCGGAATTTTTCTGTTGATATGGGCTAATCATTATGATAGCTGTGACGGACAGTTAGCGCGTCTTACGGGTAAAAAAACACGTTGGGGACGTATGCTGGATGGTTTGGCTGGAGATATATGGTTTATTACGATCTATGCGGCAATTTGCCTGCGCTTGATGCATCAGCCATTACCGTTAAGTCTTGGAACTGAAAATGATTTGACATGGGGCTGGGGAATTTGGATTTTGGCATTAATTTCAGGGACTGTCTGTCATAGTAAACAATGTATGTTGGCCGATTATTATCGGAACATACATTTATTCTTTCTAAAAGGTAAATCAGGTAGTGAACTAGATACTTTCAAGCAACAACGTACTCTTTTTTATAGCTTGCCGTGGAAAGGAAACTTTTGGTGGAAGTCATTCCTTTATTTCTATGGAAACTATACTCGTCAGCAGGAACAGATGACCCCTTCTTTTCAACGCTTTTATACATGGGTGTTGCAAAAATATGGCAATGATATTCCCCGTGAATTATGTGACGAGTTCCGTCGGTTAAGTTTGCCTTTGATGAAGTATGCTAATATCCTGACCTTTAATACTCGTGCTATTGTTTTGTATATTTGCTTGCTGATAGGCATACCTTATATGTACTTTGTATTCGAGATTGTAGTAATGACGGTTCTATTCCTGTATATGCGTCACCGTCATGAAGCTATTTGTTCCTATCTTTATCAGAAATATGCTAATCAATGAAAGAAAAGTTTAGAAATATATTTTGGTTTTTCGGGATCTTTGCTATCGTTGTGATGCTTTGTACTTTCGATATGGATTATCAAGAATTATGGCATAACTTGCGAAAAGCAGGATATTGGCTTCCTGCTGTTGTCTTGCTATGGGTATTTATTTATTTTTTGAATACCTGTTCATGGTATGCTATCATTCATGATGGAAAACATGCCCGGGTGCCTTTTTGGAAAATATATAAATTTACAGTTTCTGGTTTCGCCCTGAATTATGCTACTCCGGTAGGGCTTATGGGGGGAGAACCTTATCGCATTATGGAATTGACACCTTATGTAGGGGCAAGTAAAGCGACTTCCTCTGTTATTCTATATGTGATGATGCATATTTTTTCCCATTTTTGTTTTTGGCTGTTCTCTGTGGTCTTGTATATCATGATGGAGCCGGTCAATATGGCAATGGGACTTTTGTTGGCTGTCGTTGGAGTTTGTTGCTTGATCGCTATCTATTTTTTTATGAAAGGTTATCGAAAGGGGATGGCAGTGGGCACTTTAAAATTATTGGGTCATGTACCTTTCATTAGAAAATGGGCGCAGCATTTTGTTCTTGAAAAGAGAGATGTACTAGAACGAGTGGACAAGCAGATTGCAGAGTTGCATGGACAGCACAGGTCAACGTTCTACTTGTCGCTGGGGTTGGAATTTCTGGCTCGTATCATAGGTTGTATAGAAGTCTTTTTTATTTTGAATATTCTTACAACAGACGTAAGCTTTGTTTCATGCATTTTGATAATGGCCTTTACTTCTCTTTTTGCAAACCTGTTCTTTTTCTCTCCTATGCAGTTAGGAGCCCGTGAGGGAGGATTTGCACTGGCAACTGGAGGATTGGCTATTTCGAGTGCTTTTGGAGTATATACGGGACTCATTACCCGTGTACGTGAATTGGTATGGATTGTTATAGGAGTACTGTTGATGAAATTTGGTAACGGTACGGAAAAGATAAAGAGAAATGGAGAGATTGACAGACATTAAAGGTATAATATTTGATTATGGAGGTACGCTTGATACAAACTCCCGTCATTGGTCGGCAGTCTTGTGGAGCAAATATGAAGAATATCATGTTCCTGTTGGCAAGGCTGATTTCCGTGAAGCGTATGTGTATGGAGAACGTACGTTGGCGCGTATACCATTGGTGAAGTCTGAAGATAATTTTCATGATGTATTGCTCATTAAGACAAAACTTCAAATGGAGTATCTGATAGAACGGGGTAAGTTGGAACTGACTGATACAATGGAATATGCAGTGAAGATAGCCGATAGTTGTTATCAGTATGTATTGAATGTATTAGAAAAAACGCGTCCTGTAGTGCAGAGCCTTTCAAGAAAATATAAGCTGGTGCTAGTTTCCAATTTCTATGGTAATATTCGGTCCGTTTTGAAAGATTTTGAATTAGATGATTTCTTTTCTGACGTTATAGAATCTTCAGTAGTAGGAGTGTGCAAACCCGATCCGGCAATTTATCGCTTGGGGGTAGAAGTTCTAAAACTTCCTGCTGAGAATGTGCTGGTTGTTGGTGATTCTTTTTCGAAAGATATGGTTCCTGCTAAGACCGTTGGCTGTAAAGTTGCTTGGTTAAAAGGAGAAGGGTGGGAAAATGAAGAGATAGATGAGTCCTTACCCGATATAATAATTACAGATTTAGTTTGTTTGCCTCATTATTTATAAGAATGTATTTATGAAAGAAAAACGTATTCCTTTGGTAGAGAAACAATATCGTCTGCCTTTTGTTTTGTTGACTTCCCTTTTCTTTCTGTGGGGGTTCGCGCATGCCATACTGGATGTATTGAATAAGCATTTTCAGGAAATTCTGGATATTACCAAGGCACATTCGGCTATGGTACAGGTCACTATGTATATGGGATATTTTATCATGGCTATTTCTGCTGGGCTTTGTATATGGGATATTTTATCATGGCTATTCCTGCTGGACTTTTTATTAATCGGTTTGGCTATCGTAAGGGAGTTGTGTTAGGATTGCTTCTTTATGGTTTGGGGGCTTTGTTGTTTATTCCAGGACAACACTTCGCCTCGTTCAATGCTTTCCTGTTTGCTTTGTTCGTGATCGGTTGTGGACTGACCTTTCTGGAAACAGCTGCTAATCCGTATGTGACAGAGTTAGGAGCGAAGGAAACGGCTGCCAGTCGTTTGAATTTTGCGCAATCATTCAACGGTATGGGATGTATATGTGCTCCTTTATTTGTAGGATTGTTGCTGTTTTCCAATGATGACCAGCAGAGTGCATTAAATGGTAATGTTGCTTTGCCCTATGTTTGCATGGGAATACTCGTATTGATTGTGGCTGCTGTTTTTATGCGAGTAAAACTTCCCGAAATTCAGCATCAGGCAGAAGTCGATAAAGAAGGTAGGAGTGTGAGCTTATGGTCGCATAAGCTTTTTATATTCGGCTTATTTGCTTTGTTTGCTTACGAAATAGGTGAAATATCTATCAATAGTTTTTTCATCAATTATGTGGTAGACCAGAAATGGATGAATGCCCGTTATGCCTCTTTGGTCTTGTCATTCGGTGGATTAGGGCTATTTATGACAGGACGTTTTGTGGGTAGTTGGATAATGCAACGTGTAAGTGCAGAGCGGATGTTGTTTTATTGTGCTACAGGAACAGTTGTTACCACTACTGTCGTTTTGTTGGATTTGGGGCTCTGTTCACTTATAGCATTGCTGTGTGGCTATGCTTTTGAAGCAATCATGTTCCCTACCATTTTTGCTTTGTCACTGAAAGGTTTGGGAAATCATACTAAACGTGCTTCTTCGTTCTTGATGATGTCACCGGTAGGAGGAGTGGTTGGTCCATTGTTGATGGGATATGTGGCCGATACGACAACTATGGTATTTGCATTTGTAGTACCATGGGTCGCCTATGCGATAGTTTGGCTGTATGCCCGCAAGATGCTGTCTGTATCAGTTTGTACGAAATAAAAATAGCCGGAGTAATTCTCCGGCTATTTTTATGCAAGTCTTTATTCTATAGTTTGACAACTTTCAATTTACTATTTCTGATAATGTCCCAAGCTTCTTTTTCTGTTCCTCTGAAAGGTCCTGATTTCTCTAGCTTGATAGTAGACAGAGCAGCGGCAAAGCATCCTGCTTCTTCATACGAAGCTCCTTTGTTCCGCATGTAAAGATAGCCTAACATATAAGTATCTCCACAGCCTGTGGCATCTACTACTTCTTTTGGGGGATAAGCTGGTATCTGATAAAAGTGCCCTTCTGCATAGATGAGGGAGCCCTCACTGCCCAATGTCAGCAATACCTCTTTTACACCCCATTTAGCCAATTGAAGAGCAGCAGCTTGATAGTCCGATAATCCAGTCAAAACTTTTGCTTCATGTTCGTTGACTTTGAGTATGTGGATGTGTTTCAGGGCTTCTTCCTTTCCAGTCCAGTCAACTGGATAAACATTCTCTCCTCTTACTTCACGCAAATAACCTTGTGCATCCACCGATAAGATTCCTTTCTGTGACAGAAACTTGATTACTTCTAACGAAAAATCGTCCGATAGAAGACTCCCCAAATGGAAAAAACGGGCCTCTATCTGCTGTAATTTTTCAACGGTGAAAGGATCTGCCTTTGCCAGGACACGTTGAGTCCGGTTGTTTTGATTCTCACCGTATGAATTTTCAAAATAAACGGTCTTTCGACTGGGGATTACTTCAACGTTTATTCCTTTTTGACTCAGCTCGTCGACGGCTGTATATTCACTAGGGGCAAGTGAAGTCACAAGCTTATAATTTTTCCAGTCATTCAGATGATAAATACCATGGGAGAAGTAATAAGAAGTACCTCCCGGCATATAAGTCGTTTGTTTAGGAGTGATGATTTTATCCAACGTTATATGCCCGATGCAACAAATGTCATTCATTATTAATAACTTTTTCATTGTAAAAACGGGTGCAAAGATAGTGCTTTTTAAGATTAGAAAAGAGGCAAGTGTATTTTTTTATCTGTCAGGAACCTTTATTTTATTGTCATTTTATACGAAATATTGTTCAATTTCTCCAAGGGATATATAAAAAAAGAATTGTTTTTGCTTGTTGTTTCAAACAAAAGTATAACTTTACAGCACGTAATATTACTTTGTTATTTGACAAACTAGAAAAACAAATTAGAAATGGAAAAAATGAATGTACAACCGGCTACCGGCAAACTCGGTGTGCTGTGTGTCGGTTTGGGAGCAGTAGCAACAACATTTATGACAGGTGTATTGATGGTTCGTAAAGGATTGGCAAAACCTGTCGGTTCAATGACTCAATACGATAAAATCCGTGTCGGACGTGGAGCCAATAAGAAATATCTTCATTATAATGAGATTGTACCAATTGCAGATTTAAAAGACATCGTATTTGGCGCATGGGATGTATATCCGGCAAATGCTTATGAATCTGCAATGAACTGTGAGGTCTTAAAGGAAAAAGATATTAATCCCGTAAAAGATGAATTGGAAAAAATCGTTCCAATGAAGGCAGCATTCGATCATAACTATGCAAAGCGTCTGGATGGAAATAACGTGAAAGATTGCGCGACACGCTGGGATATGGTGGAAGAGTTGCGTAAGGATATCCGTAACTTCAAGGAAAAAAATGGTTGTAGCCGTATCGTAGTTCTGTGGGCAGCTTCTACAGAAATTTATGTACCTGTCTGTGAAGAGGTTCATGGTACATTGGCTGCATTGGAACAGGCTATGAAAAATGATGATCGTGAACACGTGGCTCCGTCAATGTGTTATGCGTATGCAGCTTTGGCAGAAGGTGCTCCTTTCATTATGGGTGCTCCGAATACGACTGTCGATATTCCTGCTATGTGGGAGATGGCAGAAAAGACAAAGATGCCTATTGCCGGAAAAGACTTTAAGACTGGCCAGACTTTGGTTAAGTCAGGATTCGCTCCGATTATTGGTACTCGTTGCTTAGGCTTGTCTGGATGGTTCTCAACCAATATTTTAGGAAACCGTGACGGACTGGTTTTGGATGAACCTGCAAACTTCCATACAAAAGAGGTGAGCAAGCTGTCTACATTGGAATCTATTCTTGTACCTGAAAACCAGCCTGACTTATATACCGACTATTATCATAAGGTACGTATCAACTATTATCCGCCTCGTAACGATAATAAGGAAGGTTGGGATAATATCGATATCTTCGGATGGATGGGATATCCGATGCAAATTAAGATCAACTTTTTGTGTCGTGATTCTATCTTGGCAGCACCGTTGTGCCTCGACTTGGTTTTGTTGAGTGATTTGGCTGCACGTGCAGGACGTTATGGTATCCAGCGTTTCTTGAGCTTCTTCTTAAAGAGCCCGATGCACGATTATACCAAGAACGAAGTCCCGGTTAATCACCTGTTCCAGCAGTATGTGATGTTGAAGAATGCGCTTCGTGAAATGGGTGGTTATGAAGCTGATGAAGAAATTGACTAATCTTATCGTAAAGAGAAAAGATAGTAAAATGTCATAAAAAACAAATGGCATGTGCGAATGAATCCGATTGAATCATTTTCACATGCCATTTAATTTTTACCTTTTTCTTTTATTCGATATACTGGGTATAACGTGCTACAAAGTTACGGAACTTAGGTATACGCATTAAAATATATTCAAAGCAGCATATACCCAGTAGCGCGCATAGAATACCTAGTGTTACGTCTATGATATAATGATGTCCGGAGTATACAGCCGTAAACCAGATGCCTGCCATTATAAAGGCAAATATAATCCGCAACCAGTTGCTGCATCGTGCCCGGAACGAATAAAACAGTGCAACGACCATATAGGCTGAATGTAATGATGGCACAGCAGCAAAGACGTTTGCATTTCTTCCATATAATCCCTGAAAAACGGTGAGTCCTGTCATTGCATCAAATCTGCCTAATCCGGCGACATCCCCCGGAGTATTTAAAATTGGCTCGAAACCGTAGTTCATAACATACCAGGGTGGAGCTGCCGGATGTATGTAGTATCCTGTAAATCCTATTAAATTAACGAAAAGGAATACTAGGGCAAAGTGCAGGTAGGTCTTGCGTTGGCGAGTGAAATAGAGTCCTAATCCGAATAAGATGGGAACAGGAACCCAGCAGAGATAGAAAATACCTGCCATGAAATCTATCGCCGGACAATGGTGGATATGGAAGAACTCGTTGGGAGTAAGAATTCCTTCGGCTGTGGCAATACCAAAAATGCTTTTCTCGGTTTCATATAATCCTTTTACATCAATTGGATTTACCTCATAATTGGGTATAATTCGCATCCAGTCATAAGAAATTCCAAATATCGCAAAAGGGAGAAGAGCTACAACCAGCTTTCGCGTAGCTCGGCTAATTAAGAATAATACTGCAATAAAGCACCCCAGTCCTATGTGTTCGGGGCGAATGCCAATGAAGGCTGCAGTTACACTTATCCATGCTACAAGGGAAATGGCTAATACCATTATTTCCTTCGTAGAAGGCTTGTCAGTCATTATTTTCATATGTGATGATATTATTTTTTCATGAGTTGTCTGCGGCTGTATTCAATACGTGCAAAAGCTGTAATATTGGCGAATATAGCGATAAAGCCCATGGGTACAATTAAAATAAGCATCGGGTCAAAAGACAGATGAGGATTTTGTGTAGCGACAATACCACATACCAGCAATCCCAGACTTGTTAAAACAACACGTTCGGGACGTTGCATAAATCCGATCTTACATTCCAGCCCAAGGCCTTCTGCACGGGCACGTACGTAACTTACCATTAATGAACCGATAAGTGCAGCAAAGGTAATAACAGCTCCTATGGGATAATTGTGTCCGATCAGGCAAAAGCAAATACCGCCTAATGTGACGAGTTCACTGTAGCGGTCGAGTACTGAATCGTACATTGCTCCAAATGTTGAAGCCATACCTCCAATACGAGCAACTTGACCGTCCATCATGTCGAAGAGCGACGAACATAAGATGATGCCGCCTGCCCATCCTATTAAATTGTAATAATTGACTTCTTGATTGATACCTGCATAAATCAGAATACAAGCACCTGCCAGGTTTCCCAAAAATCCGATTGTAGTTACAATGTTGGGAGTAATCCCAATTTTAATCATTCCATGAACCAAAGGATTGATGATTTTGTAAATTAATTGTTGAAGCGAGTCACGCAACTTTTTAGCTTGTTTTTTTATTTCCATGTTGGTGTGTGATTTGTTTTATTTTATTTTTTAGTTTTTCATTGATGTGTGCGTCCTTAAAGACAAATGTTTTATGCAAATTGTAGTTCCATAATACCGCAACCATTACCGATACGCTGATCTTGGCTATAATAAATGCCGTAGATTGGTTGACTGCAATGAAACTCTCTTGCTGGGTTAGAAATTCTGTCACCAGATAAGTACCCCATAAATTGAGTCCGATACTACCTATCCAGACTATTATGTACTTTATAAAAACAGGTATGGGACCGCAATCTTCTGTTTGGAAAGTCCATTTATAATTAATGGCACAATTGGTCAGACCTCCGCTGATAGACCCAATTAGAGTGGCGTATACATAATATATGTGGGCGCACTGATTTAATAAGATACTTATCAGAAAGTCGACAAATGTGGCGATTTGTGCTGAGAGCTGAGCCCGAATGAACATAAACAGCCCTCCTTTTTTGCAAATGGATGTAAGTATCTTTTTCACGCGCTCAAAAATCGATACATAAGAATTACAATTCCACCGTATATGCCAGAAAGGATATCATCTGCCATGATGCCATATCCGGATGGTAACTTTTCGGCTTGCTTGATGCCTAAGGGCTTAACTATATCAAAAAAACGGAATAACAAGAAGGCTGCGAACATGTAACCTACATAATGGTCTGCAGGTACAGCAAGCAAAGCAATCCATGTCCCGACCATTTCGTCTATTACGACACGAGAGGGATCTTTACCCCAATATTTTTCAGAAACCCCCGATGACCAGATGCCTAAAAAAGTAAAAATGCACACTAGTGCGAAGGTGCATTGCAGTGTCAAATAATAATCTTTGAATAAAGATGCATATCCCCACCAGATTAGTGTGGCAAGTAAAGCTCCAGCCGTACCTGGTGCTACAGGACTATATCCTGAGCCAAATCCACTTGCTATCAGGTTATGGAATAATGGTATTTTAGACATGTTTGTTAATTTTGATAATTATAGAGTTTTGTTTTATATTCGAGGTGCAAAATTACGCTTTTTATCTGAATTGACTTTCCTAAAAATCTAAATTAATAATAGTTAATACTGCATAAAAGACGGTCTATTTATCGTTTTTGTACCTGCTTGACTTGTCTAAAACAATAAAGAGCAGTAATTTCGCCTCTGTTTTTAGAATTATAAAAAAGCGTATTAAAATTTTTATGGTAAAGAGATTACTCCTTATAATGACATTTTGTGTTTGGGCTGTTCGTCTGTGTGCCCAAATTCATGGAGTTGTTATTGATTCTGATACGGGAGATCCGATTCCTTATTTGAATGTCTATTATGATGGAAAAGGTGTTGGGACTATCACAGATATAGATGGTAAATTTGCGATAAATTATCATCCAGGATGGACTAAACTCACATTTTCGATGGTGGGATATGCTACGCAAGTGATAACAGTTTCTGCTAAAACATCTGAACTGAATGTTAGTATGAAATCGGATTTGGTTCTTGATGAAGTTGTGGTGAAGCCCAAGCGTGAAAAATATTCGCGTAAAAATAATCCGGCAGTTGAACTGATGAAGAAAGTTATAGCTTCTAAAGAGCGGACTAATCTTGAACAAAAAGATTATTATCATTATAATAAATACCAAAAGATAACTTTTGCAATGAATAATATTACAGCAGATTCGTTGCGGGAGTCGTGGCTGTTTAAAAAATATCCTTTCTTTCGCGATCAAGTAGAGACATGTGATGTGACAGGAAAGAATATATTGCCATTATCTGTTGATGAAACTGTGTCTGAGAAGATATATCGGAAAGATCCTCATTCGGAGAAGACCATTATTCAGGGTATAAATTCTACCGGAGTAAATGAGCTCTTTAATACGGGAGATATGCTTACTACTGTACTAAAGGATGTTTTTCAGGATATAGATATTTATGAAGATCGTTTTCGTTTCCTGCAATATCCATTTGATAGTCCGGTTTCGGATGCGGGTATTCGTTTCTATAAATTTTATATCATGGATACGGTGTATGTGGAACGTGATAAATGTTTCCATTTGTCTTTCGTCCCCAATAATTCCCAAGATTTTGGATTTACAGGGCATTTGTACATCTTGGCCGATTCAACGTATCGTGTAAAGAAATGTCAGCTGAACTTACCTAAAAAAACGGATATCAACTTCGTGGACAATATGATTATTGATCAAAAGTTTGGCGAATTACCTACTGGCGAATGGACGTTGCTGGAAGATGATATGCTGTGCGAACTTTCTTACTTGAAAAAGATATTAGGTTCTTATATGGTAAGACGTACGACTCGCTATTTTGATTTTGCTTTCGACCCTTTGCCTGATAAATTGTTTAAGAAAAAAGGAGATGAAATAAAGGATGTAAATGCCATGATGCGAGATGATGAATACTGGAAACGATACAGGCAAGAAGATCTAACGCAGTCGGAAAGCAGAATGGGAAGTTTTGTCGATGATTTGACGAAGATAAAAGGTTTTAAATACATCATGTTTGTACTGAAAGCATTTATTGAAAACTTTGTAGAGACCAGTACACCGGATAGTAAAGTCGATATTGGGCCTATCAATACCATGATTACTTCAAATTATATTGATGGACTTCGTTTACGTGCTTCGGCCCAGACGACTGCAAACTTGAATCCTCATTTGTTTCTGAAGGGATATTATGCATACGGCTTTAAAGACCAGAAGTCAAAATATATGGGTGAAGTGGAATATTCTTTCGATAAAAAAGGATATTTGCCACGTGAGTTCCCTAAGCATTCGGTAACTTTCACATATCAGTATGATAACATGTTACCTTCCGATAAGTTTATCAATACGGATAAGGATAATGTGTTTACTTCATTGAAGGTTTGTACAGTGGACCAGTATAATTACGAGCGTAAGGCTACCATAAAGTATGAGCGTGAGCGTGAATTTGGCTTTAAAACGACAGCCATGATTCGTTATGCCAATTATGAACCTTGCGGTGAATTGTTCTATCGTACGATGGCTGGCGAAAGTGCTTTGCAGGCACAGATAGCCGATCAGCAGCTTCAGGGACAGAAATGGGTACGTTCTCCGTTTAATACGCATGATATTACGGTAGCTGAAGCATCCTTGGGCTTCCGCTATGCTCCGGGAGAAACATTCATAAATACCAAACAGAGACGTTTGCCTATTAATCTGGATGCTCCGGTATTTACTTTGCAGCATACTGTGGCGCTGAAAGGAGTATTGGGAGGTGATTATACCTATAACGTAACAGAAGCTAGTGCATACAAGCGTTTCTGGCTTAGTTCATGGGGCAATATTGATGCACGCTTAAAAGGTGGAATTCAATGGAATAAAGTTCCTTTTCCGTTGCTGATTATGCCTGCCGCCAATCTTTCTTATATTATTGAAGATGAAACATTCAATTTGATAAATAATATGGAGTTCCTGAACGACCGTTATGCTTCGCTGGATGTTTCTTGGAATATGCAGGGTAAGTTATTTAATCGCATTCCGTTACTGAAAAAATTGAAATGGCGTGAATTTATTGGCGTAAAATGTTTGTGGGGAACCTTGACGGATAAGAATAATCCGTTCTTGGAACGCAATAAAAATGATGATGTTTTAATGATGTTCCCCGGACATTATGACGAGAATGGCCATTATAATTACTCTAGTAACGTGATGGATCCTAAGAAACCCTATGTAGAAATTTCGGCAGGAATACATAATATCTTCAAGCTTTTGCATATAGAATATGTGCGACGTTTGAATTATAATAATCTTCCTACTGCAAATAAATGGGGTATTCGTTTTATGATTCGTACCGTATTTTAATTTTTCTGCCAAAATTACCTGAAGTGCTAAACTTTTTGTAATTTTGGCATATCTTATGACTACGAGATATGATAAAATCGGAAATACAAAATATAAAACTGCGATTTGGTATTATTGGTAATGCCGAGGGACTGAATCGGGCTATTGATATTGCCATGCAGGTGGCTCCTACAGATTTGTCGGTTCTGGTAACAGGAGAAAGTGGAGTCGGTAAGGAGAGTTTTCCCCAGATTATTCATCAGTTTAGCCGTCGAAAGCATGGGCCTTATATAGCAGTAAACTGCGGAGCAATACCTGAAGGGACAATCGATTCAGAGCTTTTTGGGCATGAAAAGGGAGCTTTTACTGGAGCTATCAGTGACCGTAATGGTTATTTTGCAGAAGCCAATGGAGGTACAATCTTTCTAGATGAGGTAGGTGAGCTTCCTTTGTCTACACAGGCTCGCTTGCTTCGTGTACTTGAATCGGGTGAATATATTAAGGTGGGATCATCAAAAGTACAGAAAACGGATGTACGCATAGTTGCCGCTACTAACGTCAATTTTGCGGATGCCATTGCAGAAGGACGTTTTCGTGAAGATTTGTATTATCGTTTGAATACAGTTCCAATTAAGGTACCTCCTTTGCGTGAACGTCCCGATGATATCGCATTGTTGTTTCGTAAATTTGCTTCCGACTTTGCCGAAAAGTATCATATGCCAGCCATTCAGTTGACTGACGATGCAAAGCGTATGCTTGTTTCTTATTCGTGGCCAGGAAATATCCGTCAGTTAAAGAATATAACAGAACAAATCTCTATTATTGAAACCAATCGTGATATTACGGCTGATATCCTACAAGGCTATTTGCCGGCTCAACCAGCTTCTCGTTTTCCCGCTCTATTAGGGGGAAAGAGT
>FR887823.1:30546-32176 GCA_000432735.1 Bacteroides sp. CAG:443
CCGCTCTATTAGGGGGAAAGAGTGCATCGAACGGAAAGAGTTTTGAAAGTGAGCGTGAAATTCTTTATCAAGTTTTGTTCGATATGCGCCGGGATGTGACCGAGTTGAAGAAGTTGGTACATGATATTATGGCAGAGAGAGGAGGCTCTCAGGTTGCTCATTCGGCAGATACTCCTCCTGTTCATTATTTACAAGATTCGGTTGGAGTGGTACAGGAACCTCCTGTTGTGATGACTTCTATGCCTGTGGTTAATACCTCTGTTCCGGCGGTTAATCATATAACTCCGGTCAAAGTGAGCACTCCTGAAGAAGTTCCTGAAGTACAGGATACTGCGGAATATGTAGAAGAGAATCTTTCATTGGATGAGGTTGAAAAAGAAATGATCCGGAAAGCGTTGGAACGTCACCATGGAAAACGTAAGAATGCAGCAAATGATTTAAAAATATCAGAGCGTACGCTCTATCGTAAAATAAAGGAATATGGGCTTGATTAAAAAATATTATAAACTGGTTTCTATATTGTCGGTGGCTGTTTGCATATTGACCGCATGCACTATATCGTATAAATTCAATGGCGCTTCAATCAATTATGATAAGGTGAAGACCATTTCTTTCGAAAACTTTCCAAACCGTTCAGCTGCATTTGTTTGGGGTCCCATGGAGTCTATGTTTAACACAGCCTTGCAAGATATATATATGCAGCAGACTCGTCTGAAACAAATTAAGCAAGGAGGAGATTTGGAACTCTCGGGTGAGATTACCAATTATGATGCATATAACAAAGGTGTTGGTTCGGATGGTTATTCTACAATGGCAGAATTGCGAATGACGGTTAATGTTCGCTTTGTTAACAATACCAACCATGCGGAAGATTTTGAACAGCAGTTCTCTGCCAGTCGTGAGTATAACGCTAGTCAGCAGCTGGCCAGTGTACAGGAAGATCTAGTTAATCAGATGATTGATGAAATTGTAGAGCAAATATTCAACGCTACTGTAGCGAACTGGTAATTTATTCGGGAAATGATTCAGCAACGTTTATATGAATGGATACGGCATCCAGAATACTTGAATAAGGATAGCTTATCCGAGTTAAGGGGCTTGTTGGCTCGTTATCCTTATTTTCAGACAGTCCGTTTGCTTTATCTTAAGAATTTGTTCTTGTTGCAAGATAGTAGCTTTAAGGAAGAACTACGGAAAAGTGCATTGTACATATCCGATTTAAGTGTACTTTTTTATTATATCGAAGGGGAACGGTTGGTTATCAAACAACATGCTTCAGAAAAAGAACGACCAGAAGGAAAAGCATCATCCGATCGGACACTGGATTTGATAGACCGTTTTTTGTCCGATTTGTCGGAAGAACCCGCTATGGAGTTGCCTTTGCCTGCGGAGGTTAGTGTTGACTATACTTCTATTTTGCTGCAAGAACCGGATGAAGTGTCCGATAAACCGCTGATGAAGGGTCAAGAACTGATTGACAGTTTTATTGAAAAGTCAAAAGAAGTGTCAGCCCCCACCTCTGTTCCAGCAGATCCTTTGCTTCAAGAGCCTGAAGATAATTTGGACGACAAGGTTAAGGATTCTGATTCAGAGGAAGTAAACTTGCCAGCCACAGATCCTTCGGAAGAGC
>FR887823.1:32205-32959 GCA_000432735.1 Bacteroides sp. CAG:443
CTTCGGAAGAGCACCTTGTGAAGGGAAATTTATCGACTACAGAAATAACAGAATCTGATGATTTACGGAAAACAGACAAAACGGAAGAAGAATCCTCCGTTTCGCAGCGGGGAATTGAAGAGCAAGATAATGATTTGGATGAAAGCTATTTTACCGAAACACTGGCAAAAATCTACGTGAAACAGCAAAGATATGATAAAGCACTTGAAATTATTAAAAAATTAAATTTGAAATATCCAAAAAAAAATGCTTACTTTGCAGACCAAATAAGATTTTTGGAAAAACTGATTATTAACGCTAAATCAAAATAAAAGAAAATGTATTTATTATTTGTTGGATTAATCGTACTTGCAGCTGTATTGATGTGCTTTGTCGTATTGATACAGAATTCTAAAGGAGGAGGACTTTCTTCTAGTTTTGCTGCTTCAAATCAGATTATGGGCGTTCGCAAAACAACAGATTTCATTGAAAAACTGACTTGGGGATTAGCTATTTTTATGGTTGTAGTAAGTATTGCAACTGCTTATGTAATTCCTAGTGCTCATGAAGGTTCATCTGTTATTATGGATCAGGCTGTAAAAGAACAGAAGACAAATCCGTTGAATGCTCCTGCAGGATTTGCTGCTCCTCAGTCGGATGCTGCGACAGATCAGCCTGCTGCTCCTGCTGCTAAAGATTCTGCTGCTAATTAATAAAAATATATTGCAGAATGAGAGGCCGTCTCAAAATGAATTGAGATGGCCTCTGTCGTTTC
>FR887824.1:0-19189 GCA_000432735.1 Bacteroides sp. CAG:443
TTTTAATCGTACCTTATGGAATTGAAATCTACTACATACAACGCAACGGCCAGATAACCCCCATGCTTTTAATCGTACCTTATGGAATTGAAATAAGCCTATTATTTCAAGGAAATGGCCAAAATGCACCCGGACTTTTAATCGTACCTTATGGAATTGAAATACAGAACCGATGTCAAACCCTAAGAAACAGAAGACTTTTAATCGTACCTTATGGAATTGAAATCTCGCCTCAAGAAATGGATTACAACCACGCCCGCCCTCTTTTAATCGTACCTTATGGAATTGAAATGACATATACCCTTACGCTGAAGTATCGAAATTTGTCTTTTAATCGTACCTTATGGAATTGAAATATAAAACCAGCATACGATCTACCGCACGGTGTGATCTTTTAATCGTACCTTATGGAATTGAAATAAGACAACTAATGAACAGTATGTCACACCTGATTGCTTTTAATCGTACCTTATGGAATTGAAATAAATATTAATGTCCGATTGTGCTGTCTTGTCAAATTCCTTTTAATCGTACCTTATGGAATTGAAATGAACCAGGCTTTAATCTTAGGTTCTTACAAGGGCGCTTTTAATCGTACCTTATGGAATTGAAATAAGGAAGCACAACACTTGACGAAATCGCTGAGCGTACTTTTAATCGTACCTTATGGAATTGAAATACGGAATCTGCGACAAAGAAAATAAAATAAAAATAACTTTTAATCGTACCTTATGGAATTGAAATTTGGACTAATGTTAATACCTACGCCATCCACAATCTTTTAATCGTACCTTATGGAATTGAAATATATGAAGAAAAAGTATATAGAAGTATACGGCGACTTTTAATCGTACCTTATGGAATTGAAATCAGTCACGCCCTATTAACTTTTTGTATTACGTTCCTTTTAATCGTACCTTATGGAATTGAAATTTCAGAGTGATGTAATTGATGGTTGGAACGCTTTATCTTTTAATCGTACCTTATGGAATTGAAATCGGCTCCTGTAGTCTGAGGTTCGTCGGTAGCCTGACTTTTAATCGTACCTTATGGAATTGAAATTGCTTTCGTGCCTGATCCATTTTAGCGATTGTGTCTCTTTTAATCGTACCTTATGGAATTGAAATTTTGTTGCTCTACGTTAACTCAGTCGAAGTCTACACTTTTAATCGTACCTTATGGAATTGAAATATAACCCAGATTTGTCGTATGAAACAGAATTGAACTTTTAATCGTACCTTATGGAATTGAAATACACCTACATAAGGGCTTTCCTTGAATTCACCCTTCTTTTAATCGTACCTTATGGAATTGAAATATCCTTTAGGATGGATAACACTTGCTGTAACAGCCTTTTAATCGTACCTTATGGAATTGAAATAAAGTCCACGACGAACGTATATATTCTGCCAAAGCTTTTAATCATACCTTATGGAATTAAAATTCGATGAAAGCCACAACGATGTCACCATCCTGGGGTTCTATTAATCATACCTTATGGAATTAAAATGGATCTACGGGAATTGTTTCAAAAGTTGCTGGTATACTTTTAATCGTACTTTATGGAATTAAAATTTTCGTGGCACATGGGTAGTGGGTACGCCCGGTAGCGGCTTTTAATCGTACCTTGTGGAATAAAAATCTAAATCTATATATGAGATATGAAGATACGTTATTGTGTAACATTTTATTTCATTTTCTCACCCAACATTTTGTAATGAAATATCCTTACTTTTTGCACTTTTTAGCCTTGTCAATGAAAATAATTGTTCTGTTTTTCGGTGCAAATGAAAAAATTCGTATATTTGTCTTACTCTTAGAAGAAAAAGAAAGTATTAGAAGCGTTTTAGGCATTATCCGAAGTTCAGGAAATCCCCAATTTCATAACGATAACAAGGATAATACAAAAACGCTCCACGGGCTATCGTATATGCTGTTTTGAGCAATATGTATGTATATAGGCGTGGGGCTTTATGTATTGCTCGGTTATCAAGTATGGGGATACTTCTGAACAGGTAATACTAAAGTTCCCCACGCTTTAACTTTTATAAAAACAGCTTCAAGGGGAAGCAAGCTGACATATTTTATATGTATGAAAGCACTTAAACTAAACAACTGTGGAAGCGGTAATTTAACCTTTGTTTCGTTTGCTGAGGGTTACTATTCTTGTTATTGGATTCTTTTTTCCTGCATTTTTGTTGTTTTGTATGTGGTAGCATGTAAATTACAAATTATGTGCCATCCTTCTTTCCGTATTCATCCGCTTGTCGATTATGGATTATGACGAAGCTTGCCATACCGAGGGTGAGATATGGGATATAATCTATCGTACATTGAAAGAAATAGGTGAAGTTAGAGAGTTATTATGTACCGATGAGTTGGAAAGTGTAATGAAAAAAATGGAACTCATCGAAAAAGAAATTGATATTTTGTCTGTTTTGATATACCACTTGTGATATAATGTCATTAAAGCGCGGATTTATTTGGCAGTGTGTCTGTGGAAATTGAAACTGATTAAAAAGAAAGAAGATGGATAAGAAGATAGAGACAGTTGTCAATGAGCAACTGAATACAGAATTGTGGTCTGCTAATATGTATATTGCACTGCAAGTGTATTTTGAAAAGCAAGATTTGCCGGTGCTGGCGTTATGGTTGAAAACGCAGAGTAAAAAGAAGGCCGAGAGAATGCAAAAGTTGGCGGCCTTTTTGCTGCGGGAAGGTGCAACTGTGGATATACAGAGCTTAGTGTTCGGTACGGAACAATGGCAGAGTCCTGTCGTGGCATTGGATAGTTTATTCGAACATGAACAGTATTTTCACAAGCAAGTGAATGATTTTATGGCTTTCGTCCGGAATACCGAATATCCTGTGTTGCAGTCTTTAGTGCTCGATTTATATGTCGATGAAGTACATGTAAGTGATTTTTTTGGTCGAATTGTTGCGTATGCTTGTCAAAGAATGGAAGAGACAGTTACCATTGGAGTAAAATAGAAGAGAATATGGATTAGCCGGCAGGCTACTTTTTAAGAAAAACGAAAATGGATACTGTTGACTTCGACAGGGAGCTGATTACTTTTCGTGAGAAGCTTCTGAGTTATGCCCTTCTGATGTTTCCTGCAAAAGAAGATGCTGAAGACTTGATTCAGGAAACGTTATTGAAGGCACTCGAAAATAAAGATAAATATAATGAGAATGTGAACTTCAAAGGATGGCTGTATACGATCATGCATAATACCTTTGTCAATATTTGTAAATCAAAAAACTATTGTCTGTGTCAGCATATTACGGATAGTGGTGTTTGTGCTGAAATAGATCGTACTATGGATAGCGGAATCGATGAAAATTATAGCTTAGAGGAAATCTATAAAATGATAGACAGACTTCCTGATGATTTTCGTGTGATGATCCTGATGAGGTTGGCTGGATTCAAATATCAGGAAATAGCCGATAAGATGGGAATATCCATAAGTTTGGTGAAGAGCCGGATTTTTTACGGAAGAAAACGACTGAAGTATATGCTGTATCACTCCTGATGTTTTCAAGAAAGACTCTATGTTGTATTAAGGTGCACTTGGTGCATTGTTTTTATAGGTTGGTTTGGCCATGAGTTGACTCATGGAAAAGAAGCAGCTTCGTTGGTATAATGAGGCTGCTTCTGTAGTATATGGAGTATTATAGTTTCCTGAGTTCTTGATGTAGTCGTTGTACGGGGAGTCCCATGACGTTAAAGTAGGATCCTTTTAATCCCGTTACTCCGATAAAGCCTATCCACTCTTGTACGCCGTACGATCCTGCCTTGTCCATCGGATGATAGTGCTCTACATAAAAACGGATGTCTTCTTCACTCAGTTGGTCGAAAGTAACTTCCGTTACCGAAGCGAAGGATTTCTGAAATTCGGTCGTGGTAAGGCATACTCCGGTAATGACCTGATGTGAACGTCCTGACAGCTTTTGCAGCATGCCGATGGCTTCGGTTTCGTCTTTGGGCTTTCCCAGTACCTCACCATCAATGTAAACTATCGTGTCGGCTGTGATAATCAGTTCGTCCGGTTGCATGGAGGGACGGTAGGCATCTGCTTTTTCCCGGGCTATGTAGACAGGAATTTCTTCGCCTGTCAAGGTGGAAGGGTAGGTTTCGTCTATGCCTGGCAGAAGTTTTACTTCGTAGTCTATTCCCAAGCCGGATAACAGTTCTCTGCGGCGGGGAGAGTTGGAGGCAAGTTTGATTTTGTACTTTTTCAGATTATCGAGCATAGTGTTCCTTTCTTTCTTACCAGCCGAAGGCGGCTTCGTGTGACATCCATTTGCCTTGTGCACGCAGTACTTGTTCTACCACGTCACGTCCGCATCCGTAACCTCCGTTCCGGTGTGAGATGTAGGTACAGATGGCTTTTATCTCTGGTGCGGCATCAGCCGGACAACAGGGAAGACCTGCTAGACGCAATACTTCATAGTCGGGAATATCATCGCCCATGTAGAGTACCTCTTCAGGTTTCAGATTGTATTTCGACAGCAGTTCGGCAAACTCTTTCGTCTTGACAGCAGCACCCATATAGATGTCTGTTATGCCTAATCCTTCGTAGCGTTTGCGTACGGATTCTGTCTTTCCTCCCGTAATGATGGCTACGTGCAATCCGCATTTTACTGCCAGCTGTAGGGCGTATCCGTCTTTTATGTTGACTGTACGCATCGGTTCTCCGTTGGGATGCAAGGTGATGGTTTCGGCACTTAGTACGCCGTCTACGTCGAATACCAGTGCGCGTATTTTGGTAAGATCGTAATTTATCATAAGTTTTCTTTTAGGTTACTTGTATATTCGTGAATGTCTTTGCTTATTTGTTCGTATATCGTTGCCAGACGAGGTTCGCTTTGCAGCATTTCCAGATGGCGGTTGATAACGTTTTCATCGTAGCGTTGTGCCGGTCCGGTCTGGGCGGAAACAGGAGAAAGTTCATGAACTTTGCGGGCTGTTTCGTCGATAAGCGGAAGCATAGCTTCGAAAGGCAGTCCGTGAGCCGATAATAAGTGATCGGCTATGGCATACATGTGATTGGTAAAGTTGCAGGCAAAGACGGCTGCTATGTGCAGGTATCGGCGTTGTTCCGATGAGGCTTCGTATGCTTTACTGCCTAGGCTCAGGGCGATTCCGTTCAAAGCTTTCAGGTCGTCTTGTGTATTGGCTTCTGTAAAGAAGGAAACTTCGTGGAAGTCAACCGGACGTTGTTTGCTGAAGGTCTGCATCGGGTAGAGCACACCGTAGCGTTGGGCTTGTCCTTGCCAGATGTTCATGGGAACGCTGCCTGCGGTATGTACGAATAGGGCTTGTGGAGCGCGCCGGGTAAGTGGTGCAAGCAGGCTGTCCAGGGCAGAATCTTTTACCGATACGATGTATAGTTCTCCTTCAGAGCTTACTTTATCGATGTCGGTTGTATAGGGACATCCTAGTCTGGTTGCCAGCGTGGAAGCGGAGGCTTCGGTACGGCTGAATACCTGAAGGATGTTGTAACCGGCCTTTTGTAAGGTGATAGCAAGATGAGTTGCTACATTTCCGGCTCCTATGATAATGATATTTTTTATATTCATTGGAAAGTGTTTTTAGATGTCGGTAAATTACCGTGACGACAACCAGTAGAGTAATACTCCAATCAGCAGCAAGGCTGCGGGAAGCAGATAGCCTGACATCTGGCCTAGCAGGGAAACAACAAGGTTGATGTTCTGGATGAGCCAGATTCCGGCCAGAATAATGCCTACCGATTTGTCCGATTTAAACCAGAGAAAAATGACGGCAGCATAAAGCAGCATGGTATCTTTCTGCATGATCCATGGTAATCCGTGAGCCGAGAAGCCTATCAGGCGGTCGGCAAGATAAAGGATGCCCATCAGAGCCAGAAAGACGGCTGTAGCACGATAGGTATCTTTATGGTTCGATGCTTTCGTTGTCACGTTTATTCTCCTCCGTATTTATTGATGTGTACTTTTTCCCATAACAGATGGGACTCGTCGAACGGCTTGCGTTCCATTCCTTTGTGTCCGATGGCGATGATGGACAATACCTGAAGTTGCAGGGGAATGTCGAGTATGCCGTGTACGTATTCGTCGGAAGACATGCCTGCGGCATTATATCGTTCGCGTACTTGTATCCAGCAGCTTCCGAGTCCTAAGTCTTCGGCTTGCAGTTGAATCATCAGGGAAGCAATGGCCGCATCTTCTATCCATACGTCGCTGGCGAGCGGGTCTGCCAGTACAACGATGGCGAGTGGAGCGTCTTTCAGGAAAGAGGAACCTGTTTCTTTGCAACGTGACAGCTTGTCGAGTGTTTCTTTGTCATCTACGGCTATGAACTGCCAGCAGTTACTTCGTTTGGAGGAGGGCGACATGAGGGCTGCTTTCAGCAGGGTTACCACTTCTTCCTGTGTCAGTTCTTCGTCTGTAAACTTGCGCATGCTGCGCCGTTGCTTTATCAATTCGCTGAAACTCTTCATAAAATATCGTTTTTAACACGACAAATATAATCTTTAAACTCGTAATGCTCAAAAAAAATCATAAATTTGCGATACCATGGCTATCAGGTTGACTACATACGAACACGCAAAAGACATTCCCGATTTGCCGGGAACGAATGTCTTTCATTCTACGGAGTTGTTTCGGATATTGGAGCAAACACCCGGGTATCGTCCGGTGTTGCTGGTTGCTTCCGAAGATGACAGGCCGATTGGAAAGTTGTTGTGTGTTACACGGCGTAATTTTCGCTTGCTGGGTTTTACGAATAAAACGTATGTTTATGGTACAGGAGAGTATTTTAAGTCGAAGCACAGCCGGGAGGAAATTTTTGATGAATTGCTGACGTATTTTACACTCCGTTACAAGGAGTCTTCGTTTTTGCTGGAGTTTCGTAATCTGGAAGAGCCCTTGTTTGGTTACCGGTATTTCCGGAGGAATGGCTATTTCCCAGTACGGTGGTTGCGAGTCCGTAATTCGATACATCATGAACAGCTTGACAAGTGGATGAGCTCATCTCGTAAACGTCAGATTGCCAGAGGTCTCAAGAATGGAGCTTCTATGGAGATTGCTTCTGATCCAGAAACGGTAAAGGCTTTCTTCGCAATGCTCAAGAAATATTATTCTGCTAAAATACATCGTTATCTTCCTGATTTCCGCTTTTTTGCATCTTTTGCCGAACAATCTTCTCTTGGGGGGAAGGGTAAAATCTTTGTTATCTGTCATAAGGAAAAAGTGATAGGGGGATCGGTGTGCCTGTTTTCCGATGATACTGCTTATCTAATGTTTTCGGCAGGAATGCGCAAGAGTTATCCCTTGCTCTATCCGGGAGTACTTGCTGTGTGGAAGGCGATGATTTATGCCCGGGAACATGGATATGAGCATTTTGAGTTTATTGAAGCAGGATTGCCTTTCCGGAAATTCAGTTATCGCGATTTTATTTTGCGTTTCGGTGGAAAGCAGTTAAGTACACGTCGCTGGTTTAAAGTAAGGTGGAACTGGCTGAATCGTCTGCTTATTCGTATTTATGTCTAATCTAAATATATATTGTTATGATTGATCCTGTTTATAGTGCGGCTCCCAACCGTTACGAGAGTGGTATGAAATATCGTAGAGCGGGTAAGAGTGGTATTTTGCTTCCTGAAATATCTCTGGGACTTTGGCATAATTTTGGTGATGTGGATACTTTGGCCGATAGTCAGAAAAAGATACATTATGCATTCGATCGTGGCATTACTTACATCGACCTGGCTAATAATTATGGTCCGTCTTATGGTTCGGCGGAAGAAACATTCGGGCAGATTATGAAGAAATCGATGGCTCCCTATCGTGATGAACTGTTTATTTCTACAAAGGCGGGACATGATATGTGGGAAGGTCCTTATGGTATATGGAATTCGCGTAAGCACCTGATGGCAAGTCTTGACCAGAGCTTGAGGCGGATGAATCTGGATTATGTGGATATCTTTTACAGTCATCGCTACGATCCGGAAACCCCACTGGAAGAAACGTTGCAGACATTGGTCGATATGGTCCGTCAGGGGAAGGCTTTGTATGTAGGTATCTCAAAATATCCTCGGGAGGCTGCCGCTACGGCCTATCGTTATCTGGCAGATAACCACGTGCCGTGCCTGCTTTATCAGGGATGCTACAATATGTTTAACCATGAGGTGGAGGAAAAGGGGATTTTGGAACAAGCTTATAACGAGGGCAGTGGCTTTGTTGCCTTTTCGCCTTTGGCGCAGGGACTGCTTACGGACCGTTATCTGAATGGTATACCCGAAGATTCTCGTATCGCACGGGGAGGAAATCTCAAGAAAGAAGCTCTGACGGATGAGGTGCTTCGGAAAATAAAGTCATTGAACGAAGTTGCCTTACGTCGCGAACAGACTTTGGCCGAAATGGCGCTGGCTTGGCTGTTGAAGGACCAGATGGTTACATCGGTCATTATTGGTGCCAGTTCGGTAAAACAGATTGACGATAATTTGAAAGCGTTGAATAATACTTCTTTCTGTGACGAAGAAATTACTTTGATAGACAGCATTTTAAAATCTTGAGTAACAGGCTTTGTTGTAGAGAAGGCAGTTTGCAAAAGAGGCTAGTGGAGAAAATGGAATATTTCTGACAATGGTGATTTGTGTAAAATAAAAAATAAACTAAAAAAAGAGTTTGCAGAGAAAATAAAATAGAGAAATATTTCTTTATTCTGCACATTTTTGTTTTCTTTGTGCAGTTGATATGAACCAACTTTAGATTTTAATACCATTAAAAACAACTTGATTATGAAAATTTCTCACATCGAACATTTGGGTATTGCGGTGAAAAGCATCGAAGAAGCCCTTCCTTATTATGAAAATGTACTCGGATTGAAATGTTACAATATAGAAACTGTAGAAGACCAGAAAGTAAAGACCGCTTTTTTGAAATGTGGTGAAACGAAAATTGAATTGCTGGAACCTACAGGACCGGATAGTACGATTGCCAAATTCATTGAAAACAGAGGAATGGGAGTTCATCATGTAGCATTTGCGGTGGAGGATGGTGTGGCAAACGCACTAGCCGAAGCAGAAACAAACGGTATTCGTCTGATCGACAAAGCTCCTCGCAAAGGTGCGGAAGGCTTGAATATAGCGTTTCTTCATCCAAAATCAACGATGGGGGTATTAACCGAACTTTGTGAAAAATAATAACGGACAATGAAGGAAATGGTGAGGACATTGGCCGTTTGTTGTCATTCGGTATAGAGAAGTGGCGGAGAATTTTGTAAACATTCATTGAGTGGGTGCAGGATTCTTCGTCACTTTGTTGCTTTTAAGCGAAAAAATGTCCGCCGTTGGATGTTGTCATTTACTAATTTATAAATTTCTAGTACCATGAGTAACCAACTTGAAAAAGTAAAAGAGCTTATTGAACTACGTGCCCAGGCACGTTTGGGAGGTGGTGAGAAAGCTATCGAAAAGCAACACGCTAAAGGGAAATATACAGCACGCGAACGTATTGCCATGCTGCTCGACGAAGGTAGCTTCGAAGAGATGGATATGTTCGTAAAACATCGTTGCACCAATTTTGGCATGGATAAGAAACATTATCTGGGCGATGGTGTCGTTACCGGATATGGAACGATTGAAGGACGACTGGTATATGTCTTTGCACAGGATTTTACCGTATCGGCCGGTTCATTGTCGGAAACAATGTCACAGAAGATTTGTAAGGTGATGGATATGGCCATGAAAATGGGAGCTCCATGTATCGGACTGAATGACTCGGGAGGTGCGCGTATTCAGGAAGGTATCAATGCTTTGGCTGGATATGCTGAAATCTTCCAGCGTAATATCCTGGCTTCGGGTGTGATACCGCAGATTTCAGGTATCTTTGGTCCGTGTGCCGGAGGTGCGGTATATTCTCCTGCACTGACAGACTTTACATTGATGATGGAAGGTACTTCGTATATGTTCCTTACAGGTCCGAAGGTGGTAAAGACTGTGACCGGAGAAGATGTTTCACAAGAGGACTTGGGAGGTGCAAGCGTGCATTCTACTCGTTCGGGCGTGACTCACTTTACGGCTGCTACCGAGGAAGAGGGACTGGCATTGATTCGTAAGTTGTTGAGTTATATTCCTCAGAATAACCTGGAAGAACCGCCGTATGTAGACTGCACAGATCCGATCGACCGTTTGGAAGATTCATTGAATGAGATTATTCCGGATAGCCCGAACAAGGCTTACGATATGTATGAGGTGATTGGAGCGATTGTCGATAACGGAGAGTTCCTCGAAGTACAGCGCGATTTTGCCAAGAATATCATTGTGGGTTTTGCACGTTTCAATGGTCAGTCGGTAGGTATCGTGGCCAATCAGCCGAAGTTCCTGGCAGGTGTATTGGATTGTAATTCTTCTCGTAAGGGCGCACGTTTCGTTCGTTTCTGCGATGCTTTCAATATTCCTATTGTTTCACTGGTGGATGTTCCGGGATTCCTTCCGGGTACGGGACAGGAATACAATGCGGTTATCTTGCACGGAGCTAAACTGCTTTATGCGTATGGCGAAGCTACTGTACCTAAGGTGACAGTAACACTGCGTAAGTCGTATGGTGGTTCACATATTGTGATGAGCTGTAAGCAGTTGCGTGGAGATATGAACTATGCATGGCCGACTGCTGAAATTGCCGTAATGGGTGGAGCGGGAGCAGTAGAAGTACTGTATGCCAAGGAAGCAAAAGAAGCTGCCGATCCGAAAGCATTCATGGCCGAGAAAGAAGCTGAATATACCAAACTGTTTGCCAATCCGTACAATGCTGCAAAATATGGCTATATCGACGATGTGATAGAACCGCGTAATACACGCTTCCGTATTATTCGTGCCTTGCAGCAGTTGCAGACCAAGAAACTGACAAATCCGGCTAAGAAACACGGAAATATTCCATTGTAATTCGTGGACTATTCGATTATTAACTTCAATTTAAGAAATCTATGAGAAAAAACAGAATAGGAATATTTCTTTCTCTGCTGTTACTGGTCGGTTTCACTGCTTGTACAGAAACGAAGTCGAACAGTAAGCTGGTCATCAATGAAGTGCTGGTAGATAACCAGAGTAACTTTCAGGATGACTACGGCGTACATAGCGGCTGGATTGAAATATTCAATAGAGCATATAGCACGGCCGATCTTGCCGGATGTTTGCTGAAGGTAAGCAGTGAGCCGGGAGATACAGCTACATATTTTATTCCGAAAGGGGATGTACTGACCAGCATCAAGCCTCGTCAGCATACACTCTTCTGGGCCGATGGAAATCCCAGACGAGGTACTTTCCACACTAATTTTGTCTTAAGCAAGACTAACGCCAACTGGATTGGTTTGTACGATTCCGGTAAGAAATTGCTCGATCAGATAACCGTGCCGGCAGGTATACTGGCAGCCGACCAGTCGTATGCCCGTGTAGGGGATGCTTCGGAAGAATGGGAAGTGAAAGGAGCCAGTGCAGAGAAGTATGTGACTCCCAGCACAAACAACCAGACGATAGAAAGTAATCCTAAGATGGATAAGTTCGAACAGCACGATCCGGTAGGTATCGGTATGGCTATTTCGGCTATGAGTGTTGTGTTTTTAGGACTGATATTGCTTTATATCTGCTTTAAGTTGATTGGTAAAGCGGCTATTAAGTTACGCAAACGTAATGCTATGATTGCGCATAACATTACCGACAAGCAGGAGGCCAAGGAAAAAGGTTTGGGTGAAGCGCCGGGTGAAGTCATTGCTGCCATTACGATGGCCTTGCATGAAGCTCAGGGAGCCGATCACGATGTAGAAGAAACCATTTTGACTATCAGTCGTGTGAAACGCAGCTATTCTCCGTGGAGTTCGAAGATTTATACGTTGCGTGAAACTCCACATAAGAAATAATCATCTTAATACGTAAAGAACCATGAAAGAATATAGATATAAAATTAACGGAAACTTGTATAAAGTAACCGTGGGAGACATAGAAGACAACAATGTGCGTGTGGAAGTAAACGGCACGCCTTATACCGTAGAACTAGAGAAGCAGAATAAGCCGAAAATTAAACCGGTAGTACGTACGGCTTCGACTTCTCCAGCCGCTCCTCCTGCTGCTGTAACCCGTCCGGCAAGTGTAGGAAGCAAGGCCGGCATCAAATCACCGCTGCCGGGAGTTATCCTCGAAATCAAGGTAAAGGAAGGCGATATGGTGAAACGCGGACAGACATTGCTCATTCTGGAAGCTATGAAGATGGAAAACGATATCAAAGCAGATCGCGATGGTAAAGTTACTTCTATCAAAGTGAGCAAGGGAGAATCAATTCTTGAAGGTACAGACCTTATAATCATCGAATAATATGGGAGAGTTTAGTAGTTTCTTACAAAATAACCTGGCAGATTTCTGGACCTATACCGGTTTTTATAATGCTACTCCAGGACATCTTATCATGATCCTGATAGGTATTGTGTTCATTTATCTTGCTGTTGCCAAGGAATTCGAGCCGATGTTGCTGATTCCTATCGGATTCGGTATACTTATCGGTAATATTCCGTTCAATATGGAAGCCGGACTGAAAGTAGGTATCTACGAGGAAGGCTCAGTGCTTAATATCTTGTATCAGGGAGTGACTTCCGGGTGGTATCCGCCGCTTATCTTTTTAGGTATTGGAGCCATGACGGACTTCTCGGCTCTGATTTCGAATCCGAAACTGATGCTGATTGGTGCGGCTGCACAGTTTGGTATCTTCGGTGCGTATATGATTGCGCTGGAAATAGGTTTCGATCCGATGCAGGCTGCTGCTATTGGTATTATCGGTGGTGCCGATGGCCCGACGGCTATCTTCCTGTCATCGAAGCTGGCACCTAACCTGATGGGAGCAATTGCGGTTTCTGCTTATTCGTATATGGCTCTTGTGCCTGTGATACAGCCACCTGTCATGCGATTGCTTACAACCAAAAAGGAACGTCTTATCCGTATGAAAGCTCCTCGTGCCGTATCACATACCGAAAAGGTGATGTTCCCTATCATCGGTCTGTTGCTGACTTGTTTCCTGGTTCCTTCCGGTCTGCCGTTGCTGGGTATGCTGTTCTTCGGTAATCTGCTGAAAGAAAGTGGTGTGACTCGCCGTCTGGCTGAAACGGCCCGCGGTCCGCTGATTGATACAATTACTATTTTACTGGGACTTACCGTAGGAGCTTCTACTCAGGCATCTGAATTCTTGACTTGGGATTCCATTAAGATTTTCATTTTGGGAGCCTTGTCATTCTTCATTGCTACTGCTTCAGGAGTGATTTTCGTTAAGATATTCAATCTGGTTTTGAAGAAAGATAATAAGATTAATCCGCTTATCGGTAATGCGGGAGTATCTGCTGTTCCCGACTCGGCACGTATTTCGCAGGTTGTGGGATTGGAATATGATCCGACCAATTATCTGTTGATGCATGCTATGGGTCCGAATGTAGCCGGAGTAATTGGTTCGGCTGTTGCGGCTGGTATCTTATTGGGATTCTTGATTTAAAAGAATTTTCATAATACATTTTTAAAGATTATCGTTACCCTCTGTCAGACTGTGTGAACAGTTTCGACAGGGGGTAAATCGTATAGACTGATGCCTTCCAACGGACGTACTACAGCAGTCGTTTAACCACGGTGTTGTTTGTTTGAATATGAATAAATGTTTTTATATACGTTCTTTTTCTTATAATTTGTAATTTAATGTGGTAGTTTTCAGTTTTGTATGTGACGAATTGCAATATCTTGAAATTTAGATTGACTTTAAGTCGTCATGCTTTTGTCGGATTAAAAATAAGTTGTACTTTCGTCACCTCATTTTCGAACTTCAATTTTTTGAGGATTATGGAACTAACAGAGAATAAACTAAAGCAAAAAGTCCAGCGAAACATACTGATGGTATCAGTATTGATTCTGGTGGGGAAGTTTTTGGCGTATTACCTGACTAACTCTGTGGGTGTGCTGACGGATGCTATGGAAAGTATTGTCAATGTGGCAGCCGGAACAATAAGCTTGTTCAGCTTGTGCTTGTCGGAAAAGCCCCGGGATACCGATCATCCTTTCGGGCATGGCAAAATTGAGCTGATATCGGCTTCTATCGAAGGTATATTGATTTCAATTGCCGGAGGAATGATTATTTATGAGGCCATCAAACGATTGCTTGTACCTGATGAAATTCAGAAAGTGGATATTGGTATTTATATCATTGCTATATCGGGAGTACTGAATTACCTGATGGGATGGTATAGCATACATATCGGAAAGAAGTATAATTCCATTGCACTGGTGGCAGGAGGAAAGCATTTGCAGTCGGATACTTATTCTACGATTGGTTTGGTAGTAGGATTGATTCTCCTTTATTTTACAAAGATTACCTGGATAGATAGTGCCATGGCACTTATCTTTGGGTCTATCATCATCATAACCGGAATTTCTATTCTGAGAAAGACGACGGACAACTTACTGGATAGAGCGGATATCAATTTGTTGAAAGATCTTGCCGATACATTGAACCATAACCGAAAACCGGAATGGATTGATATTCATAACGTAAAGGTTTTAAAATCGGGAACTTCTCTGTATATGGATTGTGACCTGACTATCCCCTGGTACTATAACATTGATCAAGGTCATCGTATCGGAACTCAGTTGCAGGAGGTACTGAACGATAAGTATTCGGATCATGCCGTACTGAATATTCATCTGGACCCGTGTAACATTTTTGAGAGTCCGAAATGTGGCAAATGTCTGTGTACGGATTGTCCGTATCGCAAACAAAAGTTCAATCAGGTTGAGGAAATCAATGTCACGACGTTTATCCGCAATGAAATGGAACGTCATGAGTAAAAGAAAGATGATAAACTGATACTTGGAGCATCCTTCAAGACAAAATAAATGGTCGTATCACTACTCGAAACAGAGTTTGATACGACCATTTTATGTGTTATGATTACAATCAGTAATATTTCGAAACAGCCATTTTAGTTTTGACATTTCTTCATTTTTGTCTTTCAATGACTTAGATTGGGGTTAGCTGCTATAGCTTCCTTGGGAATCTGTAACGTATAGCGCGAATCATCTTGTTCCAGCACATATTGTTGTTTGTTCAGTGTCTTTTCGATACGTGGACGGGTTGTACGGCGAAGATCGAACCAGCGATGACCTTCGAAGGCAAGCTCTCTGGCACGTTCATTCACTATTTCTTTTACCAGTTCCACTTTGCTCAGACCTTCTACGTAGGTTTTCTTCTGGGCGTATGCTTCGGCTGTATAACGCTTTTCCATCAGTTGCAGCAGTCGTTTGCGGGCTTCGGGGAGGTTGTCCGATTGTGCCGCCGCTTCTGCACTATTCAGGTATAGCTCTCCGGTACGTATGGTACAACGGAATTCAGAGTTACCTCCCTTTTGAGATTTACGGTTTCCGTCTTTATCGGTCGGAGCAAAGTAAGCATCCGGGCGAAGGTCACCCGCCTGATACATGCTCAGGAATGAAGGAAGTACAGATACGGCCCCCTGATAATTGCTGTTAAGGGTGTATTCCAGTGCGTTGATTGCTTCTACCGACTGATAGTGGTTGGGCAACTTGAAACCTTTTACTTTAAAGTCTTCCAGTTCATTTTTAACTTTTAAAGCTTCTTCGGCCTGTGCATAAGCATTTTTCCAATCGCCCATGTAGAGATAAACACGTGAGCGGATAGCCGGAACACAGACTTTGGTAAAGCGGTAGGAGAGCGTAATATCATCCCACTTTTCTACGTTCAACAGTGTTTCGGCACTTGACAGGTCTTCCAGTACAGAGGCATAAACTTCGCTCACGGTATTGCGGAACAACTGCTTTTCCAGATCAGTATCCAGTTTCAGCGGAATCGCCTTGGTTGCCGGAGCCCCCGGTTTGGTATATGGTTGTCCGTGCAGGTTTACCAGAATGAAGTGCATATATGCGCGCATCAGGTAAGCTTCACCCGTAAGTTGAGCGATTTCGCTCTGACTGCCTTCGGTTATTTCATCGTGGTGTTCGATAATGAAGTTGGCAAAAAATAACACCTCGTAATAGTTGGCCCAGTCGAACGATACGGTAGTAGTAGAAGTTGTCGTACCTTCCCAGCGTTCGATACCTCCGTATTTATCCTGATCGTTTTTGTTACTTACAAACATTTCGTCGGCACCCATGTTGGCAAGTCCTCGGTCGGCGGGAACGGTAGTGCAGGCGTTCAGCCACAAAGCGCGATACTCAGCCAGCGTGCGAGGAATGACACTTCCCGTAGGCTGGATATCCAGATACTTGTCGCAGCCTGTCAGTAAGAGTGTCAGACAGGCAAAAAGCAAGCCAATATATTGTTTCTTCATTGTTCGTTAAGAGTTAAAAGTTAAGATTCAGACTGAATGTAAATGATTTCGGAATGGGTTGTGCATACGGGTTACCCATCGTTTCCGGGTCCAGAAAGTTGGTATAGCTCGAACCGAATACAAACAGGTTACGCCCTTCCAGTGCCATGGTTGCCTGACTGATTCCCAGTTTCTTTATTAGCTCGAACGGTAACTCATATCCCAGACGGATACTCTGTATACGCATGTAGTTCTGTTTTTTCACCCACAAGCTGGAATTCGCATACGGATTCACTGCGCCGTCGAGGAAGAGATAAGCAATGAGGTCAGTATGCCAATCTACCAGTGCCGGCATCGTACCTTTCGGATTTTCCGGTGTCCAGCGGTTCAGGATATCACGGTTTGTATTCTGACCGCGGTCCAATGACGTAAGCGAGTAGCTGGGTTGTACACGTACATAACCTCCGGCATTGAAAATACAGTTGATGCCCAGTTCCCATGCCTTATAGGTAAAGGTATTGTTAAAACCTCCCGTATAAGGAGAGTCGGCAGTTCCTATATATTCATATTTATTGCGAAGCTCCTCAGTGGTTAGGTCAGATTCTTCTACCCTGAAAAACTCTTTCATTGATTCTACTTTTCCTGTTTCCTTGTTGTAGAAAGTCATCTGTCCGTGTTCATCTATACCTGCATAAGGGAATGCAAAGATTGCTCCGGCCGGATAACCTTCACGACTGGGCGAAAGGTCAGCTTTTGGTTTTGATTCTTTCAAAACTTTGTTTTGGTTGTAGGCAAAGTTGAAAGTGGTCGTCCACATAAACGATTTGGTATGTATGTTTCGCGTAGACAATCCGACTTCGACACCTTTGTTCGTCATGCTCGCCCAGTTAATATTGGTCGAGGTAAATCCTGTTTCCAGCGGAAGTATCTGCATACCAATCAGGTCTACTCCTTTGCGGTAATAGTAATCTACGCTCAGACTGATAGCTTGGTTCAGAACGGCAAAGTCCATTCCTACGTTTACGGAATGAGTCTTTTCCCAGCGCAGCTTATCGTTGGGGGCAGAGTTTACCACAATCATGTCTTCCGTATTTCCCGGCAGGATAGGGTTGGCATTCGACTGGTATTTACCCAGCAGATACGGAGAGGTATTCTTGTCGATGTTTCCTTGCAAACCGTACGAAGCACGAATCACCAGATTATCCAGCCACTTGGCGTTTTGCGTAAACGGTTCTTCCGAGATACGCCACAAGGCACTGACCGAATACAGCGGCAGGTAACGGTATTTCTTGTCTACGCCAAACAAGTCAGAACCATCGAAACGGATACTTCCTCCCAATGTGTATCGGTTCAGCAGCGAGTACGACATGGTAGAGAAGGCCGATACATAGGCATTCTCCACATTGGTCTTGGCGTGTAACGGGAAAGCCTGTGATTCGCTGGGGAATACCACCGGCTGGTTGGTCATGGTACGGCGGTCGTATCCGTAGCCCACCGAGTAAAGTGTCGTAGCCCACGTACGACGAAGTTCCGAACCGACCATGATTTCGAATTCGTGAATATCAGCATACGTGTCGCGGTATGTACCCATAGTTTTCCAGGTAACCTGTGAATCCGAATTTTCATAATTCTTGTCGAAACCACCTTTCTTCGGAAGGAAAGAAACTCCGTTGTTACGTCGGTTCTGATGTTCCAGACGCATGGCAAAAGATTCCTGGTCGGCAATCTGTTCACGCGATGTCTTGTCGAGCTGCAATCCCACCTGCGAAGTAATCTTGAAACGGTCGTCGAAACGAAGTTCCACATCGAAGATGGAAGACAACGAATTAATGGTTGTTTCATTCGAGGTATTCTGTCGTTCCTCGAAAGTATTGAACAGTAACTCTGAGTTTCCACTTTGAATATCACTGTCGTATACATAATTTCCATCTTTATCGTATGGAGTCAGATACGGGTTGGCGATACGGGCATAGAACATCGGATTGGTAAATCCGTCGGTTGCCAGATACGAACTGTTTTTACGACGGTTCGCGAATACAGAAGCTCCGAACTTCAAGATATGATTTACCTTATAATTGGCTTTCATCACCAGGTTCAGACGGTCGGAAGACACGTTGGGAATATTTCCCTGTTCCTTTGAATATCCCAGTGACGTATAGTAAGTCGCTTTCTCGTTACCGCCCGACAAGCTCAAGTTATATTCCTGACTGAATGCATCCTGTAATAAGATATCATTCCAGTCGGTATTGATCAGACGCAAGGCGTTGATGTCATTCTGAGCCTCTTTCGAGAGAGCATCCCATCCATTTTTCTGGAAAGCATCAATTGCATTGTAACGCTTTAAGATACGGTAAACTTCTCCCTTGTCGGCATTCATGGCATAATTGCTTTTCATCAGTTGCAACTCTAAGTCAACCTTTTCCGATGCATTCAGCAGGTTCAACCGGTCAATGTTCTGTTGGGGAGACCAGGTAAGACGCGTACTGAAGTTGATTTTCGTCTTTCCTGCCTTACCGTTTTTGGTGGTAATGACAATCACACCGTTGGCGGCACGCGCACCATAAATAGCTGTTGCGGCAGCATCTTTCAGTACCGTGATGTCCGCAATGTCGGCGGGATTTAGTCCGGCGATGGACGACTGTTGTACATCGTCGATATTTTTCAGTGATTCCATACTCGGAATATCGGTACCTTCCAGTGGAATACCGTCGAGTACCCAAAGCGGGTCCTGCGTTCCATTCAGCGATGACGTACCACGGATACGGATTTTCACCGGAGAACCCGGAGCTCCTGAAGTCGTGACGGCCGAAAGTCCGGCAATCTGTCCCGAAAGCGCCTGATCAATGCTCTTTACCGTACCGA